>NZ_BDCO01000001.1 GCF_001613545.1 Terrimicrobium sacchariphilum
TCCGCTGCGGTGCGATCTGAAATCCAAACCCGATCGTGTGTCCCAGCTGCCACAGGTTGTCATACCGCAGGCTCAAATCCAGCCGCAGCGGCGTCGTGTTCGCGCTGTAGCGGTTGTTCAACTCCACGCTCCCGTGCAGCGGAAACTGATCCTTAACCGTGAGCTGAACATCATATGTTCCCGGGAGCACTCCGGGACTCAGGGAAGGTGTTACCTGCAACCCCGCGCGCCGGTTCAATGCGACAATCTCCCGCTCAACGTCAGCAAAGTTCGGAACACTTCCCTCGGCCAGAGACGGCACCCTCGCCTTGATCTTGTTGATATCGTAATAGCGCGAGCCATTAACACGGAGACGCCCGATGGGAACCTCCGCCACTTGCAAAAAGATCACCCCACGACTGGCCTTCTGCAGAGGAATCGAAACGGAGACCGTTTGAAAGCCCTCGTCCTTATACGCCTTTTCCAGAGCCGCTCTCGCCTGCTCCACATCTCCCGCCGTACGGCCGGGGCCGAGATAGGGATAGACAGTGTTTTCCACCGTTTCGCGCGGCAACTTCTTCGCGCCGACCACGCGATACTCCTGGATGTACATGGTCGGCTCATTCTCGGGCGCGGCGTCGTTTTCCTGCGTCGCCTGATCAGGCGCGGCATTCTGAGCCCGCACAGCAAAGGAGGACACGAGTGCGCAGCCCATCGTCAAAATAACGAAAGGCGAACGCCTCCATGAGGACAGTGTAGTTGGTAGTTTTGTAACCAATTGAGTGGAAATCGAGGCGCGCGTGCTTTTTCCGAAGCGTCCCTTTGAGAAACAAAACCCGGCACCAATAACGACTGTATTAATCGTGATTAAATCGCGTGGCAAGCCCTTCCTGAAAATGGAAACACATTTCACGCAACCATCTCTTTTTCAGATTTTTATAAATCGCAAAAATCCCCAAGCGAGGAGTTCGACACTTTTCCTGGCAACGAAATGACGCTACGCGGGTGTTAAAACATTCCCGATTTTTTCCTTGCGAAAATAACAGAAACCAAGCTACCAACAAATAACGACTCTTTAAGTCGTCTTACAACACCAACACTACCCTTCGCTTGAGCATACGAATCGCAGAGCGGGGTCACAGAAAATCCACATGAAATTAAGAATCCATGCGGCCGCTGTGATCGCCCTGGCGATTACCGCAGCCAGTAGCCTCACCGCCAAAGCGGCGACGGTTACAGACTATCAAAACGGAGATATCTTCCTCGGTATCCGCGCCCTCTCATCAGACACAGGACAGGGAAACTCCACCGTTTATCTTCTAAATCTTGGCAACTTCAGCGAGTTCACCAATGCAACGGCGGGAGCGAGTATTCAAGTCGCTAACCTTCTATCTGACTTAAGTGCCATTTATGGCGCTGATTGGTACCGTTCGTCCCTCCAATGGGGAATCTTTGGTGGCTTAACAGACACCGGTACAGATAGTTGGGCTTCCCTTTATGCGTCGCGCACAGTCAGTACCTCAACACCTTGGAGTGCTCTATCAGGAAATCCAGCCGAGACCACTCTGTCCAATGTCAACAAGGTAAGAAACTCCTTCAATGGCTCGTTGGCCTACGGAAGCAATCTTGATGCAACAACCCAGACCACGACTGGAGAGTACTACAAGCAGGTAACTGCTGTGGGCAACGACTTTGGTTCTGGAAGCAAGTGGACAAGCATCGAGACATCTCTCACGAACCAACTGAATCTCTTCGCCATAAATAATGGAGACTCGACGGTAGATAAAGTTGGAACGTTTGGTGTTTCCAACCAAGGCGTCCTGACCTTCACCGCAGTACCAGAACCATCGACCTATCTACTCATCGGTTTGGCAGGAACTGCCGCACTCATCTTTCGCCGCCGTCTGACCAAACAAAACGCCTAGACCTTCCCTAAAAATGAAATCATCTCTCAAAAAGTTCGCAGTAGGAGTCCTCAGCCTCACGGTTGCCACCCTGACTCAAGCCACCGAAATTATTCACATAGTCGGCTCCAACGGTGACCGACAGGCAACCCAATCAGCTATCGGTCACCTTTTGGGTGCAGAAGGAACATGGACCTTCCAGGGTGTCAACGGTTATGCAACTGGAACCGGCGGTTCAGCAACAGTCAGCGCTACTGCAACAGGCTCCAACTATGGAGTTTGGAACGGAACCTACAATAGCACACCTGTTATCATCAAGGTATCCTTTATCGGTGCGGCTGGTGCCGTTGCGGCGGTCGCCGGCAGTCTGGATGCACCGTTTGTGCAGCCTGAGGCCCCGGCAAACACCGGCAACCTTCCAGACCCAACCACTGGAGCACACGACACGGCAGTTCCTGACTTTGGATTTTCAACCAATTTCCAAGCCACAACTCCGTTCAATGGAGATTATCTGGGTCATACCTATGTCTCTCTCGACGAGACTCCTGTTGGCATATCGGCACTTCAATATGTCGCAAGTCCAGGATTCCCTGCTGGCGCTAATTTGACGACTCAGGTTGCCCAACAGCTCTACCTGGCCGGTGCCGTCCCCTTGTCCCTGATCACGGGAAACTCGGCTGACGAGAATAAAATCGTCTACGCACTGGGACGAAACTCAGATGCAGGGCAACGACTGGCTTCCTACGCTGAGTTTGGCCTCGGTGCGAATGCTACGGTGCAAGTTTGGTTCCCTACGACCAACCCGGCTCCGAATCCGATAACCGCGAATACCCCCACAGCAACACCCACTGGTCAGGTTGCCGCTGCGGGTAGCGTGCCGAAGTATGGGGGAACCGTCGAAAACATAGCTCTTTGGCCCATTCAAACCGTTAGTGGTGTCAATAGTGGCTCACTTGGAAATGGCGGATTCACAACGGGTGCCGATCTCGCTCCCTACTTGACTACGGTACTTGCTCCTGCCGCCTACAAAAAGCGCAGTTCATCTGCAGTGGGTGGATACTTCATCGGGTACGTGACACCCGGAGACTATCTCTCCCGCATCGTAAAGGATGGGATTCCCGAAGCTAACCGTGGCGTTCCCCTCAAGTGGAACGGCGTCGACTATTCAGAATCCAACCTGAAAAATGGCACCTATACTGCTTGGCTCTATAATCGTATCATCAAGCGTACTGGAGAACTTGAAGATGGATCTCTCAAGGCTCAGTTTTTCGCTTCCCTCCGAGACCAAATTTTGCAAACCGATGCAACTCAGGGCGGCGGACTCAAGATCGACGAGAATGTCCGGGTTGAGCGATATACCGATGGTGGGAACGTTTTTCCCCTTTACTAAAAACCGCTCCTAAAGCCTAAACAAAGCGCCAGTGCAGGCTTCATGCCTGCACTGGTTTTTTCGTGAATATGAAAAAGATTCCAATCCTCCTTATCGGGTCTCTCATCCTGAATGCCTCGTTGTTCCTGATCATCGGCGCGGGTGGCAAGAAACCGACGGGAACGCGCACCCATGCTGCCGGAGAATCGACTGAATCCGCACCAAGACCTCAGGAAAAGAATACCGAACTCTCCGAGACGGTCTCACCGCCTCTGGAACCTCGGGCCTCTAGTTCACCCCAGACACCCCGGCTTTCTGCCAATGAAGCAAGCGCATACACCGCCGCAAACTCCCCTGTCTCCCCTCCGGCGTCACCGTACAAAACCCGCACTGCCTCGACCGCATCAGCTCTATCGCCTGCGATATCATCTGTCCCGTCCTCCAGCACATCGTCGGGCTATGTCGCTCCCCTGCCCGATGCAGGATCATCTGCGCCCATCCAGTCATACCCTGTCGCCATCAGCATCCCCGCAGGTCCGGGCAATTCCATTACCTACCGTGGACAGCAGGCTGCGATTACCGCAGCGCGGGCGGCAACCGACTCTGAACCTGCATCCCTCGATGCGTCTGTGACTTCAGTGGCCGGGTCAGCACCGAACTCCAGCACCGCACAGACAGGAAACTCCACGGAAGCGCCCCAAAGTAGCTCAATGTCCTTTGACGATCAACTTTTCCGTACCAAATGGGGCTGGGAGGCCTACGATCAGGCTCGCAAGGCTGCTTCTCTCGCTGCGTCAGCTGCCGCCACACCTGGAAATTGACCGCTGCCGGACATCCGTCCGGGAGCTATTCGAAAGGCGCGACCAAGGGTAGCGTACTCTGGTCGGCAGCAGTCATCGAATCACGCCTGCGACTATCCTTGAAGTGTCGTTACCGTGGGCTGTGTCATTACTCGCCACCTGCGCGCAGCCAACTCCGGTTGCGCTCTCCATAAAATGCCGAGTCCTATCACAAGGCCGATGAGTTCTCTCCACTCGGCGTATTGTCTTCATCCTCCCCATCGCCGCCGCCATATCCCAGCACATCGACGCTGATGATGGACGGCGCCTCGGTAGTTTCCTGGCTTTGCTGGCGGGCCTGATCAGCAACATCTGTCGCTGCGGCATTATTGGCTGCGGTTGGATTAGAAGGAGGGGGAGCGGGCGCAGCGACGGCCGCCGGAGGTCCAGACGTAGGAACACCGGTTGTCTGCGGAGCAGCGATGTTATCGGCATTGCGCACCTCCACGGCCGCAATAGAAATCGCACCAGTGGCTCGAATGCCCGCGTCGCCGGCATCGACGGCCCCATTCGGGGCAATAAGGTCCACCTCACCAGGCTGCACCCCGGCAACGGTCGCGAGAACACCGATACCGCCGCCCGTGGCAAGGCCCGCCAGGTCAGTCTGCACATCGGCGCTTTGAGGATCGAGAATGACCCGTGTCGGCGGCGCAAAGGTCACAGTCTTCGCGGCCGATCCCGCCGCAATATCTCCCTCGGATGACCAGATGATCTGATTGCCGCCTCGCAAAGTGAATATCCGCCCGATGCCCAGCGAAACATCCCCACGGGTGAAGATTCCGATATCGCCGCCGCTTTCCGTCACGATACCCGGGGGGATGAGCGTATTCAGTGCGGTATTTGCCAGGGAGAGCTTGCCGGATGGCGAGAAGATGCTGATGTCGCCCCCCTGCTTGGTCCTAATGTCCCTCGACCGTAGCGTGATATCGCCTCGCTCTGCTGAGATTTCGCCAAACAACGACTCGATCGCAGCAAAACCGCTTTGATAAGCCGCTACGCCTTGGGTCTGGAAGTTTCGTCCGGCATCGCGCAACGCGAGATAAAGGATCTTCAAGGCAATGCGCGCCTTGGCTTCATCGGAGAGTGAGGAGATCGATGCGCCATCAAGTTCCTCTGCAATGACACTGGCATAAGCCCTGCCATTTCCCTCAGCGTACTTCGCAAGGAAATCATCGACATTCAAGGAATCCGCCAGCCCGCCAGCAGAGCCTAGTCCCGCACCGATGATCAACTGCGCGCCAGTGTAAGAAAGATAGGGATTCTTTGCATTGCCGACCGAGGTAATACCCACTCCGGTGCCATTGCTGTTATTCGCGCCAGACCCCAGGTCCAGATCACGCCCGGCAAGAACCTCCAACACGCCGGGACCAGCGATCTGAATATCCCCGGCGAGCGAAAGAGCGTTAAGATTCAGGATGTTTCCCGTGCGGCTCGCCGCGAGACGCAATGCCGTACTGGCATTGTAGAGAATAATATCCCGTCCGCTCGACACCACGCTGACATCGTCCGAGTTCACATTCTGTAAATAGAACGCCACATCGGTAATATCCCGGCCCGCCAGGATCTGAGACGCCTTGGCAGAATAATATTCCAGGCCGGAAATGTCGCCCGCCAGCGCATAGATCCGGGCAGGCTCGGAATCTCCATCGTGCAGCAGATCGGAATCGTGCAGCGCCTGCTTCGTCTGGAGCGCGCCAGTAGTGGAACCAGATTCGCGGAACAGGTTGTCGACGAACGTGAGGAACCCGCTGCCAGTCGAGCGGGCGCGGGCCTGCACGATGCCAACATCGGCGACAGCCTGGTAGGCAAAGGGTGAGGTGATGCCGGGGATGGAGGATGGGTCAGCGTCGGAGAGATTAATGCTGGCAGTACCCCAGGTGGTGGTCTTTACGCCGCCGATAAGGGTGCTTCCGTTCGCCTGAAGACCATTGATGGCCTTGGAGGCGAGCAGCGAGAGATTTCCAGATGGCGACGGCGACAGGTTGATCGAACCGACCAGATTGATATTCCCGCTGAATGAAGTGATGTCGAGGGTACCCGGCATAACGGTCGTCAAGGAACGGAATGGCGTCACGCTGGATTCATCCAATCTGAGCCACGGCTGATAGAATGATGTAGACGCCGGAGAACTCGTCAGGAGGTGAACCTTTTGGAGATAACTAAACAGTATCGGAACGGACGAGCCTGCGGTGTTGCCAGACAGGGTGATCGCCTCCCGCATCGTCACTGAGCCGCCGAGGGAAGCGATCTTCACGTAACTGTCCGCGTCATAGGTCGAGAAGTAGGTTTTGTACCAGTAGGTATTATTATACCCTCCAGGCATCAGGAAGGTATTCACCGCAGGACCCAGAAGGGCGTTGCCCCGTGCGTTGATATCGAAGCCGCCGCGACCGACAAAGAGCGTTGTGGGCAGCCAGGTCAGGGAGTCGGACACCGCGTTGCTTTGTGAGGACAGGTAGACCAGCGACGGAGAGCGGGTGGAGTTTGTGGTGATTTCGCCCCCGACATCGAGCGTCCCCGCTCCGCGCTCCACATAGTAGACGCCAGCATCGAGATTGCGGCCAGTCTTGACCACCAGGTCACCGCCCCCGAGTTCGACGAGATTGTTCGCATCGGGCGCGATGGCATTGCCAGCCGAGTCCTTGCCTGCCATGCGCGCATTCGTCGGTATCACCGCATCGACGTTGCTGATATCCCTTCCCGCCGTCATGGAGATATTGCCTCCTCCGAGAGCCCCGATTCCCTGGAAGAAATTACTGAAATCCACCCACCAAGCTGTCGAAGCGATCTCTCCAAGAGCGCTCGTTCCGAATGCTCCAGTCGCCGGGTCGACGTATCCACGACGGTAGAGCCAGTTGTTGGGAAGCTCCTTCTGCGAATCCGCCACGAGCTGGCCGCTGATCTTGGTCAGGTGCTCGATATTCTCCTGGGCATAGAGCGAGATGTTTCCTCCCGCCATGGTGAACTGCGCAGGGTAAGTCGGATTTTGCTGCACGGCTCCGAGCACGGGAGCGCCGCCATTTTCGTCCAGGATGGGAAGATCAAAGGTCCCTCCCAACGTCGGGTCGCTTACCTGGGTGCCTGCCGTGTAGATGGAGGCGAACTGGTTGAGCAGTCGGATGCTGCGTCCGGCGGATATGTCAATATCCCCCGAGCCGGTGCGAATGACCTGAAAACGCGTGGCCACGGCCGTCGACGTCAGGGCGCTCGTGCCATTGCTAAAGGTATTGGCACCATAGTCCTTGCCCAGTTGCAGGAATCCGGAACTGGCGCCCAGAGAGCCGACAGGTTGTACGCGATGGAAATCTGCCGCACTCAAGTCGGAACCGGCGGTGAAGCGATAAGACCACGACTGGGTATTGACCGGGAGCAGCGAGCTCCGCGCCAACAGCGCGGAGTTGTAAGCCGATGTGGTGAAGCCATCGCTAATCGCGTTGTAGAGCGTGATGTTCCCCGCGGCCCGAAGGGTAAGGACACCCGGTGCACGCTTGGCCCCGTACCGGAAGGTCGCGAGGTTCCAATCACTGGTCGCAGTGCTCGAGGTCGTGCCGAGTACCAGATCACCCGTGCGGTTGATGATTTCGGCTCCCGGCGCAAGAACGACGACAGGTGCGAGTGCTGAGTTGTTCGCCAAAAGGCGGTCCATCATCGCGGTGTAGTTCGCAGAGGTCGTGCCCGCCGCACCCAGGAAAGTCTGCGCGTCCGAGTTGATCGTATTCTGCACCGACGAGGTGATCGTGCCGGTTCCGGTCAGATCGTACAGCCGGTATCCCTCGACCAGGATGCTCGACGCGTCGACGATCGTGCCATTGATCGCCGCAACGGACAGGTCGGAGCGCGTGCTATTCTGCGGAGCGCGCAGATGGAGTTTGCCGCTGAATTTTCCGTAGGATGCGCTCGACGCCGTCTTGCTCGCGACGGACAGGTCGATAGTCGCTCCGGAGCGAATATCCACCGTTCCGGTGCCAACCACGCCGTTGCGCTGCGAACCGGCTTCGATGGTGACCTGCCCGCCCTTGCCCGCATTGTCAAAATCCTGCGCTGCCACGGTGAGGAGCGATCCTGATGCCAGAGTCACGCTGCCATTTGCCTCCAGCGAGATTTCACCGCCGGTTACACCCGAGGCATCGACCGTTCCTGTCACAGTGATCGACCCCTGATCGGCTGAGAGCGCAAAGTCGTGAGCGATGGCCAGACCGTCCACCAGAACATTGCCGCTGCGAACACGGAAGCTGCGGCTTTCGGTGAAACCAGCGTTATTGAGACGCGCATTGATCGTTCCCAGTGACGCGAGCGAGCCAACGTCCAGACGAAACTCGCCTGCACTCCCGCCTGCCCCGGCATAGCCACGGAGTCCCCCGCCCAAGGTGAATGAGCCCTGGGGAGTCGATATCTCCAGGCTTCCCGCATCTCCACCCCCGGCGGCTGCCGATACATCGACCGAGCTGCCCGCAAGGAGGTTGACCGAGCCTGCATCAGCCTTGAGGACGATATCGCCTGCATCCGTGTACCGGAAAACGTCGAAGAACCGTTGCTCCGTGCCGGAGACATCAAGAAGCCCGCCGACCGTGAGATCACCCGAGGTGGCGCGCAAAGTCAGCAGACCGCTGGGGAGCACAATGTCGGAGTACGCCGCTACGCTCTGCCCTTGCAGAGTGAGGGAAGCGCCCAGGCCCGACGTGAGCATGCTTCCTGTGGAGGAGGCGAAGAGCAAGAGGTTTCCACCGGCCACCAGAGACTGCGTCGACTGGCTCGCCGCAGTGATGCGCGGAGCCGTGACGATGACGTTCCCTTGCGCTGTCAGCCCTCCCGTTCCACTGAATGAAAGCCCGCCAGTGGTCGTGAGCCGCAGGTCGGAGTACTGATCTACCGCGAGTTGGTTTGACCCGATCTGAATCGTGTCGGCAATAAACTCCAGTTTGCCAGACGCCGGAGCGAGAACAGCCAAAGAAGATCTCCCGGGGCTGTTATCGAGTAATACGCTGGAAGCCGAAAACGCGACCGCTCCGCCGCCCGCGTTGAAGCCACGTATCTGGGCGGCGTGCAACTCCAGAGCGCCAGATGTCGCAAAAGAACCGGTCCCATAGATATCGATCGATGAGTAGCTCAGGAGCGAAAGCAGCTTTGCCGAGCTCAGGTCCTGAAATGCTCCCCCCGCAAGTACCAGACCCGTCGTCGATTGCAGCGTGCCCGGGTTATCAAAGAGCAGGCTGATCTGGCCGCTGTTGAGGCTGACATAGCTGGCATGGAGATCCGCATCGGGGCTCAGGCTGGTACGGCTGGTGGAGTCGAGAATGAGGCTCAACCCGCTCACCGAGGCACCTGCGGCCAGCGTCATGAGCGGCGTCGTGGAGTTTGACACACCCGAGCGCACGAGCCCTCCGCCGATGCCATTGCTTACGCGTACCAGGGTTCCGTCCCCGCTCCCTGCCACGGAACTGCTGCCAAGCAGCAACGTATCAATGGCGCCTATCGTGCCAGTCGCCAGCAAGGAGGAGCCTGCCGTGAGTTCGATCGATCCCTTTGAGACGAGAATCAGATCCGGCGCGCTCAACGACGCTCCGGCATTGTCCACCCGGATGCTGCTGGTCTTGACGCTCACCGTCGTGCCTGAGGAGCCGATTTGCCGCACACCGCCGATGAGCAGGCTCTCCGCTCCAAAGCTGCTCAGCATGGAGGAATCCAGATTCAGCGCTCCGGCAACCGCCGTTCCATTCGGTGCGATGATGTTGATCGGAGACGAGCTGGCGATATCGATCAGCCCACCCCTTCCTGTGCCCCAGCCCTGCGCCTGGACCGTTCCCGCGAATGCCATGCTCTGGGTAGCCTGAAGAATCAGCTGGCCCGCGTCATCAGGCAGGCGGGCCGTCGAACCTTCCGGCGCCAGGGCGCGCAGGAAGGATGTTGCGAAATAGGTCTCATACTCCGCTCTTTGCGCGATTACCGTCTGGGACAGCACCTCAAAGCGAGTGGACAGCGTCGACACTTTCCTCGACGTATTCAGGCCATTGTAGAGGTACCCGGATACGATGGAGGAACCGTCAGGCAAAGTCACGTTTCCAGTCGGCGTTCCGCCCTGCGGGGTAACGAGAAAAGCTCCCGGCAAAAGAGCATACCGGGCAGGCAGCAGGGTATATGATCCCGCGGCGAGGCCCGGGCTGGCGCTCAGGTACACCCGATCCCCCACGGAGAGCCTTTCATTGACGTAGCCGGGATCGTTTCCGAGCGCATCAGTCGCACCGAGCCTGTCATTAAACGCCCCGGTCGGTGAGACCGAGTCAAAGCCGGGGATGATGGCGAATGAGCCGGTCTGGCCGAGGATGTCAACCGTGCCGCCATTTCCACTCACCCATCGATAAGCGAGCAGGTCGCCACCGCCGCGAATATCGAGGGTGGCCCCCGAGGCGACACTGAGCGCCTGGCCCGCGATCGTGATGGATTTGGACGGAGCACCAATCGCCGAAATGTCGGTACCAGCGGGATCGATCCAGGAGTTTCCATCAACAGTCAGTCCGTAAGGGATCAAGACCCCCTGCCCCGAGATCGGATCGATGGCGGAGACCGAGGTTACGCTGCCTGCTCCCAGGGAAAGCGTGCGAGTGGTTGGTAGTGTGATCGAGCTGCCCGCGATGAGATTGACGGGCGCGGTATCCGTTCCATCCCAGCCGAGATTAATCGTGCCAAAGGGCGCACGCAGTACGCCATCCTGCTGAATGGTCGAGGCGTAAATGCTCAACCGCCCGCCCGCCGACAGCGGGAGCGGACGCACACCCGCTGCCTGGATGGTGACGGAACCCGGCTTGCCTCCATGATCATAGGCGGTGATCGTGAATGGAGACGCTGTCACCGGATAGATCTGTCCGGCACGCAGGAGAAGGTCCCCCGCCATGTTAAGCGTGCCGCTTCCGCGGATATCCCCATTCTCCGCGATGAGAGACGCCTTGCCGATATTCTGCAGGGACAACGTGCCGACGTCGATCAAGCCCGCCTCCACGATCAGGCTTCCCGGTCCAAACGTCGGAGCAAACTGAAAAGCCGCTCCCACGCCAAAGGGGCTGGTCATATCCTCAAGTTTCTGCGGCGTCGGGAATGCCATGCCGAGCGCCACGTAGGGAGCAGTCAATCTCACTTCCGAGTCGGCATACAATACGCCGCCATCGGCGACCGAAAGCGACTCCGCTGCATGGATAGCCACTGCCCCCTTGAACTGGACAGAACCGTTCAGTTTCAAAGAATCAAAGCCACCCTGCTGAAACTCATCGACGCTAAAATATCCCTGCCCCACGAGAGGATTTCCCGACAGATTCCGCACTGCCTGTCCCACGCGGGCATCGGCAAACCCGGCATTGTCGTTCTGGGTGACGACGAGAGTTGTGTCATAGGGAGCGGGCGTCCCGCCCGACGAGTAAAACTTTCCGGAAGAAACAATCAGTGTCCCTCCGGATGCGCTCGCCCCCCCAGCCCGACCGAGCAATGTGGCATCGGTGAAAAGCATCTGGCCGCCTGCGAGCGTGATCGTTCCGCCGTCGCTGTCGACCCTGGTACGGACAGTTGCCAGTTCGTAGAGCGATGCCGTCACCCCGCTTCGCGCGGTTAATTTGTACGCAGACTCCGGCGCGGCCTCCAGCGGATGCACATCCAGCCAGTCACTGGCTCCGGAAACGTCCAGCAAAGCACCCCGCGCCGCCACGATATTACCCGATACGGAAATCGACCCGCCCGGCAGCACCGATCCGGTCCGGCGGCCATAGGGATCAGGCGTCTGCACCATCGTCCCTGCGGCAGACAGCACGCTCTGTGGCCCGAGATAGACAGTGGTAAGGGCCATGGATTGCTCAAGAAAGAGAGGTAGCGAACTGGATGCTCCCTTGACTGTGATCGACCCGCCCGGGGCATAGACTCCTCCCAACACTGTAACCGTATCGCCGGCCAGGGATACGCTTGCTTCCGGCACAGTATGTATTTCCGCCCGCTCGCCGAGCAGGAGATCGCCGCGAATGGTCACCGTCGTCGAGCTAAATGCGTCCCGCGCTCCCACTGCGGCGAAGCTCAGGCTCACCGGTAACAAATCGTTCGCAGGCCGACCGGTCGGGATGAGGGCGAGGTGTCCTTTTCCGTCGGAGGACACCGCCACGGCTCCCTGCCGTACCGGAGCGATATAGGTATCCGGGGCTATGACCAGTCCGGGAGCGAATTTCCCATCCGGCAAAGCCTCGCCGATACCATTTAGCGTGATATGCGAGAATCCTCCCTGGCTGAAGAATGCAGGATCAATCAAAAGCGTTCGCCTGCTGTCCGTGCTTCCTCCCACCTGAATCAACGGAGCTTGAATCGTCAGCGATCCCCCCTCGCCTCCGGCATACCCTCTGAGTTCCGCACCCAAGGCAAGCTTTCCGCCCACGACCGAGAGCAGATTCGGGTCCTGCCCTCCCTTGATGGAGATAGCGCCTGCGTCCCCATCGTATTTCTTCCCGGTGGCGGAAATGCCTGCCCCGCCGGAGACATCGATCACCGCCCCCTTGGAAAGACTTACCGTGTAGCCAGAAATGTCGATGCTGCCACCATCAACCACGATGGGTACAGCCATCGCCGTCTCGGAGCCCGGCCTGTCATCAACCAGCAACCCCGCAGTGCTGATGTGCGCCGTAGCGCCGATATTGACGTTTCCGCGTCCCGCGTTGGCCAGAGGCACCACCTGAGGATCGATCGAGGCGGCTACCGCTGACGCATAGGGCGAAATATTGAGCGCCTTGAACACCAATGCCCCGCCCGGAGCCTGCACACTTCCATCGACATTGATATTGGCGGCAGTCAGAGAAATCGATCCTCCGGCTGGCGCCTGCAAAGTAACACCCTCCGGCACCGCGATCGAGCCGTCGCTATTGTCAATCGTCAGCACGCCAAATCCCTTGCTGGTCAGCAACTCAGGCGACAGCTCCACCAGCTTCAGACGGCTCGCAGACAACGCCGCTGGGTTGCCGCTGGCATCCACGGAAAACGCCCCCGCTTCGGGAAGGCTGGTTCCCTCGCGGAAGACAATCGCCGGAGGCGTCGGGTAGGTAATGAAATAGTTGGGATCGACATTCTGCTGCCCCTTGAAGGCCAGAGTGAGGCTGCTCGGGTCGGCGGCCTCGCTCGTGGATGCCGTGGGGCGGATCTGGCGCGCGCCGGCGATCGTATTGCCTAACAACTCGCCGTCCAGCGCCATCGCGGGAGCGGTGATCGTGAGCTGGCCGCCATTGGCGCCCTGGAAATAACTATCCTCCCAACGGCGTCCGCTAAGCGCGAGCGGATTGGCAAAGACTTTCCCCGGTCTCCATCTGGAATCCGCCTGGCTCGACACTCCCGTGTAGATGCCATCATAGACCCGGTCCGGGGTGGCGGCGGAGATATCAACGAGGCGTCCATTGTAAAGTACGCGCGTGGTTTGAACGAAGCCGCTCTCATAGCGCACCCAGCCGCCCGAGACATCGACGATGGAGCCCTTTTGCAGGACGATGGAGTCGCCCGCCTGAAGGTCCACCGAACCTCCCGCCGAGGTCAGTTGCCCGACGGAGCGCTCGACCAGACCAGCGAAACCCGTGGCGTCTCCGAGCGGAGTGCCCACCCAGTTGCGTCCGCCATAGGTTCCGGTCTTGCGGATGTCGATCGTAAGCAGAGTCGCCCGGAGAAGCTGATCGCGCTGGAGGGGGGAATTCGCCAGTTCCGCTCCACGCAACTGCACCGTGAGAATATTCTGGCTCAGCGGGGCAAGCACGCCAGTGGTACCCGAGACATCGATAAAGGAATCGGAATCGAGATAGATCTGCCCGCCGGAATAGACGAAACGCGATGTCGGCGGCGCATAGGCCCAGTCGCCAGCCTGCGCCGTCACCTTGGCATTCGGGGCGAGGAGCGACGAGCCTCCCTCGAAATAGATCGTCTTGCCCTGGAGGTTGACCTGCGAGCGGAGAGCGAGTTCGGTGCCGACCGCCTTTTCCGTGCTCGCAAGCTCGGGCAGGATGCGCATCGTGCTGCCCGCGCCGAGCTGGATGCTGCCGGTCTTGCGGTTGAAATACGGCAGACCCTTGCTGGCATTGGCTGCGTCGTACGCCGCATTGGCGACAGCATCGTAACTCGCGATGAGGTCGATGCGACCATTCAGCGAAACGGAGGTGCTGCTATCGATGGCGCCTAGCTGGCGGATGTCCGCCCCGACCAGAGAGGCGCTGGCCCGGGGAATCGAAATCTCGCCCGTGTTAATGACCGTTCCTCCATAGCTGCCCACACTGCCGACATAGACATCGAGGCCCCTCAGGCTCGGGTCGGAACTCGGGTGCGCCGTCAGCCCTACCTGCAACCCGGCGGCAAGTATCGTCTGGCCATCTGGAGTCGAGATGGTTCCGTCATTCCGTACGTTCGCTCCGACGAGGGCGATGCGCCCGCCAACCTTCGCGTCGGTGGTGGGAGCAGTCAGCTGCGCGCCGGCCTCGACGATCACGTCACCGTTGCGCCCATCGGCGGTCAGAGGTGCGGGTGGCGTAAACGCTGCCGTCCCCTTGGAACCAGCGGCAATCGGGAGTGCGCTGAAAAGATATTGCAGATCGGCGTTATTGAGCAATCCGCTCTGGATCAGGTTGTCATTGATCGGCAGCGACGCAGCCACGAGAGACCGCACATTGACCTGGCTGTTCCGGCCAAAGATGATGCCGTTCTGGTTCAGAACATAGACCTGTCCCTCCGCCTTGATCGATCCGAGAATCTGGGACGGCTTGGGAGATTGGGACTGCTGGCCAGATGAGTCAAAGACCTTGTTAAAAGCGATCCATTTGCTCGCCTCGCTCTTCCCCTGGCTCTGGTCAAAGCGAACCTCGGTATTCCGGCCGACATTGAATGTCTCCCAATGCAATATTGCCTGCTCCTGGTTCTGGCGGATGACGACCTGACTGCCGTTCTGCGTCGGCAGATCAGCGCCATCCCACCGCGCATTCGCTCCGGTGAGGACCTTTAGACCTCCATCGGTGAGTCCGTCGGGCACCACGACAGTGGGAGCTGTGGCACGCGCCTTTACCTGCATGGCGCGTACTGCGGCCAATGCCTGGGTGGTGCGAGCCAGTCGATCCTGCGCTTTGTCCTGAGCCGCTGCCGCAGCTTCCGCGCCGGCAGTGGAACGGGCATTCGCGCCTTGCCGGGAGCTCCCCGAGACCCCGCCGCCACGCAGGATATCTCCCGCGCGCAAGGCCAGAGGAGCAGCAAGCAGCGCAGTCCCCAGCATGAGGACGCACCACACCGATCGCTGCTTGAGCTCTGGACGCTTCACACCCAAAATCGGTCTTCCCTAGCCGTCGCTGCGACCCGACTTGTCGAGGCGTACCTTTACGCTTCGCTCGATCTGCACGACCTTGCCCTCATGCACGGTGATCTGAAGCGAACCAAATCTCAAAGCGCCTACCTGCCGCTCGACCACATCCTGCCAGGATGAGTCGACTCTCACGGCGGTGTTGGCACTTCTGGAATCCGGCAAATGTCCTCCACTCATAAATCCCTCAAAATTTGATATTTCCGTTGAATTCAACCGGATGCGGACCGGGACAAATCTGTTCCCGATTCTCGCCTGTCGAAATTTCCACCAATCTAATAACGACTTTTATTATCGTGCTTTAACGCAATGACAAGCTCTATCCCATGGTTTGCTGCCGCTAAACCGGACGCGATCGCCCAGTCTTAAATCGTACCCCTCCCGCTCAAAAGCTGCGGGCTAGAAACAAATACGGCGCTTCAGAGTAAAGTCCCTCCGGAGCGCCAGAAGCCGCGACGCAGCCCCGCGTAATGACGACAGTCTCAGCTTTTGTCGAATCGCACGCAGATATTCGCCTCGACCTTGGTCACTCTTCCCTCATGCACCGTGATGGTCACGGATCCGAAACGCATTGATTTCACCTGCTCCTCCACGACGGACAGCCAGTCGGAGGCCTGTCCCGCCGACAGGCTGTCTCGAGTGTTTGGAGATTTCGTTCGGATAAAACTGTCTGTTCCGCTCATCGTTTAACGTTTCTTTGAGAATCTGCCTTAGGGACAAGAGACTAAGCCCGTGAATGCTTCTGTCTTCATGCGGCAAGAGAAAGGAATGCCTCCTGGGCGGATCTGCGAACCTCGATATCGCCGTCTTTGAGCAAAGGCTCCAGATGGACGCGAGCTTCCGGCCCGCCCACCCTGGCTACCACAAAAGCAGCTGCCAGCCGCACTTGCGCCACAGGGTGTCTCAATCGGTTAATAATGCGGTAGTCCGCTCGCACGCTTTGCATCGCGAGGCTCAGAATTGCTTCGCGTACCACCTGCCAGGCTTCATCATCCAAAGATTCGAGCAGCGCGGCGCGGGCAGCATCGCTGCGAAACCTCCGCAAACCGCGAGCCGCCTCCAGGCGCACCTGCCAATCCTCATCGTCCAAAGCCAGGATGAGGTCTTCAAAGACAAACGCGCTGTCGTAGTCCGGGATCGACTGGACCGCCGCACGCCGGACCAGCGCCTCATCATCGCGAAGTGCCGACCGCAAAGCCGTCACCAATTCCGGTCGCCGATAAGCCGCCAGAGTCAACACGGCTTCGCGGCGCACCGCGGGCTCGCGATCACCAAGCGCACGAATCAGGTCGGGCAGCACGGATGGAGAACGATACCTGCGCAAGGCGATCACCGCCACCAGCCTCGCCTCGTCGGCGGGATGGTTCAGCCCTTCGGCGAGAAGCACTGTAGCAGCTGGGTCCTGGTAAGACCGCAAGAGCTCATGCGCGGCGGAGCTGATTTCATAGTCAGGATCTGCCGACACGTCGAACAGGGCCGGGATCACACTCACATCGCTGCTTCTCTCCAGCAATTTCAGAGTGAGACGCCGGATGTTCGGCAGTGGATGCGCAAGGTAGCTGGCGAGTTCGCCAGCGGGCAGGTTTTCACGATTCTCAAGAGCTGCTTTCAGCGATGCGCGCAGCTCTTGATCAGTATTTTCAAAATTTACAGATGCAGACATTTTTATGACGAGTTGAGTTAATGAAAGCTCAATCCGCCTCCTTCCTGCGAAGCGAGGCGGACTGGCGAATTGGCGGACGCAACTAGACATCGCCCGATTTCGCCAGCCCATTGCTCCCTTATGACATTCCTTCCTCGCATAAAAGCGACCATATTAGTCGTTATTAAATCCACAAGGTTTTTCTGAAGAAACTTTGGAACTTCCCGGCGCGGTATTCCCGATCTAGCTCACAAGGCGGAGATCAGGATCAAGCCCCTCCTGCTCCAGCCACTTCCGATCATAAATCTTGGAGAGATATTTCGCTCCGGAATCGCAGAGGATCGTGACGATCGTCTTTCCCGGACCATGCTCGCGGGCATAACGAACCGCGCCTGCGATATTGATCCCGGAGGAAAGGCCAAGAAAGAGCCCTTCCTCGCGCAAAAGCTGATGAATCGCGGAAATGGCCTCCTGGTCGGGGATGCGATACGCCTCGTCGACAGTCAGGCCCTCCAGATTGCGCGTCAACCGCGACTGGCCGATACCTTCCGCGTGGGAATCACCGTCGTTTACAGACGGATTTCCCAGCGTGAACCACGACCACATGGCCGCCCCGTACGGGTCTGCGCAAACCGCTGCGACCAGTGGGTTCTTTTCCTTCAGCGCGAGAGCTGTCCCTGCCAGGGTCCCTCCGGTGCCAACTGCCGCCACGAAGGCATCGATGGTGCCATTGGTCTGTTCCCAGATCTCAGGGCCTGTTGTGAGAAAATGCGCCTGCCGGTTGGCGAGATTGTCGAACTGATTGGCCCAATACCATCTATTTTCCTCAGCAAGACGCCGCGCGATGTGATTGTAGTTCCCGGGATCGCTGTACGGTTTCTCCGCGACGGTAAGCACCTCGGCGCCCAAAGTCCGCAAGAGCGAGATTTTCTCCGGCGATTGCGTTTCGGGGATGACAATGACGGAGCGATAGCCCCGCGCATGCCCAATAACGGTGAGACCGATGCCCGTGTTTCCTGCCGTTCCCTCCACGATCGTAGCGCCGGGAGCCAGGGCTCCGCTCTTCTCGGCATCGAGAATTATCCCCAGCGCGGCCCGATCTTTCACCGAACCACCGGGATTCATGAACTCCGCCTTGCCGAGGATCTCGCACCCCGTCGCCTCGGAAAAATGGCGGAGCCGGACCAGGGGAGTCCGGCCCACATGGCCATCGACGCCGAGGTAGCTCGAGCTCACGGTCAGGACCGCGGGGCCGCATTCCACGGCGCACGGGCGAGCAACAGCCCCATGCCGCAGAAGTCGGTGATCCCTGCAAAGATCAGCCCCGCTCCGACGAATCCAGAGAGGCCGAAGAACCAGCGATTCACAAAGAAACCCAGCAGGACGCCGATGAGCACCAGCGAGCCAGCCGCAATGCGCACCTGGCGTTCGAGGCTGATCGCCCCGGCCTTGCCCCGCTTCACGGGAAGACCGGCATCCACCCAGGCTTGCGTGCCTCCCTCCACCACCACAGGCTGATGAAAGCCCTCGGCAGCGAGTTGCTGCGCCGCCTTGGTAGCGCGTCCCCCGGCGTGACAAAGGATATACACCGGGTCTTGAGCAGGCACGTTCAAGTCAGCTCCCTTGAATTGTCCAAGAGGAAAATTCCGGGCCTGCGGCACATGGACCTCCGAGAATTCCGATCCCGTGCGCACGTCGATGAGCGGCAGGTTCGGGTTCGCGGAAAGCAGATGCTGGAGTTCCCTGGGCGTGATCGTAGGCATGGCGTTTCTATTTTCTCGGTAAACGATGCAGCACGCTTACCAGCGTGTCCACATCCTCGCGGGTATTGTAAAAGGCCAGCGAGGGTCGGACGGAGCTCTCCAGGCCGAAGTGCCGGATGGCAGGCAGCGCGCAGTGATGTCCCGCGCGAACCGCGATGCCATGGCGGTCGAGGTGTTTCGCGATGTTTTCATTCGGGATTCCCGGAATCACAAATGACAGCACACTGGCTTTGTTGGTCGCCGTACCAATGGGCTGGAGGCCAGGTATGGTGGACAATGCCGACGTCGCGTACTCCAGGAGCGAATGCTCATAGGCCGCGATCGAGGGGATGCCGACCTTGAACAGGTAATCAATGGCTGAGCCGAGCCCGACCACCCCCGCAATATCCGGCGTTCCCGCTTCGAATTTCTCCGGCGGATGCTGGAACACGGTCTTCTCAAAACGCACGTCTCGAATCATGTGTCCCCCACCCTGATACGGCGGGAGCGTTTCCAGCCACTGGGTCTTGCCATAGACCGCGCCGATGCCGGTGGGCCCGAAAACCTTGTGACCGGAGAAGACGTAGAAATCAGCATCCAGGGCCTGCACGTTCACCGGCAGATGCGGTGTCGACTGAGCGCCATCCACCAACACGGGAACGCCGCGCCCGTGAGCGATCTGGATGATCGTTTCGACAGGATTGACTGTTCCCAGCGAATTCGAAACGTGAGCCACTGAGACGATCTTGGTCTTTGGTCCCAGCAGCCGGACGAACTCATCGAGGATCAGCTCACCACGATCATTGATCGGGATAACCTTGATCACCGCCCCGGTCTGCTCGGCGAGGAGCTGCCAGGGGACGATGTTTGCATGGTGCTCAAGTTCAGTCAGGATGATCTCGTCGCCCTGCCCGATGTGCTTGCGCCCATAGGTCTGGGCTACGAGGTTGATACCCTCCGTCGTGCCGCGCACAAAGATGATCTCGTGCTTGTCCGCCGCGCCGAGGAATTCTCGAACCTTCTCCCGCCCGCTCTCAAAGGCTGCTGTGGCTCGCTCCGCCAGCGCGTAGGCCGCACGGTGGATGTTCGAGTTGTCCTTCGCGTAGAAGTGCGAGGTGGCGTCGATGACGGCCTGCGGCTTTTGCGTCGTTGCGGCATTATCGAGAAAAATCAACGGATGGCCGTTGACCTCCTGATGCAGAGCAGGAAAATCCGCCCGTACCGAAGAGACATCAAAGGCCGACAGCGGTGTCGGTGATTTCGGAGCGCCTGCCGCCGGGTGACTGCCGAGAATGTCGGACTGGTTGACGAAGTAATACGAGGGCGTCGCGTCCTCAAAGCCGGAGGGACAACCTGTGCCGGACTTACGCGCGCCATCCGGCAGGAGGCACTTGCCGCTCGGCGCACCGAAGGCAAAGTCGTCCTGTGCAAACTGCGAGGGGGTTTCCGCCACGCTTGGCTCGCTAACAGTCGGCTCATGCACGGGCGGCACCACGAAGGGCGTCGCCGGAGCATCAGCGACTTTGGGCGTCACCTCCCCTCCCGGCAAAGTGATCGCCGATGGCGACGGCGGAACCACGGCTGCCGGGCTCGCCACACTCAACGGCTCGGCCGCAGGCAACGAGGGAGCCGCCGAAGGTTCCGGAAACCTCGTGGTCACCGGCTCCTCATGTACGGACGGAAACCCCGAGGGCGAACCCGTCGGCGGCGTACGCCCCGCGAAAAACTCCGCCGCGAGTTTCTTGATGATCGCCGTTTCCGGACTTTCGCTCTCCGGCTTGGAAAAACCGGAGGCGCTCTCCGAATCAAGCCGTGGGATAGACATACTCGTGGTAGTTGTTTACGGCGACATTATCGAGACGAGCGATGGCGTCTTCCGTAAGTACAGCCACGGAGAAGTAGCGGGTCACAAGGTGCGAAGCGATCGAGTTGTCGCTCGTGCCGCTGTAGCGCACGGAAAGTCCGGGCTCCACCTCGCCAGTGACGCCGACCTTTTGCAGGCCCACGACGCCTTGCTCGGCCTCACCCACGCGGAGAAGGAGGATGCTGGTCTTGTTGTCCTTCACTTCAAGTTTGTTCGACGGAATCAGCGGCACTCCGCGCCAGGTGATAAACGGCGAACCGAAAAGATGCACCACCACGGGGGGCACGCCCCGGCGCGTCGCTTCACGCCCAAAGGCAGCGATGGCGAGCGGATGAGCGAGAAAGAAGGCCGGCTTTTTCCAGACGCGGGTGAGGAGTTCGTCGAGATCGTCCGGTGTCGGGGCACCCTTGCGCGTTTCGATCGTCTGGCTCGGGGAGACTTCCTTCAGCAGCCCAAACTGCGGGTTGTTGATGATTTCCGATTCCTCTTTCTCACGCACGGCCTCAACCGTGAGACGCACCTGCTCGCGGAGCTGGTCGATCTGGTTGCTGTAAAGATCCGTAATGCGCGTGTGCGTGTGCAGCACCGTCTGGATGGCGCTCAGGTGATATTCCCGCGGGTCCACCTCATAATCGATGAACGTGGTCGGGAGCTTCGGCTCGCCGAGGTCAACGGTGAGCAACTCGGGCTGAAATTTACCCTCTTTCTGGGCTACGCGGTTTACACGATAGACGCCGCCGTCCACATTGACGAAAGGCAGGAGTTTGTGCAGCCACCTCGGGGTGATGTGATCCCATTGGGGGACTGTTACGGTTGCGGTGGCGAGATTACGCGCCGCGGCGGCGCTAAGGCTGTGATTAGCTGGCTGAGTCATGATTTGCGGAGCAATTCGGTGGATGGATGTGCTCGCGTGGCTGCCGATCCTGACTCGCCTTTTCAGGTAGATTTCAGGTCCGCCATGCGACTATGCAGGCTTCCCATCCCGGTGCTTCCGCTGCGGCAGTCAGCCTTCCGGTGGTGTCTTGCGACGATTGCGTATCCTGCAAAATGGCACGGTCATGTCAAGGGCATTAAACCCCGCTGTCCTCCCGCCGGAAACCACGACAAGCCTGATGGAACTTAATGCTGGAATAAACACGACCACTTTGATAGTTATTCATCAAATGAGCACAGTTCTACCGACCGCCGTGCTTTCACCGAGGGAGGTCCACGACCAGATCCAGACCGAAAACCCGCTCGTAGTGGACGTGCGGGAACCTGCCGAATATGCCGCAGGTCGCATCCCATCGGCCCAGATCATTCCACTCAGCGAACTTCGCCAGGTTTCCCAGCAGTGGAAGCGCGAGACGCCGATCATCCTTTATTGCCAAAACGGAGCCCGTAGCGAGCAGGCTCGCATCTTTATGGCCCTTCGCGGCTTCACCAACCACCGAAGCATGAAAGGCGGCTATCTCGCCTGGAAAAACGCTGGCTACCCGGTGGAGGCATCCGAGCGCGCTCCATGGTCATTTGATCGGCAAGCCAAGGTCGCCATCGGCCTCGCACTCGCGGGGTTCACCGCCGCTGGCCTGGCGATCAGCCCGGCGTTTCTTGCTGTAGATTTCGCCATCGCCGCCGCCCTGATTACGTTTGCATTGACCGCTCCTCGCTGGCCAGCCCAGCTCCTTTCCCGACTTCCATGGAACCGAGTACACCATTCCTGAGACAGGAGGCCGATCTCGGCTCCGCTCCCACCCTGCCCTTTCACCCCGTGGTACCAGCGTTGCTGGCGTCTTATGAAAACGTAGGCGGTCTGAATAACCGCGACGCGCACAACATGCCGTCAAAGCGCGCGGTCGCGCTCGTCTGCGAGGACCTGCTGCAACTCCTCTTCCCCGGCTTTCACGACGAGGATGCCGTGCACAACAGCTCCCTCCTCGATCTCACCAATGAGCGCGTGCATCGTGTGGTGCACCGCCTGGAGGATCAGGTACGCAAGGGCGTTCGCGTCGGCAACCCCAAGAAGCCCACGGGCCGCACACCGGCCATCATCGAAGGTTTCTTCAAGGCCATCCCCGAGGTGAGAGAACTCTTGCGGACAGACATCGAGTCCGCTTACGAAGGCGATCCCTCCGCCCTCAGCCGGGAAGAAATCCTCCTCTCCTTCCCCGGCATCGAGGCCATCGCGATCCAGCGCCTGGCCCATCTGCTTTTCAAGGCTCGCGTACCACTCGTCCCCCGGCTGATGACGGAATGGGCCCATGGCCGCACCGGCATCGACATCCACCCTGGCGCCTCGATCGGCTCTCACTTTTTCATCGACCACGGAACCGGCGTGGTCATTGGCGAGACCTGCACCATTGGCAATCACGTCAAGCTCTACCACGGAGTAACCCTCGGCGCGCGGAGCTTCGCCAAGGACGGCGAAGGACACATCATAAAGGGCGGCAAACGCCACCCCGACGTTCACGACAACGTCACGATCTACCCCAACTCCACCATCCTCGGAGGCGAAACCGTCATTGGAGCCAACTCCACCATCGGAGCCAACGTCTTCCTGCTGCAAAGCGTCCCCGCCAACTCCCTCGTCATCTACGAGGAAAAGCAGCTAAGCATCCTCGATAAACTCGCCCGCCGCATTCCGCATGCGCTTGAGTGGTCAATCTGAGGGAGCCTTCCGCAGGCTCCTTGACTACGAGAATCCTCATCTTCAGCGAGTTCGTGTCCCTCAAGATGAACGACGTCATTAACGCCAAGGAAAGACATCGATCATCGCGGAACCCGTGCCAGCACTGCATAACTAATACCGCGCATTCTTGTTCCAGCGTTGAAGGCATCATAGATGACTAGGAGGTCGAAGCTGCGCTTAGAGATCTGATTTTTTCCTTTAAGAAAGCGATACACCCTCAACAAGAAAACCCGTCATTAAAAATCGCTCAACTTCAGTTCTAAATTATTTCGCGTTTGGGATCAGGCCAGAATGCCGGTCTCCATATGGCGTAGCAATCCCCTTATTCCGCCTCTTCCGGAACAAACGAAGTAATTACTGATCCATCACGGCTGGCCCAGGGTCACTCACCGGACAACCACTTCCACGGCATCTTTTAGGATGCTTAGCCGAGCAGAAACTCGGGAGAGCTGCTGAGATACAGCGCCTGGGGAAATGCCAAGCTTCTCTGCAATTTTCCGGTGAGTCAGCCCCTCCTTCAGAACGAGTGTCGCGATTATTTCGCTTTTCGCCGTGATCAGCCGCTTTCGCACCCCGAGATCAAGTGCAGCCAACGCGATGGCGCAGCTCTCTTCAAAAGAAAATTGGTTCGCACGCGACCAGAAATGCTCGGTTGATCCGATATCGCTAGCATCAACATCCGGGCAAAGTATCGCAACTTCTCTGCATCTCTCCCGAGCGAGTCGGCGAGTGGCATAGCCAATGCAGATTCTCGCCGAGACCCTGAGATGCCCTGCGATCGCCTCGATATTGCCTTCTGCGGTGGCGGCTTTCAAACGTTTGTTTCTCATGAGAAACTTGCCGAGCAACATCAGGCAAGCCTCCGGAGCTACATCTCTTTCCATCCCCGCAAGCAGCCCATGTATCGGCGGAAGCGAGGCCTCGCATACTTCAAAAAGCAATGCAGCGAACGACTCCGAGTTCCCCCATTCCCCCATTCCCCCGTTCTTGAAGCTGCAAGCCAGGCTTCAGCCAGATTTTGGTATGATGATATAGTTTTCACACCAGACCCGATTCTTTCCCGCAGGCGAAACGCGCGGCGAAAGCCGCCGATTTGTCCGAGAATCCGTCCGGAGAAAAATTCAGCAGTCTCAGCGAAGAAACTCACCTACCCGGATGCACCGGGTAAGTTTCTTTTAGCCATCGGGCCTGCGAGTCACACTCTGATACGAGACCGCATTCAGGCCCAGACCGCCGAGCGAGCCGCACGGAATTATCTTACTATGCCACCTGATTGCGTCCAATCCTGCACCCGTAGAAGCCATAAAAGGCGACGTATGCAAAGGCCAGCGCTGGCACGATGAAGGAATATTGAATCCCCACATGATCCGCCATGGCCCCCTGCAGGGGAGGCAGTATCGCTCCTCCCGATATTCCCATGATCAGGAGCGACGAAGCCTGGCTTTTCAGGGCGCCAAGGCCCTCGATCGCGAGAGAGAAGATGTTTGACCACATGATGGAACAAAACAGGCCGACCGAAAGGACGCACCATTTTGCCAACTCTCCCGATCCCAGCATCGCGACGACCAACAGCCCGATAATCACGATGGCGAAAAGGGCCAGCATCCGCCGGGCGTTCCTGGCGGAGATCAAAAATGCGCAAAGGAGCCCGAGGAGAAAAATGCAAAAATGCAGGGCAACTGCGATCCCCGCGGCCAGGGCAACCACGCTCAACGCCAGGAGCGGGACGCTAACCATGAGGATCTGCCTCGTCCGGCTGCTGAGCTCGCTCAGAGCGGCCGCCCCCATGAACCGCCCGATCATCAGCCCGCCCCAGTAGAATGCGAGAAAGCGGGTCGCCGCCTCGCTGGAGATGCCGCCCAGCCCGGGTGTGCCGAGGAAGTTGACGATCGCGCTGCCCACCGCCACCTCGCCACCGACGTACATGAAGATCGCCAGCATCCCGAGCACGGTGTGGGGCACCTTCAGCGCTCCGAGGCCGCGCGAGATCGTGTCCGTGCTTTTGAACTCCGGCAATCTGGCGCACTTGAAGAAAATCGCCAGCAGCACAAAGACTGCCGAAAAGCAGAGATACGGGATCCTGGTGGATTCCGCGCCATGCTGATTCGGATGAGTGAATACATTAAATATCAACCATCCGCCGATGATCGGACCAATGGTCGTTCCGAAGGAATTCACGCCCTGCGACAGATTCAGCCTGCTGGAAGCCGTTCTTTCCGGACCGAGGATGGCCACATAGGGATTTGCCGCGATCTGCAGAAGCGCGAAGCCCAGCCCGACGATAAAGAGGGCGAAAAGGAAGAACGGGTAGGATCGCAGCGACGCCGCCGGGTAGAAAAGAGCGCTCCCCAGCGCCGCGAGTAAAAGGCCCACGATCACGCCGCATTTGTATCCTATGCGGTTGATCGGATCTCCAAACGCTACAGAAATGACATAATAGGCCAGCGACCCGACGGTGTACGCCCCGAAAAAGGCAAACTGCACCAGCATCGCCTGAAAATAGGAAAGCTCAAAGGCCTCCTTAAAGCGGGGGATAAGAAGATCATTCCATACGGTCATGAACCCCCACATGAAAAACAGTGTCGTCATGACCGCAAACGGGCCGACGAGGAAGGGACGCTCTGCCGCCTTATCCGAGGAGGGATTTACGAGAGGAATTGCCATACATTTATCTTGGAAACGCCGCCGCCCCGCCGCTGGCCCGGGGAATCTCGCCGGGGGAAACGTCCCGGTTGAATTCCAGGAGGCGGAGCCTCGCCGACAAGCGGACAGTCGCGAAAAGAGGGTATGAATATCGCGGGGCGGGAAATTATTTCTGCGGGATGAGTCTTAACAGGACGACCCCATGCGAGGCGACGGAGGTTTCGAATTTCCCTTCAAAGACACCGAGGTCCTTTTGACGCCAGAGATCGCGGACAAGCAGCTTTCCCTGGGGCAGCGGAATATCCACAAACTGCACGGCTACGGGCTGCTCCTCTTTGCCGAGATTAAAGAGGCCCACCGCCACGGAGCCATCCTCGAGCGGCTTTGCGTAAACCACCCGGTCACCTTCGTTGCGAATCTGCACGGCTTGACGCCCGAGGGGGTCCTGATTGATGTCGAGGACCTCATCGTTCGTAAGCAGACCGAGGGTAAAATCGTCCGCCTGCGCGAGATCGCATCCGATCAAGAGGGGCGCGGAAAGCAGGCACCAGAGCGAGACCTCGGTGTACTGTTCGTCGGGAGTGAGCTTGGTCAGATGCAGCTTTGGCCCCCAGCCTACGTGACCCACCACCAGCATGTCCGGGTCATTCCAGTGCCCGGGGCCGGCGTACCCCGCCCAGCGGTCCTGCGAAAAGCCGATCTTCACGAGGCTCTCCCAGTTGTCCTGGATATCGACCGTCGTGCGCCAGGCTTTGGCGTAATGCGCTAGTTCCGGCGCACTCCCATAGGGTGCGTTATTGGAAAGACTGTAAAAGATGTCGCGCCCGCTCCGGCGCAACGCATCCGACATCTCCTTCACATGCGGGATATCGTTGGGCACCCAGTCGTATTTCAGATAGTCGATCCCCCACTCCGCCCATTGAGCCACGTCTTTATCCACGAAGGAATATGCGCCGTGCTTTCGAATGGCTTTCCGCCTTCCGTCGTACTGCGCCGGGTCTCTGGAAATGCGGTAAAACTCATTGTGATCGCCTTCCTTCACCCAATCGTAAGTGCCATCCGGGTTATCCGAATACCCGCCGATGTGGCCTTCATAGCTAATGATCCAGGGTGTGGAGTAGATGCCAAACTTGAGCCCCATCTTGTGAATTTCATCCCCGAGCGCCTTCATGTCGGGAAATTTCGAGTTGGGCTGGATGGCGTTATGAGGCCCTCCGCGTACACCCTGCCAGCCGTCGTCGATATTGATGTAGGTCCAGCCGTGATCACGCAGCCCCTTGGCGACCATGGCCCGTGCGGAACTCAGCACCTTTTCCTGGCTCACCTCACCGCCCCAGCAGTTCCAGCTATTCCATCCCATCGGCGGGGTCAGCGCAATCCTGTCACCCACGACGATGCGAAATGGTTTCTCGACCGAGCCGAGATCGTTGCTGGCGCGCAGAACGACCTTCACTTCGCCGGGCTGCGTCAGCTTTCCGGAGATCAATCCCGTCGCCGGGTCCAGCTTCACCCCATCCGGCAGCCCATCAGCGGAGAAGGTGATCGGTCGCTTTCCGGTGGCGGGAATGGCGTAGAGAAACGGCGAGCCGGGACGCACTCCGAAGATCTTCGGCCCGTTGATCCTCGGCTTATCCGAAACGGGAGGGGTTAAGATGAGCGCCTTCGATGAAGCGGGGGTTTGTCCATGGAGGAGGCCATAGCTTAAGGAAACCAGGGCAATCGTGACAAGGATGCGGAATTTCACGGGAAAGTAATACGAGAGGGGGTTGGGAAAAAACTGAACGACCTTCAGGTTTGGGCCAATCTCAAATCAATGCACCGCGTTGCGTACTGACTCGTCCAGTCGTGGCGTCATTGACGATGAGGACGATGAACTGCTCACTCCTGCCCCCATTTGCCGGGGGAATCTCCCATGACAAAATCCAGGCGTCCTCCCTTCGCGATATCACTGTGTCTGATCCGGGCGGACCGCAGAGGGGTTCCGTTCAGAGACGCACTTTGAATGTAGATATTCCTGGGCCCGACGTTTTCCGCCGAGATCACGAGCTTCTTTCCATCGGGTAGCCGCCAGGTGGTCTTTGGCACGCTCGGGCCATGTAAATAATAGATATCCTGCCCGGCTATGGGAAAGAATCCGGAAACCAGAAAGAGATACATCGAGCTCATCGCCCCCTGGTCATCGTCGCCCGGGAGTTCATCGGCCTTGTACCGCTTCTTGAATACATCGGCCCAGTACGACGAAAGATCCGGGCGTCCCG
This sequence comes from Terrimicrobium sacchariphilum, assembly GCF_001613545.1. Classification (NCBI taxonomy): domain Bacteria; kingdom Pseudomonadati; phylum Verrucomicrobiota; class Terrimicrobiia; order Terrimicrobiales; family Terrimicrobiaceae; genus Terrimicrobium; species Terrimicrobium sacchariphilum. Next base: position 28,247 of record NZ_BDCO01000001.1, read on the forward strand.
CCGCGGCGAAGAGCCAGGGCGTCATGAAGGAGGGCTCATTGCTGAAGTCGATCAGGCCCGACCTGAAGGCAAACTCCAGGCGCTCGACGAATTTTTCCCTGCCGCCCATCGTAGAGATCAACTCATCCATGGCAAACGTCGGCGCGTAGGCCATCTCCCAGCTCGTGGCTTCGTAGAAATCCACGTTGTAGTTTTTCCTCAACCCTGCGGCGGTAAACTCGCTATCGCTCTTGCGGCTGCGTGGGAACCCCGTATAGCCGGTGTCCCCGGCCTTCTGGTCCCAGACGTTCTTCCAATTCTCCGCCCGCTTCCGATACCGCTCGGCGTCGGCCGTTTCACCCAGACCCGCCGCCACCTCGGAAACGCTGAAGTCGTTGATGGCGAACCCCAGGGTGCCGGAACCCGATTTCATCCGGTGGCAGTACGGCGCCGTCTCACCCTCGGGGACATAGCCCAGACGGCGATAGGACTCCATGCGACCGCTCACATCGGCATGGTGTTTCAGCAGGGCATACGCGGCCTGCCAGTCGACACCCGGCACCTTTTTGACAAAAGCATCCGCGATGACGTTATCCACCTCGTCGCCGCCCTGCCCGGTGCGATACTCCACCCCGGCCACGAAGGCCGGAGCGACATAGCCATCCGTATTATGTTTATGACGCGCTATGAAGGAATTAACGACCCCGCGGGATGTCTGAGGGTCAATGATATTGAGCAGGGGGAAGAGCGTCTTCCAGCTATCCCACAGCGTGTAGTGATCGTCCCAATACGGCTCGCTGGTGTCCCAATGATCGCCGGTACGATCGCGGGGCTGCACAAAGGAATGCCACAATGCGGTGTAGAATTTCCGCTGCTCCGCGCTCGATGCCCCCTGCACCTCGATCGCGCCGAGCTTCTCCACCCATGCTGCCCGGGCCTGATCATCCAGCGGCTTCATCTCCCAGGAGGGAATCTCCTCCTCCAGCCACTTCCGCGCCTGATCCACCGACTTGAAGGAGACCGCGATCCGGACGGATATTGACTCGTCCTTCGTTGTCTGGAATCCGAAATAGCCTCCCAATGGCTTGCCATCGCTGGAGGCCTGAGACACGCCTGCCTTGATCGCGTCGCCCACGGTCACCCCGCTGCGAGCGGGCTTCCGGCTGAACTGGGCATGGAAGTAAATCTTGTGCAACCCCGGCACCCAGTTTCCGTCAAAGTCCCCTCCTCCGCTCATCGTGGCCTTTTCCGGATCGATGACGATGGAGCCATTGCGCAGGGCCGTGCCGCCGCCGACTTTGCGAGCGACATCGAGGAGGATATTTGCGTCCTCCGACGCCGGGAAGGTGAACTTGTACAGGGCGCTGTGATAGGACGGGACGACCGCACAGTCGATGCCGTACCTGGAGAGCCGGACATCATAGCGATAGGCTTTTGCCACCTCCCCTTCCTTGGCGGAAGCATGATCGGCCTCCCTGACCTGCAAACCGATCTGCGGCGAAAGGAGGAATTGTCCATACGAGGCGATGCCGCCGGTGCCCTGGGTATGCAATTGGGAAAACCCGACGATGTGCTCCTTTCTGTTATAGCCGCTCGGCTTCGGCGCCAGAGTATCCGGACTCGGATAGATCGAGGCGTGCGGCAGACAGGGGCCGGGCATGCAGGAACCAACTCCCGTGCCGATCGTGGGATCGACCAGGTCGACCGGAGCGACGTCAGCTCCCCCTCCGTCCCCGAGAGGTGCAGCCAATGCGGCCTGTGAGGCAAACGCGTACATACAAGCCCCGAAAATCCGGCGGCAATATCGTGTGGGAGGCATTTTCTCGATCATATCACAATCCCTGTCTCTGAAATATCATTTATAAGCACATCCGATGCTCCAGCCCGGAGAGGCCGCTCGTGGTTGCGAATCGGTGATCCCATCCTGGTCACGGGAGAGATGCTGGCAGGCACCGCGCGGACAGCGATTGAGCACTTTTCATTTCCAGAATGAGGCTCACTTAGCTCTCTGGGGTGCCGCACATCATAGTCACCCCGTCGCGGGAGAAAACCGATTCATCATGCACCTCGTTGCTCGCAGGTAGCGTTTATGCCGCTGACTTTGCGGGATTCCATGGCGGGCCTATCAAAAAAAGAACGGCCCCGGGGCTGAATGCCACCGGGGCCGTAAGGTCTGCCAGTCTGATGCCTTAGCCTAGCTGCGGCGGCGCAGGAAGATCGTGCAGCAGAGGCCAGCCGCCACGAGTGTCCAGGTGGCCGGTTCCGGGACGGCGGTGAAGGTCAGCGACGAACCCGTCAGGTTGAACGTGCCTTCCTGACCGGTGGTCGAGAAGTCGCTTGCGCTGAAGCCCGAGCTGGAGCCGAACGTGATCAGCGTATAAGTCTGGCCATAGGAAAAGCCCCCCGAGAAGTCGAAGGTGTACGCACCGCTGCCCACCTTGGTCAGTGCGCCGGTCAGCGCCAGAAGGTCGGAGGTGTTATCCGTCGCGCTCAGGTTGAACACCATGCTCGCGCCGCCATTCCATGCCAGGGACGCTGCCGACAGCGTGCCGATGCCGCCATTGCCGGGGCTGATCGAGCCCGCCGTGAGGGTGATGTTCGAGGCCAGGCCGGAACCTGCCAGCCTGGCGCTCGCACCGTTTACCTTGACGCTGCTGCTGCTCGCGATGTTCCCTCCCGAAGCCAGCAACAAGGTACCGGATGAAATGGTGGTCGCGCCCGTATAGGTGCTATGGCCGCCGAGCGTGAGAGTGCCGGTGCCGATCTTGGTCAGCGATCCCGATCCAGTCAGCGCGCCATCATAGGTCGTGTCGCTATTGTTATTGCCCACACTCAGAGCGACTGCCGCGGAACTGGTGGCGATATTCTGAAGGCTCAGATCGCGAGTACCGGAGAGGCCGCCCACGGTGGCCGAGGTGATCGTGGTGGCGCTGGTTACGCCGAATCCCACGGTGCCCGTATCGCCGGAGGCGAGATTCAGCGTGCTATTCTGGAGAGCGAGCGAGTTCGTTCCCGAGGCAGCACCGAGCAGCAGGGAGCCTTTGTAGACGCGAGTCTGTCCGGTGAACGTATTGTTGCCGGTGAGTTTCACGATACCGGCGGTATCGGTGCTCACTCCGGAATATTTTACGTTTCCATTAATCTGAAGATTTCCCGAGCCGGAGACAACCCCGCCGAGAACAACCCCAGCGGTGTCCGCCGTCGTCATCTGGCTAACAACCGTGAGATCCTGATTCAATGTAATCGCTCCCCCGAAATTCTGGGTACCTGTCGTCAGAGTCGAGCCAAGAACCGTCGTTCCGCCTGTGCCGGAAGCAACCGTGATAGCCTGTCCCACGCTCGCCACGGTCCGTGATGTCACAAACGAGACACTTCCACCACCTGTGCTTCCCAGCGTAATCCCACTCGCACTGCCGAAGGCAGTCGTCGAGGTCCAAGTCAGGGCTCCGGAGGCCAGAGTAATGGCACCCGTATAGCTTCCCTTGCCGGTGGTGCCACCTTGAAAGGCAACCATTCCGTAGTTGAGATCATTAAGAGCGTTATTCACCGTTATGCTCTTCGTACCAACGAGCCTTTGGTTGATCTGAATGGCATAGCTATCACCAGAAGCACTAGCTGTGCTATTGGCATTGGATTGCTTGATCACGAGATCGTCATCCAAAAACATGGCACCTCCAGCATTTTGAAGTACGATTCGGCTTCCAGCCGCAGTCGATGCGTTTTCGATCGTGGCCACTCCTGCGCCGGAACCATCCTGATCGAAGCGCCAATCGTATGGGACGGGAGGGGTGCCGCTAAGTTGTGACAATGACACAGTCAGTACCGTACTTGTCGAACCCGTGAGGGAAAGCGTTCCCAGGGTCACAGAGGACAAATCCTGTGTGATCGTAACTGAGGCTCCTCCATTTCGAGAAGCGACCGCGCCGACGCCATTAGGAGCAGTCCCGGTGTTCCAGTTCGTTCCGAGGCTCCAGTTCCCGCTTCCAGCCGTGTAGAGATCTGCATACAGCGGTACAGTAGCGGGCAAGAGCAGCGTGGAAACCGCGGCTAATAGTTTGTAGGGAAAGACGGTGGTTTTCATGGGAGTACTTTGAATCGGTGATGAGATTTCCTATCTCGTCCCCCTGATCTCAAACCCTTTTGAGCGCACCCCGTTGCACCACGCGCAAAATTGCCGAAAACCCTCAAAATCGGGGCTCATTGACACCGGAGCCACCGAGGGACCGAGCCCGCGATTCCTGGCCGAAACCGGGGCTTGAACCCTCCGTTGCCAAGGTGACGATGATGCCGCCTTCTTCCCGGACGAGGAATATTAACCGCCGGAACAGCGCCTTTAAACAACACCCGGGATTCTGATTTTCAGCGCCTCAGAGTTGGCAAACAAGAGTTGCAAAAATCCGGGATGCAGCGGTTTTTCAGAATCCGGCGCGCCTAGGCAGGCATGGGAGGCACATAGCCATCCTTGCCGCCATGGCGGTGCCATTCGCGCAGGACGATGAGCATGGGAGGGATGGCGCAAAGCGCAATCAACACGGTCCAGAGAAACGCGACGCGGTAATTGCTGTGGAGAAAATCCATGAGCAGGCCCATGAGGAGATTTCCCACGATCAGCGCGCCGCAGCCGAAGACATTCAGACCGCTGGAAAACTGCCCGAACTTCTCCGAAGGAAAGAGTTTCATCGCACTCGCTCTCTGGCAGAGGCCCCAGGCGACCATCGGCATCGCCGAGGTCACAGAGAAGATGAAAAAGCTCATCCAGCCGCCAACGAAGAAAAAAGCTGAGAGATTTGCGACCACGATAAGCGCCATCGCAGACACCGCCACATGCATGGGCGAAAAGCGGTCGCAGAGCCAGCCGATAGGATAGAAAAAGACCAAGGATATGCCGGAGGTCCAGGCAAACAAGTGGCCGAGCTGTCCCATATCGAACCCGAGGCTCTCCCGGGCAAACAGTGTGATGAAGTTGTTCGCACAGGCCGTGGCAGCGATCATCAAAAGGCAGGCGATGAAGAAGCAGCGATAGATCCGGAGCTGGAGACACTCGCGGAAGTAGAGGACAAAGGTCCGCCCGAGTCCCGGCGCATCCTCCTGCCGGACCGGCGGCGGGTACTCTCCCTCCCGGACCTTGCGACACATCAGAAAGAAAGCGATGAGGTAAAAGATGCCGACGGTCAGAAAAATCGTCTGTCGATTCTCCAGCAGGTGCGGAAAGACAAACCAGAGAAATAGGGTTCCGCTGATTGCGGTCACCATACTGAACCACGCCAGAAAACGCGACATCACACTCAACGGCACGACGTCGCGGATCAGCCAGTTATAGCCATTCACGAGCACCATGTTGAAGAAGTGAAATCCCACCACCAGCACGCACAGGAGGCCCAGCGTCAGGTTTTCCGGCGTGAGGGTGGAGGGCAGCATATGGTGCAGACTCGAGTGGAGCAGCCGCCCGAGATCGGGCGCAAAACCGACGCCGATCAACGCCGCGACGGTGAGAGGGGCAAACACATAAAGGAGCGGGATACGACGGCCGACCGGCGTGCGCAGGTTGTCACACCAGCGGCTGATGACCGGGAGGAAAAGGACATTGACCAATCCCGCAAAGCTGCCGGTCATGATGCCGATCAGGGTATTTGAGGCATTGAGCTCCTTGAGGAAGATCGGCATGAACCGCGCAAAGATCGCCTCAAAGAACTGGAAGGCAAAATCCCCCCAGAGCAGCCAGAGCGACAGAACGAGCAGCCCGTTCTTTGAGTAGACCAAAGTCCCGGCTCGATACAGGCCGTCAGCGGGTGCGGGCGGAACGGTGGACGGAGGAGCTTGCATCGGTATCGACTCGTACCCGCCGCGATCCTTCAGTTCCCCGCCGCCTCGGGAAAGGCGCTGCCCATGATCCGGGCGGTGGGAGCCCAGAGCTCGACATAGGGAATGTAGTAGCCGGGATTTTCCATTTTGGCGTCCCACGTCTTGCCATCGGGATTTTTCACCGCGAGGGTCGGGAATCCCGAGGCCCGCGTGCGGTCGTAATAGATGGCCCAGGTCATCCAGCCGATGCGATCGAAGGCAAACAGGGCGAGCATGCCGGCCTGCGTCTCCCGGTGAACCCGCTCGGGCTTGCCGCCGCCGCCAAACTCCGTACACATGACGGGCACATTGTATTTGGCCTGAAAGTCCCGCAGGTGCTGCTGCACCTTCCAGGGGGCGTCATCCTGAGGGTAATCGTGAAAGGAAAAGACGGCGTTGTTGTACGGCTCGTCGATCTTGTTGGCGACATCGCGCCAGGTCGCCTCCAGCGCCCTCGCATGACTCCAGTGGTGCGAACCCACCATGACGATGTGCTTCTGGTCGACCTTGCGAATGGCCTCGATGCACTTGCGATACCATTTCTGCGCGGTCTCCGGGCTGCACACGGGTTCGTTGCATAGCTCGTAGGCGAGGATGTAGGGTTCGTCTTTGTAGTGCTCCGCCACCTCGACCCAGCGCTGCACCCATCTCTGAAACTTCTCCTCGGTCCATCCGTCGGATTTCTGCTCGCCTCGGGCGGTTTCCTCATTGATCTCGTTTTTGAAGTAATTGTGATCATCGAGGATGACATAGAGCTGATGGCGTTTGGCCGCAGTGAGCACGGGATCAATGAATGCCGTGATGTCCTCAAAGGTCAGCGGCTTGTCAGGCGCTCCATTGAAGTTCAAGGTGTAGAAGGCCAGACGCAAGGTATTCAGGCCCATGGATTGCGCATAGGCCGCCACCTCCTCGTCGTATCCTCTCAGGAGGACATTTTTCCCATATCCTGCACCGACGGGGTAAAAGGGCCGCACACCTCCTTTGCTAAGTGGCGACGTGACGATATCCCGCCCCTTGACGGACAGCCAGACATGGCTGGTGTCCTTGAGAAAACCAAAGACCTCCCGGGGAATGGACTGGTCCTGGATCGATCCGCCTCCATTAACCAGGGCTTGCAGAGTGCTCGACTTACCCGGCGCCACAGGAGGATTTTCCCACACATAGCTGTACGCACCATTTACCGCATGGACCTGCCGAGTCTCCGCCTTACCGGAAGCGTCGGTGATCTTCAGATCGACCACCGCATCAGGTGCTGCGGTCTTTCCCTGAATCTCGAGTTTGATCGTGTTGTCAGATTCTGCGTTGCGAATTTCCACCGAGACGTTCCGCATGCGCACCAGGGAGACTTTTCCTAATTCGAACGCTCCTTTGGAGGTGCCGAAAATCTGGAAGCGCTCCAGAAGATCCTCGGAGGTAATATCCGGCGTCCCATCCTCGCTCCTGATGCGCTTCGTCCACTCCGCAGTCGGAGAGTCCTTGGCATTCAGCACGGTCATTTTATGGAACGGGAGGCGAATACGCTTCCAGCCATCTTCGAGACTTTCCGCTGCCGAAGCGGGAACGGTCTGCGACCTCACGGTTTTCTGGGTTTCCGGCTTCACGTACATGCTCAGGGTCTGAAGCACGACATAGAAGCCGTCGGGCGCCGACTGCCCGGCGACAGGCCGGAAGACGATATCCACAAACAGAGCGGGATCGCTGAGATAGGGAAGCGGGTCGAGCCGCAGGGGACCGAGCATGCACCGGGCCGACATCCCGCCATCCGGCTGGGTGAAAGTCACACTGATGGCCCGCGTGGCCGGGTCTGTCCTGACCTCGCCGCCCTTCATCTTCGAGTTCATCGTGAAGCGCCCCTTCTCGAAAAGAACTCTCTCATCGGACGCCACCCCGGGAGCGGCGGTCTGCCCGACAGCCTGGAGCGATGATAAACAAACCGCGGCAAAAACAAGTTGGGTGAGGCGGGGAAACTTCATGAAGTCAAATATTGGAAGAGTTTAGTCTTTGAGAGAACCGTATCGCCCAGGCACGAGAGACCCATCGGCATTGCTCAAAGCATTGCCGACACATGTCTCAAAACTGCCTGACGCGTCTGCGCTACCTGGCCTCGGAAATACGAAGCCCGTTCAGGAAAGGTGCGCTATCCTTGTTAGTCACCTTGATGAGTACTTTTCCCTTCGCATCAGCCTGCACACCGAGCGTCGCCTGATACTGATCCAGAGGAGTCGAGTTCGTAATTTCCACCTCGCCATTCCACTCCGCCTCCGCCATGTCCGCAGGCTCACCGGTGGTGATATCCGTGAACTGCTCGTGTCCCGAGGCGGTCTTGCTGAAAGCGAAGAAATCGACATTATATTTCTTCCCCGACCTCAGGCCCGTGATCGTTATGAAGAGGGGTTTTTTGTCTACACTAATAATGTTATCCCCATAAAGAGCGACCGCACCTCCATCGGTCGCTTCGGAAGCTTCTTTCGAGGCCCGGGCGGTCATGCGTCCGGTGTCCTCCTCCGACTTGCCCGTCGTGATGGTCACGGTGACCGGGCCGGAGTAAAACGAATCATTGACCGGATACGAGACAGCGATCGGCCCCATGACCTCGGCGACCGTGACATCGAAAGGCTGAAAACCCGCCGCGGTCGCCGATGGCGTGCGGCCCCCGGCATTGAAATCTACAGAGAGTAAAGGGTCCGCGGCGGACAGACTGCCGAGACTCATAAGAACAGCGAGGAAGGGGAACAGAAATTTCATGGCGATAAGTTGATCAAGTGATCACGGCGGAGTCTATCCCATCGCTCGGGCAGATCAAACACCGTAACGCGCACCCCGTTGCGTCCGAGCAACGAGGTGCGTTCCCGGTACATTGTGTTTTCAGAGGGCTTCTGGCACTCCTCGGGCCTCATCGGGAAACACCCGGTCCTGCATCATGGCCCCTGCTAAACGAACCGCTACATCCTCCTTTGCCTCGCGTGTCCGCGAGGTCCGCTCCGCTCACGAAAAACTGCTCCGCCGTCGCAATCCCGTCGACTTTTCCTGGGACAACGGCGTGTACGAGCGTTTCCAGAATCCCGTGCTCACCGCTGCCCACGCGCCCATCGAATGGCGGTATGATTTTGATCGAGCGACGAATCCCTTTTTCATGGAGCGCCTCGGGATCAATGCCACGCTGAACCCCGGCGCGTTTCTCTGGAAGGGCAAGGTCTGCCTCGTCGTGCGGGTGGAGGGGTATGATCGCAAGAGCTTCTTTGCCATCGCGGAATCGCCCAATGGCATTGACCAGTTCCGCTTCTGTCCGGAGCCGCTCGATCTGCCGGAGGTCAAGCCGGAGACGAATGTCTATGACATGCGCATTACCTTTCACGAGGATGGCTGGATCTATGGCGTGTTTTGCTCCGAGTCGCGCGCGAAGAAAGCCGCTGCCGCCGACCTGTCCTCGGCGGATGCCCAGGCGGGCATGGTGCGGACGAGGGATTTTAAAAAGTGGGAGCGGCTTCCCAACCTGAAGACTCCGTCGAGCCAGCAGCGCAATGTCGTGCTGCACCCGGAGTTTGTGAAAGGTCAGTACGCTTTCTACACCCGCCCGATGGATGGCTTCATCGATGTGGGCTCGGGCGGCGGCATCGGCTGGACGCTCTGCCGCGACATCACCTCGGGCAAGACCGGCAAGGAGGAGATCATCGACGAACGCGCCTATCATACGATCAAGGAGGTGAAGAACGGCCAGGGACCGCCGCCACTGAAGACGAGGCACGGCTGGCTCCACCTCGCCCACGGCGTGCGCGGTTGCGCCTCGGGCTTGCGCTATGTGCTCTATGCCTTCATGACCTCGCTGGACGATCCGAAGAAGATCATCGCGCAGCCCGGCGGGCATTTCCTCGCCCCGTACGAGGGCGAGCGCATCGGCGATGTCTCCAATGTCACCTTCACCAATGGCTGGGTCGAGTTGCCCGACGGCACGGTGCTCATCTACTACGGCGGCTCCGACACGCGCTGCTATGTGGCGCGCACCACGGTGGACAAACTCGTCGACTGGTGCCTGAACACCCCGGAGGACGGCCTGACCACGCGCCGTTGCCTCGATCAGCGGCTCGCCCTCATCCGGCGCAACCAGCAGATCCTCGCGGGAAAGAAATAGCGCTTTTCCCTCATGATCATCGGAACGCAGCTCGTCAAAAAAGTCCGCCGCATGGTGGATACCTATGCGCATCTGATCTTTGAACAGATGCGCGTGCTGCCGGTGCAGGCGCTGGAAACCCGGGAGCACCTGCGCAGCGTGCCCGATGCCCAGGCGGGATGGCGGGAGGTCGAGCCGGGCTTCCTCTGGGGAAAAGCCTGGGAGTCCGCATGGTTCCGCAGCAGCCTGCACATCGACGACTCGCTCGCCGGTGAAACTCTCTACCTCCGCGCGTGCACGGGTGCGCTCGAAACCCTCCTGTGGGTCAACGGCGAACCGCGGGGCATCTACAATCACCCGGTCGAGGCCGCCGCGCTCGGAGGGCATCACACCCTGCTGCTGACTGCTCCGCGAGAGATGGGCGCGACGGTCGAGATCGCCCTGGAGAGCTACGCCGGACATCCGATCCCCGGCACGCAGCCCTTTGCCCTGGAGAACAAACGCCGCCAGGGGATCAAGGAACCGACCTTCCAGCGGACCTATGAATCCCTCACTGTGATGAAGCGTCGCGATAAGGTGAAGGATTTCGTCTTCGATCTCCTCGCGCTCTGCCAGCTTTGGGAGCGCCTGCCGGAGGAAAGTTTCCGCCGGGGCGCGGTGGCGCGGGGATTGGCGGCGATCTTTGACCTGGCGCCTCAGTTCCCCGATGAACAGGCTGTCGGCGACTGGCTGCCGGCATTAAGCCAGGCGCGTGAAACCATGCGCCCGCTGCTGGAGGCGCGCAATGGCTCCTCAGCTCCGAGCGCCGCGCTCATCGGCCATTCGCACATGGATACCGCGTGGCTGTGGCCCATCGACGAAACGATCCGCAAATGCGCCCGCACGTATTCCAATGCCCTTTCGCTCATGGAGCAGTACCCCGAGTACAGCTTCATCCAGAGCACGCCGCTGCATGCGGAGTGGATGCGGCAATACTACCCGGCGATCTTTGAAAAGATCGTCCAACGCGTCGCCGAGGGGCGCTGGGAGCCAAATGGCGGCATGTGGATCGAGTGCGACTGCAACCTGACGGGCGGCGAGTCCATGATCCGCCAGTTCCTCAAGGGGCAGGCCTTCACCCGGCAGCACTTCAACTATCGCGCCGACACCTTCTGGCTGCCGGATACCTTTGGCTACAGCGCCGCCATCCCGCAAATCCTGCACGGCTGCGGCATCCGCTATTTCCTGACGACCAAGCTCACCTGGAACGAGTCCAATACCTTCCCCTACGACACCTTCTGGTGGCACGGCCTCGACGGGTCTCGCGTATTGACTCATTTCAACGACATTCACTGCTGGCCCGACCCGGCGACGCTGATCAACAAGATCGAGGGCGGCGGGCCAAAGGATTTCCGCTCGGTGGAAAATTACGTCCTGCACAAGGATGTCAACGACCGTCGCCTGATCTCCTACGGCTTCGGCGATGGCGGCGGCGGGCCGCAGTTCGAAATGATCGAGATGGCCCGGCGCTGTGTCGACCTGGAGGGTTGTCCGAAAGCTGGGCACACCACGGTCAGTCAATTCATGACGGAGCTGGAGGCGACATCCCGCAACGTGCCGGCCTACCACGGTGAATTGTACTTCGAGGGACATCGCGGCTCGCTCACCCAGATGGCCGCGATCAAGCGGAGCAACCGCAAGGCGGAGCTCGCCCTCCGCGACGCGGAGTTTCTCGCGACATTGGCCGGACTCCGCGCCCTCCCCTCGCCCCGGCAGGAGATCGCCGCGCTCTACGACACACTGCTCATCAATCAATTTCACGACATCCTGCCCGGCACCTCGATTCCCGAGGTCCATACCCGGGCCATCCGCGAACTGACCGAGGTCGTCGCCGGAGCCGAGAGCGTCTGCACCACCTTGCTCGGGCATCCCGAGGGGGATGCCGTCACGGTATGGAATACGCTGAGCTGGGAGCGCTCCGGGGTCCTGACTCTTCCCGATCCCGGCCAGGGCCTGATTCCTGCCGATGGCTCGCTGCGCTGCCAGCGTGTCACGGATCTGCAAAACCGCCCGCTCCTCCTGGTCGAAGGCTGGAGCGTGCCTGCACTGAGCGGCTCGACGCTTTCCCTCACCCCTGGCGTCTCCACCTCAGGCTCCGCCTTCCGGTGGACATCCCCCATCCTGGAAACTCCTCTGCTGCGGGTCGAGTTTGATGAGGCGGGATTCCTCCGATCGCTCCGCGACCGGAAGGCAGACCGCGAGATTTCCGCCCACGGTCTTGCGCTGAATACCTTCCTCTGCGGCGAGGACGTCCCGGAATCGTGGGACAACTGGAACATCGATGCCGACCAGCGCCGAAAGATGGCGCCCCAGCGGGAGTTGATCTCGCGGGCGGTCGTGGCCGACGGGATGCTGCAATTCCGCCTCCGGAGCACCTATCGCATCGGGAAGCAGTCAACACTCCGGCAGGACGTGATCTTCTTTGCGGATTCCACCCGCATCGAGTTTGAAACCGAGGTCGACTGGCAGGAGCGCCACCAGCTTTTGAAAGTCGCGTTTCCCGTGAATATCGTCGCCTCGTCGGCCCGCCACGAGATTCAGTTTGGCCATATCGAGCGAACCACGCGTCCGCGAAATTCCTACGAGCAGGCGATGTTCGAAGTCTGCAATCACAAGTGGTCCGATGTCTCGGAGAGCCGCTATGGGGTCGCGCTCCTGAATGATGGCAAGTACGGCGTTTCGGTCGAGGGCGCGGAGATACGGCTCACTCTACTCAAAAGCGGCTGCCTGCCGGACCCCAGGGCCGACCACGGCCTGCATCGGTTCACCTATGCACTCGTGCCGCATGCAGGGGGCTTCCGCGCGGACAGCGTCGTTCGTCCCGCCTACGAGCTGAATGTTCCGCTGCGGATCGGAGGCGCAGCGGACGTGAGCGCCGGGCCTCTTCTGGAGGTCGAAGATTCCAACATCATCGTGGAAGCCGTCAAGCCCGCCGAGGATGGAAATGGCTTTATCGTGCGTCTCTATGAGTGCGAACGAGCCTCCGGCCAAACGGCCATCCGGTTTTCAAGACAACCCGCCGAGGTGCTGCGCACCAACATGCTGGAGGAGGCTATAGGCACGCTTTCTTCAGAAAATTGCTTAATAGCGCTGCCCTATCGGGCTTTCGAGATCATCACCCTTCGTGTCCTTATGCATCAACAGGCAACGTCGGTCTCCGACTGACGGCACGAGACGTGATTGCCCGCCCCGTCGATTCTTCTGATCGACGTTCGTGCTCCTTAACGAATCAGCGTCGCAGTGTGGCAGTCAGATCAAATCACACTTTAGCAACGAGGTGCGTAACGCCCTTATTGTGGGAGAGACGTCCTCTTTCGAAACTTACGGTTGCCAGCCGCAGCCGCACTTATGAATCTCTCCGACGCCTCCCCTTCCCAGACTCAACGCGAGCACGATCTACCCAGGAGCCTGCCGGGCCGGTGGATTCTGTGTGATCGCGCCCGAGTGGAAAGCACTGAGGACTCGGTGATCATCGCCGGAGGGTTTTTCCGCCAGACGGAGACACACGGCGATGGGGAGTTGCGGTTCATCCTAAGAGCCCCCGAGGGAGCGGCAGAGGTGCAGGCGTGGGTGGGCTTTCGCTGCCGCGACCGGCACTCGCGCTATACCGTGGCTCTGCGGGGTGGAAATAATAACCACCTCCATCTGGCCCGACTCGCCCCCGATGGCGGAGCAAGATTTCTGGGAATCGCGCCGCTCGATTTCGCCCCGGTCGTCGGCAAGTGGTATGAGCTCCGCGTGGTGCTGGACGGATTGCGCATCCAGGTCTATCTCGATGGCGAGGAAAGCCCGCGCCTCGATGTGGTGGATGATGACAAAGGCTGGACCTGCGGCTCAGCCGTACTCGGCGGCGGATATCTCCCCACGGAAATCACACACTTCTCGATCAAGCCAGGAGTCAAGGCCAGGGCGATGGCCGCTGCCCCCAAGGCGACAAACAGGCTGACGCCGGGATTCCGCCACGCGGACTATCACCCGCTCACGGTCAGCTCGCTCCATTCCGTCCGCGAGGAAATCTCGCTGGATGGATATTGGCTCTTCCGCCCCGTCAAGCCCGGCAGTTCGCTGGAGGAAGCCCGCGCCGTTTCCTGTGATGAAACGAACTGGCACACCATCGATGTCCCGAATCTCTGGACGCCCTTTCTCTCCTGGTTGCACGGCGAAACCACCTTTCACGAACTCGAAGGCGTGTCGTCCAGCAAAGGGATCAATGACAAGGTGTGGCTGGAGGAGATGGCTCGCGTGGAGGGTTACGGGTTCGATTGGAAGACAACCCAGGAAGCCTGGTATCGTCACCACCTGGTGCTGCCGGAAGACATCGCCGGACGGCGCTTTGAGTTGCGATTCGGCGCGGTGGCCAAGAGCTGCGCGGTGTGGATCAATGGCTGCTTCGCGGGTTCCCACGTCGGCATGTTTGGAGAGGTCCGGATCGACGCCAGCACGCACCTGCACGCGGGCGAGAATGTCATCGCGGTGCAGGTCCTGCGCAACCCGGAGAATCTTTCCGTCAAGGACGACCGCATCGTGGGCATCGCAGAGTCCGTCGAGGTGACGGTCGACATGACGTCTTCGCTGCCCAAGGACATCATCTGTCACGATCCCGCCGGCATCTGGCAGCCGGTGACGCTGATCGTGACGCGCGATATCAAGGTCAGCGAGGTCTTCGTCCAGCCCGCCCTCGACACCGCTCGCATCGCGGTCTCCCTGGATGTCCCGGAGGAAATCGCGACGGGCCTGCTGCGCGTGAGTTACGCCGTACGCCATCTCGAGACCGGAGACATCCTGATCATGGACGACTCTGTCGCCGAGGCCAGTGCGGCCGAGCTGGCGACTTTGGAATTCGATCTCCCGACCGTGTCCCCGCTGCACTGGCATCCGGATGCGCCGCATCTCTACGAGGTGGAAATCCAGCTGCACCGAGACGGGGAGATGCTCGATCATCACACGACGACCTTCGGCTTTCGCACCTTTGAAACACGGGGCAACCGCTTTTACCTAAACGGACAACCGTACTGGCTGCGCGGGGCGAATCACTTCCCGCACGGGCTGCGTCCCAACGACCGCGAGGTGGCCCGAAACTTTATCGCGCTGGCCCGCGAGGGAAACATCCGCACCACGCGCTTTCACGTCGCCCCGCTGACCAAGGCCTGGGCCGAGGAGGCCGACCGCCAGGGGCTGCTGGTTTCATTCGAGGGCATCTGGCCGTGGCTCATGCTCAACGGCGCTCCGCCGAGCCCGGCGCTGCTCGATGCCTGGTACGATGACTTTTCCTCGCTGGTTCGCAAATATCGCAACCACCCGTCCCTCATCCTCTGGACGATCAACAACGAGATGAAGTTTTATCTCTTCGACAAGACGGACAAGGCAATGCTCCGGCGGAAATGGGAGATCGTCACCCGCATGATCCAGACCGTGCGGCAGCTCGATCCCTCGCGGCCCATCGTGGCAGACTCCGGCTATGTCCGCCGCCAGTACCAGGAGGGCTACGACACCGTGGTCAGGCCGGGCGGCTTTGACGATGGCGATGTCGATGACGTGCACCAGTACTACAGCTGGTATCACCCGTCCTACACGACGGCGTGCCATGGGGAGTTTGCCGAGGGAATTGCCTCACCCGATCGCCCCTTCATCAGCCAGGAGCTCTCGTCCGGTTACGCGCGCAATGACGACGGTCTGCCCGTGCGCTTCTATCTCTACAAGCACGGCACGCCCCTCGCCCTCATCGGCGATCTGGCGTACGAGCACAATGATCCCGCGCATTTCCTCAACCGGCTGGCCTTTACGACCAAGGAGACGATCGAGGCGATCCGCCGCACGAATCGCGACCTGGCGGCGGGTGCGCTGAACTTCTCCTACCTCACCTGGTTCAAAGACGTTCACACCACCTCGCCCGCACCATGGGCGCCGTACCACGCGCTGAAGCTCGCCCTTCAGCCTGTGCTGGTCAGCGTGGAACTTGCCGGGCTGCATTTCTTCTGCGGGGACACGCTTCGCCGCACGGTCGTCCTGATCAACGATGCCGCCGACGCCTCCGACCTCGCCGCTGGCACCCTCATCTGGGAGATCGTCGATCCATCCGGACGCGTACTCTCGACGGGAACGCAGGCGACCCCGCGAATGGACTATTACTCCAACACCCGCATCCCCGTGGATTTCGTCATGCCGCGCAGTGTCGAGGGTCGTTGCGAGGCCGACCTGCGCCTGCGTCTCGTGATCGATG
The DNA here is from genome assembly GCF_001613545.1 of Terrimicrobium sacchariphilum. NCBI lineage: Bacteria > Pseudomonadati > Verrucomicrobiota > Terrimicrobiia > Terrimicrobiales > Terrimicrobiaceae > Terrimicrobium > Terrimicrobium sacchariphilum. Next base: position 44,434 of record NZ_BDCO01000001.1, read on the forward strand.
GCCGCACGGTGACGGAAAATCGCTACGGCATTCTGGTGGCCACCCGCCAGTGGGCCGCGCTATCGCTGGCTGGTCGAAAGTCTCCGGCTGACCACATGGGATGGACGCCTCATCGGGACTCGACGGTTTCCCCGGGCGCCACTCCCTACCTGATCGTTCGCGGAGATGACGAGGGCGTCGCGCAGCATCTCCCCGCCTTGCGCTCCTATGTCGAGCGAGGCGGTCGCCTGCTCTTCCTGAATGCCGGGAAGCTCCTTCCCATCATGCTGCCGGGCATCGTGAAATCCTACCGGAAGGTGCGCGGTGAGATCGTCCATGCCTTCCTGCCGGAGTCTCCGGTCTTTGATGGCATCGAGAGCCGCGACCTCGCCTGGTTTTACTCGGATGGCTCAACGCCCGCGCTCGCCTGCGAAGGCGTCTTCCGGCTGGATCGGGATCATCCGAGAACAACGATCCTCGCGCAGTTCTGCGATTATCATAACTATTTGAACAACCCCGAGGACATCATGGAATACACCGGCACTCCGCTCTGGGAATGCCAGCTCGGGTCAGGGCTCATCGTCGCGAGCGAGATGAATCCCGCCGCGGTGGCCAACGACCCGATCGCCGCCCGCCTCGAGGCCAACCTCTTCGCCTATATTGCGGACGTGGGGAATGTGGAACAGCGTCACACCACGCAAGAGGGAACCGTGACGACCTGATTCCGCGCGCCTCGACGATGTATCGCCTCCTCCTCCTCACACTCCTGATGTCCATCGCACCGGTCGGCCTGGCACAGTCCACACCTGCGCCCTTGATCGTGCCGGTGTGGCCGGGCAAACCGCCGGGAGAAATCTCCGCAGAGCCCGAAGCCGACCTGCCTGCGCGCAATGACGACGTCCAGAGGACGACCAATGTCAGCGCGCCGACCATCACGGTTTATCCGGCGGCAAAGACGACTCGCCCGAGCCCCGCCGTACTCATCTGCCCGGGTGGCGGATACAGCTATCTCGCGATCAACAAGGAGGGGACGGAGATCGCGGCCTGGCTCCATTCGCTGGGCGTGACCGGTGTCGTGCTCAAATACCGCGTCCCGAATAACAAAGCCGGCGCCCTGCAGGATGCGCAGCGCGCCATGGCCCTCATCCGCTCGCACGCCGCAGAATGGAACATCGACCCCGAGCGGCTCGGCATCATGGGATTCTCCGCCGGGGGAAACCTCGCCGCCGCCACCGCGGCCCAGGGAGCCGAAAAGACCTACGCGGCCATCGATGAGGTCGACCGACAGAGCTCCGCGGTGGATTTCGCCGCGTTGATCTACCCGGCCTATCTGACGGACAAGACCGGCGCACTCGCCGGGCAATTCTCCAATCTCTCGACTTATCCTCCGACCTTCATCGCTGTCACGCAGGATGACAAACTCTGCGCTCCCGGCTGCCTGAGGTTTTTCGAGGCGCTGAATCAGGCTGGCGTACGGACCGATCTTCATATCTTTTCCGAGGGAGGACATGCCTGGGCGCTGCGTCAGAAATCCCTCCCTGTGAAGGCGTGGCCCGACCTCTGCGCCGCCTGGCTGAGCAACCTCCCCTCTCCCGCCCGATGAATATCCCCCGCGCCCTTCTCCTTACGTCGATCTGGACGGCCTCGCTGTCTGCCGAACTCCTGCCCACCGCATGGGCAGAGGATGACTGGGCATGGATTCGCGCCAGGGGAGCGCAGTTCGTCACCTCGCCCTCCAGCGAGGGCGGAGAGCGTCCCTTCATCCCGGTGGGTATTGGCTACTGCCGGGATGTGATCATCAAGGCGCAGGACGAAGAGGTCATGAAATTCTGCAGGAGTCATGATCTGAATACCGTCCGGCTCGCCTTCTATACCCGCTTCTTTAATAACAAAGGCGACCGCCCCATCGACATTGAGGAGCATATCCGCACCTTCATCGATCCGGTCGTGCAGGCCGCGAAAAAAGAGGGGCTCCATGTGATCCTCGATGGCCACGAATATCTCAGCGCGGCGATCGACGAGGCCACGGCACGGCAGAAGCAAAAGTCCCGCCTGTGGAACGAAGACGAGATCCAGCAATGGACCGACGCCTGGAAAAAAGTCGCGGCGCATTACAAAGATGAGCCTTTCGTGCTGGGTTACGAGATCATGAACGAGCCTCACGACATCGATCCCGCCGATGCCCGGCGCATTCTCACCCGCTGCCTCAAGGCCATCCGCGAGGTCGATCAAAAGCACATCGTTTTCCTCAGCAACTGCGACTGGAGCCACGCCCGGGCCATGGAAAAGACCTGGGGCGACGTCGCGTCAACCGTGGACGCGCCGTATCACAACGTCGCCTTCACCTTCCACGAGTACCCGGAGGACAACAACCCCTGGGAGGTCGCAAAAGATGTCACCGCCTTCCGCAATAAACATGGCGTGCCGGTCCTCTGCACGGAATTCGGCGCGACCCAGTGGAACAAGAGCGAAACCGTCTGCCGGAAATTCCAGGCCGGAATGCTGGCGTTTTTTGCGAAGGAAGATGTCGGGTGGATGGTGTGGGCGCTCAAGACGCTCACCGACAATCCCCGCAACCCTTACAACCAGGTTGACAAAACCGGCCTCGGCCCGCCGCCTTCCCATGATTCCTGTCAATACAGCGACCTCTGGGCTCCCGTAGCCCGCATCATGGCCAGCCCCGCGCCCCAACCCGCCAGGTAACCAGCATTTGCCTTTTCCTATGAAACCCCGTCTCCTGCCCATCCTTCGATCCGCGAAAACACACCTCCTTCTTACGGCACTCGGCCTCGTGGCATCCCTGCCCGCCTCCGCTCGCGGGGAAATGCTGAAGGCCGGGGATTTCGTCGCGGTCTGTGGCGACTCCATCACGGCGCAGTGTCTCTATTCCCAATATATCGAGGATTACCTGGTGCTCTGCCGCCCCGCCGCCGGGCTGCAGGTGCAGCAGTTTGGCTGGGGTGGAGAACGAGCCCCGGGGTTCCTGGGCCGGATGGAGAATGATGTCCTCGTCTTCAGGCCCAATGTCGTGACCCTCTGCTACGGGATGAACGACGGCAGCTATACCGCGGGCAAAGGCAGTATCTACGACACCTACCGCGCCGCAATGACCGACATCGTGACCGGGCTGAAGAAAGCGGGCGTGCGCGATATCGTGATCGGCACCCCGGGCGCAGTCGATACCGACACCTTCATGAAGCTCGACCCCGCCGTCTATAACAATACGCTGAAGGAACTCGGCAATGTCGGCAAGGAAGTCGCCGCCAGGGAGGGCGTGGGCTTCGCCGACGTCCACTCGCTGATGATCGACGCGATGGCCCGGGCGAAGGCGAAGTATGGCAAGGATTACAACGTGGCTGGCGGCGACGGCGTGCACCCCAATCGCAACGGCCATCTCATCATGGCTTATGCCTTTCTCAAGGCGCTGGGCTGCGACGGCGACATCGGCACCATAACGTTCGACCAGAAGGCTGGAAAGGCCGAGGCCACGGAGGGCCACAAGGTCGTCTCCTTCGGCAAGGATTTCGTCGAGGTCGAGTCGTCGCGCTATCCGTTTTGCTTCTCCGGCGACCCCTCCAAGCCGGACAGCAACCTGGGAATGACGGAATTCATCCCCTTTAACAATGACCTGAACCGCTTTAAACTCGTGGTGAAGAACCCGACCGGGAAAAGCGTGAAGATCACCTGGGGCAAAAACTCGAAGACCTTTTCCGCCGAGCAGGCCGCCGAGGGCATCAACCTCGCCGCCGAGTTCCCGGAGAATCCCTTCAGCCAGCCATTCGCCGATGCCGAGGCCAGGATCCGGCAAAAGCAGGTCGACGAAGGCATTCTCTCCAAAGAGTTGCTGCACTCCCTCCCGCAGTGGTCGAAGAGCCTGCCCGACGAGAAGCCGACCTTCCAGAAGCTCCCGGAGAAAATCGTCGGCGCTGCCGCAACCCTGCGGAAACAATCTTCCGAGCTCGCCGTCCCCGTGAAACATCGCATCATCGTGGAATCCCTCTAGGCCCAGATGATACCTCCGAGAACTAACCCCGGTTTACTCAGAAATCCCGCGATCTGGCTGGCCCTGCCGGCAGCGGTCTTCCTCGTGCTTCCCGCCCTCTGCGACCCACACCGCACGGAGTATGTCAAAGCTCCGGTCTTCACCCCGCTCCCGCTCGGCGCGGTCAAGCCGACGGGGTGGATGAAAGACTGGTGCCAGGAGGCGGTCAATGGAATCCCGGGGCATGCCGACCAGCTCGACCCGGCTTTCGAAAAGGGCTGGCTGGATGCCTCGATCAAGGCAAACAGCCAGGGGATGCAGCCGGGAGACCGCCCAAATGGCTACGCCCTGGAGCAAGCCGGGTACTGGCTCGATGGCGCCACCCGCCTCGCCCACCTGCTCGGTGACAAGGAGCTCCTGGCGAAATGCCGCCTGCGTTATGACGCCATCCTGAAACGCGTGGAAGCAACCGGCGTCCCCATGGATGGCAGCCCCGCGATGTGGAACGAGGGTGAGAAATGGGCCCACTGGCCGATGGCAGTGGTGGGTCGGGCCCTCCTCGCGGAATATTCCGCCACCGATGACCCTCGCTACCTGCACGCGATCGAAAAAATCTACGCCGACTATGCGCGCTTCAACGCGGCCACGAATGACAAAGGGAAAACCTTTTCCCTCATCGCCCATCCCGGTCGCCAGCCTAATAACGCCGAGATCATGCTGGAGGCGTATCGCCTCGGCGGTCGGAGCGAGCTGAGGGACGACGCCCTCGCCATCATCCGGGCCCAGGAAAGCGAGATCGATGAACGCCTCGCCTGGCATGAAGAGGGGCTGGCCACGGGAAAGACAGATCGCCGCTTCTATGGCGTCAAATACGGCCACGCCGTGACCTTCAACGAGTCGACCAAAATCCCGGCCATCGGCTACCAGTACTCCGGCGATGACCGGTGGCTGAAGTTCTCCGAGGCGAGCTACGACGACATGGAGCAAAACGAAATGCTCCCCTACGGCCTGACCAGCGCGCATGAGCAACTCGGCGGCATCGGCCCCTTCTCCACCACGGAAATGTGCAACGCGATCGACTACATGTGGTCATCGCTCTGGCTGCTCCGCATCACGGGCAAACCGACTTACGGAGATCGGATCGAGCGCGATTTCTTCAATGCCGGACCGGGCGGCATCGCCCCGGACTTCCATCGTCACGTGTATTTCCTCAGCCCCAATAGAATCGACGCCGAGCATCCGAAGAAGATGTCCGTGGGAGGCAGCCCCGACTATGCGCCGAAGCAATTCCCGCTCTGCTGTACGGGCAACATCGCCCGGCTGCTGCCCAATTACATCATGCACCAGTGGATGACCACGGATGACCAGGGGCTCGCGGCGGTGCTTTACGGTCCGAACACCGTCACCACCATCGTGCGCGGCGCCGAGGTTTCCATCACGTCGCGTACAGACTACCCGTTCTCCGATAAAATCTCGCTCGAGATCACGCCGAGGAGCCCCGTGGAGTTCCCCCTCTACCTGCGCGTGCCAGCGTGGTGCGAAAATCCCAGGCTCGAGATCAACGGCAAGACCGTCGCGGTGACTGTCGACAAGGGATTCCTCAAGGTCAGCCGTCACTGGGCGGCAGGAGATGTGGTCAACCTGCAGCTCCCCTCACAGCCCAAGGTTCACGTCGGCCAATGCGCGAACGGGGCCCCGTTCTCCTTCGCCACCTACGGGCCGCTGCTTTTCGCCCTGAATATTCCCACCAGGGACGGCGATCTGAACCAGCCCGCGCCGGGCTTCGACTTTCAGTATGCCCTCATCCCCGGCGCCGTGCCGGAGGTAACGCACCGGCCCATGCCCAGCCCGTGGACCTGGGCCACGCCGCCCCTGAGCCTGCGGGTAAAGGCAATACCCGCGCCGTTTGGAAAGGACTTCTCCCTGCCTGCGCAGCCCGTGGCGATCGGAGAGAGCAAGATTCAGGACATCGAGCTTATTCCCTTTGGATCGACGGCCTTCCGGGTCAGCATGTTCCGCGTGGCCGGGGGAGGCGTGAAAAAGTAACCGCACGCCTATCTCGATAACCGGCGGGTGGTCCAGCCTGCGGCCCACTCGCCCTCGACAAACGTCGCCCGGGGATAGGGCGGCACCCCGCGCTGGTTCAGGGTGAGCTGCTCGGCGATGATCTGCACCCCCGCCGCACCGACCAGCTCGCTATGCTGGTCAACGCCTGACCAGTCACTCTCGGCTCCGTGCCTGCTCAGGGTGGCGAGTCCGACATCCCCGGGGATGTCGAGGCCCGCGTCGACCAGCCAGCCGCGGACATCCTTGGTGAGGCACACCACCACCTCCGGCTTGTTTTTGTGAAACCACTTCATGAACTTGACCGAATTCCAGTCGGTAAGATCCTCCGGGGCAAAATGAGGGAGCCGGTCGCACGCAGGCTGGGCTCCGGAATAGAGCCGGTAGGCGGCCTCGAAGGTCCCCTGCGCGTAACGGTTTGCCCGCTCCGGCAGCGCGAGCCCGATGCGCCGGTACCCCAGACGATGCAATTTCCTCAGGACGAGACTGACGTTGTAATAGTGATTCGCCGCTGCGTACGAGAACCTCGGGCGCACATGCACAAACCCGAGGGTGGCGATGGAAAACCGCGTCCAGTCCAGGCGCAGGCGGATAAAGGGATTCTCAAAAGGCGCGACCAGCACCCCATCCACGCCTCGTGCCACGAGGATGTCATTGCACCTCCGGCTGTCCAGGGACTGATCGATCAGGGAAATCGGATCCAGCTCAAAACCGAGATGAAAGGCTCGCTCCCTGGCCGACTCATAGATCTTCCGATAGGAAAGCACCTTTTGATACCAATGCTCCAGCGAGTAAGGCGTGAGAAAGGCGATGATCGCCTGGGAGCGCGTGCCGTGCGCACCGCGCACTCGTTGCATATTGGCGGTGACGTAGGGATTCTCGCGGTAACCCATTTCCTCCGCGACCCGGAGGATGTGGAGGCGCGTGGCCTCGGGAATGGAGGGGTGATTCTTCAAGGCGCGGCTCACCGTCGATCGGGCGACACCGGCCTTGGCCGCCACGGCATTCTGGGTGGGAGACGGCAACTGCCTGCTAGCTGGGGGTTTCATACGCTGCAATCCCGATGGAAGGTCAAAATGAGCGGTTTGACAAGCTCGCGCAACGAGGTGCACCGCTTTCAATTTGTCTCCCGTGGGATCGTGGCCTAATCTCCTAACGTCCTGCCCATGAAATCTCCCTCCCCAGTTGATCTTCGGCCATCGAATGGCGGCTTTAGCCTGGTGGAAATCGTGCTGGCCATAGGCATCACCTCGTTTGCTCTCATCGCCACGCTGGGCCTCCTGCCCGTCGGGCTCAATACCCTCCGCGAATCCAGCACGCAAACCGCCGTGGCAAACATCTCCCAATATGTCCGCGGTGAGCTCCAGCAGATTTCCTTTAATCCCTCCACCGCCTTTAACATTCAGAACCTCAACTCGGTCACGTATTATTTTACCAGAGACGGCGTAAAGACGGATGCTAACAGCGGATACTATCTGGCGAAATTTGACCTGAACAACGGCTCCGTCGGAGGCAATACCTTCGACTCCACCTCCGCACAGAATATCAAGGTGACGCTTTCTTATCCGGCGACTGCGGCGGTCGCCGCGCGGAAGACCTTCATCTTCTCGCTGTTTGCCGCCCGGCAATCGAACCAATAAGTCACTCCCCGCCGTATGGTCAGAGCATCGCTAGGGCTGTCACCTCGCATCCGCCCCGGGAAGGGCTTCACCATCCTGGAGATGCTGGTGGCGACGACGGTGCTCGTGCTGTTGCTTACGCTCATCATGAGCGTCCTGAATCAAACGACATCGACGATCCGCCAGTCGACAGCCCAGGCCGATACCTTCACGGCGGCACGTTCCGCCTTTGACCTCGTCATCCGGCATCTGTCTCAGGCCATCCTCAATCCCTACTGGGACTATGACAGCCCGACATCGCCGACGCGATACCTGCGGCAATCCGACCTGCACTTTGTCGTGCGCCAGAACACGCAGGGCACAAGCTCTGGCCAGGAGGTCTTCTTTCAAGCTCCGGATGGCTTTTCCCTATCTCCCTCCTATCAATCCGCCGCCGGGCTCCTGAATGCCTGCGGCTACCGGGTGGTCTACGGGAGTGACGATGGCTTTCGCGCAGGGGCGGCTTCCGCGCCGAGATGGCGCTACCGGCTGATGCAAAGCCTGCAACCCGCCGAGAGTCTCCAGGTCTTTGACAACAAGGACGTCTCCAACCCGCAATGGATCCAGTCGGCCGTGAAAACAGAGCTCCCCGTGGCCGAGAACATCGTCGCCATGATCGTCTGGCCCCGCCTCGCCGCCGGGGATGATCCCAATGGAGCGAGCCTGACATCGAACTATCAGTACAACTCCCGCGATAACGCCACGGACAAGCCGCAGCCTTCCACCGCCAACCAACTCCCGCCCACCGTACAGATCACCCTCATCGCCATCAGCGAAGCATCGGCTGCGCGGCTGGACACACGATCATCCTCTGCGCCTGCGGAGATCCAGAGCGCTCTGGCGGGGAAGTTCACCCAGGTCTCGCAATATCAGCACGATCTCGACGACGTCGCGCAAAAGCTGGCCGCCCAAAACATCTCCTTTCAGATCTTTAACCTCTCCGTCGTCATGAAGGAGTCGAAATGGAGCCCATGATCCATCATCGCCGCGGCTTTTCCCTCATCGAACTGCTGGTCGTGATAGCCATCATGGGCATCCTCATGGCGCTGACCGTGCCAGCCGTTTCCTCGCTGATAGAGAATACGAATGTCACCCGCGCCGCCCAGCTCGTAGAGAGTCAGCTCCAGCTCGCCCGGCAGCTGGCATCGTCAAAGAATCGCCCGGTCGAGGTGCGGTTCATCAAGGTTCCCGCCCAATCCGCCAACGGGATCAGCGCGATTCAGCTCTGGCAGATGGACCCTCCCGGTGGAGCCGGCGCCGCGCAGGCGCGCCCGCTGACCCGCGCGGAAATGCTCCCCACGGCACTCTGTATTTCCGAAGACACCGCGACGGCGTCTCGCCTTTTCGCCACGTGTGGGCTGACCAATGCCATGCCGACGGGCACTCCCCTGTCCGGGAATTCCTACGCCGCCTTTCAGGTCTTTCCCTCCGGCCTGCTCTCGCCCTACGTGGAGATGGCTAAGGCCTACGTGACGGTGCTGCCGACGCGAAATGGCAAGGACACGTCTCTGCCGCGCAACTACGCCACCATCCAGATCAACCCCATGACAGGAACTCCCAGCACCTACCGGCCATGATGACGCACCCGGCATTAGCAAGATCCCGGCACCGCGGCATGGCCCTGATCATCGTGCTAGCCATGGTGGCGCTCATCGCCGCCCTAGCTATCGGCTTTCTCAACCGCGCGGGCTCCAACCGCAGCGCAGCCGCGAGCTATGGGGCCACAGCGACCACCCGGCAGATCGCGGATACCACCGTCAACATCGTCCAGGGCCAGATCAATCAGGCGACCAAGCTGGCCTCCGGCTCCGTGTGGGCGTCCCAGCCCGGCGCCATCCGCACCTTCAGGTCCGACGGGACGCTGGATACGATTTACCGGCTCTACTCCTCCTCCTCGCTCAAGGCTGCCAGCTACGCAGCTCTCGCGAGCGATGTCCCCGCGACCAACTGGAGCTCCAACCCCGCGATCTGGGTCGATCTCAATGCCCCGGCGGTCCGCGCAGGCACATCGTCGCTGAGCTACCCGATCCTCGATACCCGGTCTCCCACCAGCTCCGGCCTCCTCACCCTCGATGGGTTCGCCCTGGATAGCCCGCCCGGGGCCTCCAGCAACCAGCCTGCCCCCATGCCCGTGCGCTGGCTCTATGTCCTCCGCAATGGCGAGATCATTTCCCCGGACGATGGCGGCACGGGACAAATCGCCACCTTTTCCAACTCCAGCGTAAAGCCCGGCGCGGACAACCCCATCGTGGGACGCACCGCATTCTGGACCGATGACGAAAGCTGCAAGATCAACATCAATACCGCCGCCGACGGAACCTTCTGGGATACGCCCCATGTCAATGCCAGCGATGAACGGCAGATGGCAAAAAGCCAGCCGATGGCTCGGGAATACCAGCGCTACCCGGGGCATCCTGCCACCACATCGCTCAAGGCCGTCCTCACCGCGCTGGGCGTGGATCCGGCCCCCTACCCCTCGGCGATGGGAAGCACATCGAAACTCTTCAAGCTCTTCCCGCGCTACAATGATGACTACGGCTCGAAGCAAGGCACCGCCACGACGTCCGACACCTCCACCCCGGAAACGGCTAAAACCGATCATCTCTACTCCAGCGTCGGAGAGATGCTCTTCAGCCCCACTCGCAACAGCTCAAACCTGACCCTGGCCCAGATCGAGACCGGCAAATTCTTCCTCACCGCCACGAGCCGCTCTCCCGAGCTCAATCTCTTCGGCCAGCCCCGCATCGCCACCTGGCCGGTGTCGGAGAATGGGAGCGACAATTATCGCACCCCCATCGACCGGCTCATCGCCTTTGCCTCCACCATCAACGGCAAGCCGTATTATTTCACCCGGCTCAACCCTCGTAGTCCGAGCGCTGACCTTTCGCTCAACCGCAATCAGCAACTGCTGAACTACCTCGACCGCTCCACGCAGCGCAATGTGCCGGGAGTCGGAAAGAGCTTTGTCGACAAATATGGTCAGACCGAGACCCGCCAGATCCTCACCGAGATCTTTGACTACATCCGGTGCATGAATCTCCGGGATTCCACCCTGAGTAGTAACTACCAGTACGCAGTCCGTTCACCCAACGCCGCATCCAATCAGAACTTTGGCACTGGCGAGGTGACCCCCAGTATTTCCACTGCCTGGAACACGCAGGGCTTTGGCCGCTTTTATCGTATCACCGAGGTGGCGCTGGTCTTCGTCGCTGTGGGAGAGGGAGCCAATGGCTCGACAGGCGCCACCCCGGTCTACGAAGACCAAGCGGCCTCAGTCGGCTATAAGGGGCCTACTAATAATTACATACCGCCATCGGGTACACGCGCCGTCCAGGCCTTTCTGGTGATCAACTTCTTCGATCCCAATCTCGGCTGGAGCGCTCATTATCCAGACGCAAAAGTCACCGTATCCGGCCTCGATTCCTTCACCCTGAACGGCAACTCGATGGGGATGCCCAAGAGCGCCTCGGTCCAGCTGGCTTTCAACACGCCTCCGACACATTCCCGCGCCTATGGCGGTCCGCTCGACTGGCGCGCCCTCATCCGCAATCTCGGCACCGCCTATCCTTCGAAGTTTCCGCTCTACAGCAACATCCTGGAAATCCCCGTCGCGTCTGGGTCAATGAACTTCTCCGGCGGAGCGCTCACCCTCCAGCTGTACGATGGCGTGTCCAATCTCGTCTCGACCTACAAAATCAACTTTCCCGGCTCCACCGCGCTGCCCGTACCCGGCCTGCCGGTGTATCGCAAGTTTGGAGTAGTCAATTTAAACAGGGAAGCTTCGACAGATCCCATTGAGGATCGATTCGAAAAGCGGATAGCTCAAGCGGACCTGTACGCCTCTGCCGCGATCGATCCCAAGGACGTCGTCGTGAGCGTCGTCCCCTCCCAAGCATTCGGGGACTATCGCCTGCTGGCGAGAACCGATGTGCCGGATTCCGTATTCGTGCCCCACCCGTCCTCCGGAAGCCCTCAAGGGTTCGGGCTCGACACTCCGGTAAAGGACTTCAATGGATACGTGCGCGGCACCCTCTATGATCCCGCCCAGCAACTAAAGCGCAAGCCGTTCGTTCCCGCCACCGTCCAGGGTGCGTTTGTGGGAGCAACCTCGAACACTCCGGGGGATTGGGACAATGGGTTTGGGAGCCTGCTGGATGGTCCCTTTATTAACAAACCAGACGAAGGAACCATCTATAAGGCTGCGACGCAGGTCCCGTACTTCGACACGGACTACGGAGAACAAGCCATCGGCGCGTCGTTCTTCTCCGCCAATCGCCAGGTGCCATCACCCGTGATGTTCGGGTCTCTGCCCACGGGAGTCATCGCGCAGAGCCCCTGGCAGACGCTGCTGTTCCGGCCGGGTCCGACCGGACACCCCGGCTCGAATGATCCCCGGGATCACTACCTGCTCGATCTTTTCTGGATGCCGATCGCCGAGCCCTATGCCATCAGCGAACCATTCTCGACCGCAGGGAAAGTCAATATGAATTACCAGATCCTGCCGTTTACCTATATCACGCGGAATACAGCCCTTCGCGCAGTGCTGGCGCCGGAGAAGGTCGCTCAGATTCCCAAGTTCGCCGGCGTCTACCAGCGGACAATATCCAGTCCGGCGCGTTCGTCCCTGAACCTCAGCGATACCAATGGAACCCTGCGCCAATTCAAAGACCGCTTCTCCCAGGGCGACATCTTTCGCTCGGCCACGGAGATCTGCGACATTTTCCTGGTCCCGTCCGGTGCCTCGTGGACCTCGGACTCCGCTGCACGAACGGAGTGGTATGGTGACAAGTATGCCCTGGTGGGAGACAACCTCCGCGAGCGGCCGTATGCGACGATTTATCCCCGCATCACGACAAAGTCGAACACCTTCCGGGTTTACTACACCACCCAGTCGCTGAACAATCGCTCACCCGATCCCGCGGTCTGGAACGAATCCCTCGGCGTGATCACCGGGGAATATCGCGGATCGACCACCATCGAGCGCTACCTCAACCCGGCGGATACCAATCTGCCGGATGCCGCGACCGATGCGTCTGATCCTTCTCTGGAGAGCTACTATCGCTGGCGTGTGGTCGAGCAAACAGGCTTCGTTCCCTGAGTCGGGTTCATTCAGGACCTGCCAAGGCTGAAATGCCGCCTCGGGCGGCCCCTTCTCCTATCAGCAATTCTTCAAACATGTCTCGCACCAAGATCGGGTCTTTCGTCACATGAGGTCGAAGACCGCATAGACGCACTTCTCGCCGAGATGCGACCAGAGGCTCAAGGCGCGGGCCTTGGTCATGTGTGGTGCTGGGACTTCATGAGCGACTATGCGCAGCGAGGCGACAAGCTGCGTGTCTTTACCCCTGATCGAAGAATACACCCGGGAATGCCACCGCATCGATGCATCACAGAACATCAACAATCCGAAAACCCTCTCACGTCATCCGAACCTAAATGTGGGACCCAAGCGTTAGGTAAGGTCAGCCATATTTAAAAATTTGCGCGGACTCGTCGATTGCTTCAGCTGGAGAGTTAATCTGAGGACTCGGTATTGATGTCTAGGCTAGTTGTTTTGGTTCGTCCATCCTCGGCGCAAGGAGCCGAAGATTGATCGGGCGGATTGGCTATTAAGGGATAGGCTCTGATAGCCACGCTAGCTGTGCGGTCGCGATTGTTGCCGTTGCGCGGGAAGTCTCGATGTTTCGCCTTTGTCGGCAATCCCGGCGAATCGCCTAGCGGCACGGTCTTGCCAGTGCTGGGCGGTACTCGCGGTCCCTGCGCTCGGCGCAGCTTCTGCACATGCCGCTTGCTCTCTACCTGGAGCCCATCGGCGAGTCCGCTCAGGACAGGCTTTTCTCAGGGGGGATCAGAAAGCCGGAATCCACGGGCACGCAAACAGTGGCTCCAGAAGACGAGGCAAATACCATCTCGCCGGGGAGAAATTCAGCCTTCCCGACGTCAGTAAAGCCCTTTGGCACGTTGACCGCTCCTTGGATGTAGCGCACCTCAAAGGGAGACCTGCCGGTCAGGTTTACGCTGGTCGGAATGCCGCGACAGCTTATCGGATTAGGACGACTGGATTCGGCGACGCCGCGATCGAAGTACATGCAGCCATCCTCGATGCCGAGGCAGCTGTTTCGCCCGCTCCAAGGAGGCTGGTGGCGGCCTTTGTTTTCCACCCAAAACAATCGTCCAGGCATGACGGCGGGGTTCTTCAAGGCAAACCACATCCAGTTTTCCTCGATGTTGATCGCAACCACCCAGGAGAGGGCAGCTTTGGCAGGCCGCTCAAATTGCTGGAGGAGATCGCAAAAGCCGGGACGCGTCGGAAACGCGGAATAATCCGCCGGGGGCTCGCCCTTGAATATCGAATGCACCTTTGCCAGCGAACGGAAAACGGCGTCACGAGCCAGAAACTGATACTCTCCCTGCGCGGGATCAGCCAAGGCCACAGGGTAGGTCCGCCCAAAGGTGAAAGGGCTGGTGAAGATGCGCAGCGCACGCTCCTGCTGAGGAGTCGCAAGCACGGCATGGTGTGCAAAGGGAGTATGCCCGCGAAATCCCTCGATCACCGTGCGGCAATAGACGGCATTGTGACCATCGCGGAGCGTGAACTCGCGATGAACCACGCCCGGACGCACCTGGGTCTCGAGGCAGATGCGAAGGCTGGTCGCACCCTCGGTCCGAACCGCCTCCTCCAGCCTCCAGCGGTCCCCCGCAGTATCGCCGTGCGGGGGATGTCTTTCGCCGCGCCAGGCTTCCTGATTCGCACCAAAAGGCAGGCAGAAGAAATCACCTCGCAGCGGGACCATCGTTGCTGGCATGGGAACCGGGCGCTCATCCTGCCACGGGCTGATATAGTAGGGCTGGACGGGATGCTTGCCGTCCCGGCAAAAGGTGACGGGTGCCATGTGGCCGCCGAGTTCCGTCACGGCAAGACTCACACAATCGTTACTGATGACCCAGGACGGCTGGGAGGCTATCTTTCGGCGCTCGGGAAAGGGGTACTTCATTGATGGATGGAGGCAAATCTATCCTCCAGCATCAGGCAGAGACAATGATAGATCGGGAGATGAAATTCTCGGACGAGCGTCGTGCTCGTCGCAGGGACACAGATGCAAACATCGGCCAGATCCTTTAGCCCGCCGCCACTTTCCCCGGTGAGCGCGAGAACAGGAAGCTGCCTCACCAGTATAACCCCGCCATTGCTCAACACCTCCCTCCCGTGAACTCCCCCTCGAATCGCCGGCGATCCAATCTTAGCAACTTCCACCCATCTCCGGCACTATATTTCATTAATTAACCCCCCTCGGTTAAGCGTCTTGAATAACGTCAACCTTAACAGCCAACCCCGGCGACCTCGCAACTTTCTTGTTCCAGGGACAAAATATCCGGGCTAGCTGTGTAAAAGCTAGTGTAGAAAGTCGGATCCGGCGCGCCCGCCAACTGTAGCAGTGCATCGCCGAACGCTCCCGCCGTGATGATGCTTGCCAGAGTGCATGATGACTAGGACATGCTCCCGCTCCGGGGATGACTTTTTCAGAAAGCGAAAATTTTCGGACTTTCGGCTTCGGTTGATGATTACTGCGCTGAATAGGTCAGCTCACCGTTCGCCGTCGCAATAGGCCGAGACCCAACGCCACACCAGAGACCATAAGCATCGCGTAGGTCGCCGGGAGATTCGACTGCTCCATCTAGGTTGCCAGCCGGTCGTCTGTGTATGGAAAAATTGGGAAGCCGCACCCCACGAATGGGGCGAGAAAAACCGGCGGCTGTATCAGAAACGAGGGCTAAAGAAGCTTGCCATCAGCTTTCACGGACGCGGACTTCACACCCTTTCCACCGGGCCGGTAATCGATGAGAAGAGCTTAGTTGGAGACGTGTTTGTCGGATTTATGGAACGTGCTTTTGGCGTAAGCGCTCTATCGGGAAAGGGACGAAAGCCGTTTGTGATTCGTACGGGTTGTTTTTCGGCCTTTGATGAGGAGGGCCGCTGCGCCTGCGAGGGCGAGGAGCGCGTAGGTCGAGGGCTCGGGAATGGCGGCGAACTCGCTATTGTGGTTGGTGACGGCCCAGACGGTGTTGTTAGCGGTGTCCAAGCCGTAAGTACCGAGGTGGAAGTCGGTGGCGGCGTTGTAGGCGCGGTCTCCGGCGAAGAAGGCGGTGCCGCCGGTATTGCCGTCCACAGCGAGGGTCCAGCTTCCGGTGCCGGGGTCGAACCACCCGAGGCGGGTGGCGGCTTCGTTGCCGAAGAGGGCGGTGGCGGTGGCTTCGTCGTAGGTGAGCTGGAGGACGAGGATGTCGGAGAAGCCTATTCCGGAAGTGCCGCTGAGGCTCACGATGTCGCTGGCGAGCCCGATTTCCAAGTCGGTGAAGAAAACATCCACATCGCGGTTCTGGCCGTAGTATCCGTTCCCGCCGCTTCCAGCCGTGCCGTCGAGCAGATCGACGGTGGTGCCGAGTCCGCTTGAGCGGGTAAGGGCGGTAAATTTGTCGTAGTTCATCCCGGCGACGAACTTCGTGTTCGTGACTCCGGCGGCGGTGCTGGTGTTGGGATCGGCGGGGTTGAGCAGCAGGGCACGTGTCTGGCCGCCCACCGTCCCATAGGCTGCGATCTGGCCCCAGTCGTTGATGGGAGAGCTGACGCTCCCGATAGTAATATTGGTGGCCCCGGTGGTGATGGCATTGAGATCCAGCATGGTTTTGTTGACATAGAGGAAGCCATTCTCGGCACTGTTTCCGGATGTGTTGGCAGATCCCACGATCTGGCCCGAGGCATTGATGCCGTAGGCGCGGCTATTCGTCCCGCCGAGGGTGCCGAGGTCGGTATTGCCGCTGCCTGTGCCGCTGAAGAGTGTCGCGTGGTATGCAGTGTTGCCGGATGTGTAAGCCAAGCCCACAATCTGGCCCGAGGCATTGATGCCGTAGGCGCGGCTATTCGTCCCGCCGAGGGTGCCGAGGTCAGTATTGCCGCTGCCTGTGCCGCTGAAGAGTGTCGCGTGGTATGCAGTGTTGCCAGATGTGTAGGCCAAGCCCACGATCTGGCCCGAGGCGTTGATGCCGTAGGCATGGCTATTCGTCCCGCCGAGGGTGCCGAGGTCGGTATTGCCGCTGCCTGTGCCACTGAAGAGCGTCGC
The DNA here is from genome assembly GCF_001613545.1 of Terrimicrobium sacchariphilum. Classification (NCBI taxonomy): domain Bacteria; kingdom Pseudomonadati; phylum Verrucomicrobiota; class Terrimicrobiia; order Terrimicrobiales; family Terrimicrobiaceae; genus Terrimicrobium; species Terrimicrobium sacchariphilum. The sequence goes on from NZ_BDCO01000001.1 coordinate 61,236, forward strand.
ATGATAGGCACTGTCGCCAGATGTGGTGGACCTGCCCACGATCTGGCCCGAGGCGTTGATGCCGTACGCGTCGTTATATGTCCCCCCGAGGGTGCCGAGGTCGATATTCCCGCTGCCTGTGCCACTGAAGAGCGTCGCGTGGGAGACGTCGTCGGACGTGACGGCATATCCCATGATCTGGCCCGAGGCGTTGATGCCGTGGGCGGCGCTATACGTCCCGCCAAGGGTGCCGAGGTCGGTATTGCCACTTCCGGTGCCGCTGAAGAGCGTCGCGTGCTCGGCACTGTTGCCAGATGTATAGGCAGATCCCACAATCTGGCCCGAGGCATTGATGCCGTTGGCGCGGCTACTCGCCCCGCCGAGGGTGCCGAGGTCGATGGCGGTGTAGGATTGGGCGTGAAGGGGTGCGGCCTGGAAGGCAAGGGCCGCAGCGAGAAGGAGCAGGCAATAGTTGGGTTTCATCATTGTGGAATTGGAAATGGAAGGTGCTCTCGGCGAGAGAACTCCTTAGCAGGGCAGGAGCGGAAGCCGTTTGTGATTCGTGCGGATTGTTTTCGACGTTTTAGGAGGAAGAGAGTTGCTCCGCTGAGCGCGAGGAGCGCCCAGGTAGAGGGTTCGGGGACGATTTCGACAACACCGTGCAGCGGGAACGGTGGGGCTGTGTTCGCATTGAAGTAATCGTCCCAATATCCTGCCGTCCCGCGTCCTAATCCGAGAATGAAGCCGTAATCCTGATCGCCGGCGTTATTCGGTTCGCCAACACTCCAATTCCTGAAAGAAGACGTTTCTCCGTTTGCCCACACCCAATTCCCCTCGGATGCAAAATCTGAAAGCCCAATCCACAAATCTTTGTAGGTGCCGCCATAAAACGAGAAAGTGGATAACACCCAGGCGTTTTCGTCCGCGTCATTGATCGTCGTCAAATGACCGCCAAGATCGATGGCTTCGTTTTCCGAGGCTGTCCAAATATTCGAATTCAGCAAGTAATAGGTGTGTCCGTTCGCCGGATTTACCACCGGGCCCGTGAGTACTGCAGCCTCGACCGCTCCCGTGGCAGAGAGGATAAAGACCGCCGCCAAAAGATGTGCGGCAATGCCCTGCGAGAGGGTTGCGAAGACGGCGGATATTTTCTCGGACATATTCGGTCTAGCTGAGTGTAATGGTGGCAGCGGGGCCGGGGGGCTCGGGGTCTCCGCTGGGAGCCTGTCCCAATGACCAATACCCTGCCGTGCTGAAAGATCCGTTTTTCATGAATGGAGTTGGGTTTGGGCCTGAATCTTGCAATGAGAGGATTCGTCGGGAGTTTCGACTGATCCATCCGCCTGATCTATCGGCGGTTTGTTTATGGGAAAACCGGAGCTCTGCCTACCCCCACGATTGGGGGGAAGAAATAGAGGCGTTATCAGGAACGAGGCCTGAAGACACTTTCCCGCAGCTTTCATGGGCGCGGACTTTGCATCCTTTCCACCGGGCCGGTAAATACGGAGAAATGCGTATGGCCAGATGTCGTCCTGGCTGTAAGGATCATGCTCGGCGCATGGAGATCGCGCAAAGTAGGGAAATGAATCTCGCAATTCTAAGGAGCCGCGAACTGAAAGCTTACTCCGAGGCCGTGGAAAGAATTCACGCTGCCTCGGATACAAAGGATTTTTCCCAGTCGGTCTTTTCGGCTCTGGCAGAGTTGATTCCGGCAAGTTTCATTACTTCCGACGCGTACCACCTGGCGTCAGGCATTTCGAGACACGCATCCTCGCGCCAAGGCCCCCGCGGTTGGGCGGAAAGGCTTTCGGAACTCGTGGAAAAAGAGCATCCTGCGTATTTCGCCATCCGCGACGGACTGCGTGAGCCGTTACGTCTGGACGACCTGATCAGCCAGAGGAGACTGCGCCGTCTTGCCCTCTACCACGATGTCTTTCGTCCTTTGAACGGAGGACACCAAATCGTTCTGCCGCTGGTCGCGCCGGGCTTCGTAGCCGGCTTCACGATCAACCGCGACACCCCGTTCACGGAGGAGGAAATGTGCCTGGCTCGCTTGCTTGGCCCTCATCTGGCGCTGGCTCATCTGCACTCGCGAAGCGAGATGGAGGCATGCCGGGGATTTCCTGATGAGCGCACGGTCACTCCCCGGGAGAGGGAGGTTTTGCACTGGATCGGCCAGGGGAAAAGGGATGCGGAAATCGCGCTCATCCTGGGCATAGCGAGACGCACCGTAAGCAAGCATGTCGAACACATCCTGGCGAAGCTCGGATGCGAAACGCGAACGGCGGCCCTCAGCGCCCTTAACGAGCACCGGCGCGAGGTTTGACGGTCACAAGTCCTCCTCGCAATGCGACCGGAATCTGCTCAGCAACTCTGCATGGGAAGGAACTCCGAAATACCGATAAATCGCCTTCAGGCATCCCGAAACGGTGTTTTCGCTGATGGTCTGGTAAGCCACGATCTGATTTTTCCCAGGTCCGTCGAGAAGCAGTTTGAGGACCAGTCCGGACTTCGCAACAACTCGGGCACAGTCGCCCATCGATTCTCTGGCCATCCCATTTCGTGCAGCCAAGGCACCTCGCTCAGAACGACATGAGCGATGCGAGATTCCCGGTCGGAGAATTCCTTTTCATCCTTTCCTCGGTGAAGCCCTCACTGCTTACGGATCATAACCGATGGGCCTCAACAAGAGAATAAGCGGGCCGATATCTGATAAGGGAATGAGAACCGTCGCTTCCATGCCGATGGATGAAATTTTCCAAGGAATCGAATTCATAAATGCGATGGCCCGGTGCAGTCTCCTGCAAAGGTGCCATCTCTAGCGAAGATGCTGCCGGGATGAGGCCTGGCTACAAGGATGCACCGTTGGACGCAATCACCTGCTGATACCAGTGATATGAGGCCTTGGGAGTCCGCTTCAGTGATTCAAAATCCACATGAATCAGGCCAAAGCGCTGTTTATAGCCCTCGGCCCATTCGAAGTTGTCCATCAACGACCAATGAAAATAGCCGCGAACGTCGACGCCGTCGGCGATTGCCGCACCCAGGGCGCGGAGATAGCGCCGGGTAAAGTCGATGCGTTGGGGGTCCTCCACGGCGCCGTCGAGATTCACCCAGTCGGGATTGGCGATACCATTCTCGGTGATCACCACGGGCAGCTTGTATCGCTCGTGCAGGAAGCGCGGCCCCCAATACAAGGCTTCAGGCGTGATCGCCCATTGGAAGGATGAGCGCGGCGTCCCCGGCATGGGCTCGACCCTTTGGGCGAACCCATCTTCCGTGGCGCGCACCGTGAGAGCATGGTAGATGTTGACTCCAAAGAAATCGATCGGAGCGGATATGGTCCGCATCTCCTCCGACGTGAAAGCCGGAGCATCCGCTCCGAATGCGCTCAACTCATCCTCCGGGTAGTGCCCGAAAATGACCGGATCGCCCCACCACGTATTGCTCCAGACGCAAGTATCGTCCCAGGGATTGACGATCATTCGCCGGCTGTCTCTAGCAAACATCGCGCGCCTGGCCGCATCGATATCCGATTCGGTCTCGGATGCTGGCAATGCAACCACCCCGACGGGAGCGCAGCCGATAAGCGGACTGCTTTTCGCATGTTCGCGTATTACCTCCACCGCGCGGCCATGGGCCAGCAGCGCGTGATGTGACGCTCGGAGGATCTGAGCGCGGGAGAGCCGGATACCGGGAGCATGAATGCCGCTGTCCAGCCCCAGCCCGATGAAGCATTGAGGTTCGTTGAGCGTTATCCAGTGCCTGACCCGGTCGGAAAGCCGGGCTACCACGACCTGGGCATAATCGGCGAAAAGGCCCGGCATGGCGGAGTTCATCCATCCCCCACGATGGTAGAGCGCGCTGGGGAGGTCCCAGTGATAAAGCGTCACCCAGGGTTCGATCCCTGCAGCCAGCAGTTCATCCACGAGCGAGTCATAGAAATCGAGACCAGCCTCGTTGACCATCCCCTCGCCCTGCGGAATGATCCGAGGCCAGGCAAGCGAGAACCGATACGCCTTCAAGCCCAGCTCACGCATCAACGCCACGTCCTCCTTCCAACGATGATAATGATCGCAGGCAATAGTCCCGGAGTTTCCCTCCCACACCCGGCCGGGGGTGCGGCAAAAATCGTCCCAGATCGAGGATCCGCGCCCTCCCTCCTCGACGGCTCCCTCGACTTGATAGGATGCCGTCGCGGCGCCCCAGGCAAAGTTGTCGGGAAAGGGACTGGCCTCGAAGGCTTCGCGGGGCCGAAGGAAAGTGTCTGTAATCATGAAGAAAAATCGCCAGCACTATTTCCTCATCAATTCCCTCGCGCAGGAATTTTCCGGCTCTAACGTTAGAGCATTGGATCGCTGTGAGCTTCGAAGGCAGGATTCATGAACCGCGGAGCCAACGGAGAACAATCGGAAGGGTCTCTCTGACGATGCAGCGCCGAAATAATCTCACCGATGGCTCCCCTTACCTACTTCACAGCGAAAGCTCGCGGAGTGCCTTCAGATGTATCTTCAACATGGAAAATTGCTGCCAATTTCGGCGAAAGCTGTGTAGCCGCCAAGCGGTTTCATCCATTGCCGACAAATCAGCAGCCCTGCCGTGGCCATCGTCTGTCCAATCCTACCCCCGCTTCCCTCGCCTTTCTTTTTTGCGCTCCGAATATTGGTACTCTGGTTCAAAACAAACTGCAGGTAGTTCTGTCATCGCACCCAGCAGATAGCGCCCCGCATCGGATATCGCCTGATTATAGACGGTGGGTGCGATTTCACTGAGGAAGAACCTCAGCAACAATCCCGTTTGGAGATTGCCGACCTCAAGCTCCAGCTCGGTCGATAAAAACTCCTGAAGGGAACTTGTCATCTCCTTTTCGGCCTCTTTGGAAAGTTGAACAGGCACGGGGGAAGATTATCGCGAGGAGGCGACGAAACCCAAGCTTTCTTGCAGTTCGCCCGGCGACGCATGCCGGGGTACCGACTGACTCGGCCTAATTCGCTTTCTTGTCTCGGTCTGTGAAGACAGCAATCCGGCGTTTCACTTTTTGCCAGAAAAGCATCACCCGCAGCTTTGCGTCCAGTAGGAACCGCAAGCCCCATCGCAGGGGTGTCGTTACCGGGTGAAGCGCTCTTGGTTGCCCCAATTGTTGCATGGTGGAGCCGGCAAAAGACTCGACGACCCAGAGTTCCCATGGAGACAACTCCTTCCGCCATCCACCGATATTGGCTACTCCCACCGGATTGCGAGTCTTCACGTGGATGCTGTTCTCCCATGGTGCTGTCTCTTTGGCCGCTGTGCGATAGAAGTTCAGCATCTCCGGTTCATAAGGTTCCTCCAAGAAATCGCAGATCAAACGGAGATTTCTTTCCGGTTCGGTCACCAGATCCTCATAACTGACCTCAAGGTATCGCTCCGGACCAAGAGCCAGCCCCAATCTCGCCGCCCGGGTCATGCCAGTCCATTGTCTGGCTATCCGATGGATGTCCCCTTCACACCACCCGCCGTTGCGCATGGACACACAGGTGTCTCTGGCGTCGCGGTACAGGTGGATAAATTTCGCTGAAGGAAATACCTCATGCAGCTTGGTGACATAGTAAGAGTATTTGGGAGTTTTTTCTCCCCAGCGCGCTTTGCCTCGCATCCCCGAGCACTCGCGAAAGACCTCATTCACGAGAGAAGAGAGATCCGTCACCTTTTCGGAAAAGATCGCCGCTTGAAGGACGTCATCCCCGCATTCCCAATCCTTCCATCTGGAGTGCGTGGAAATCATCTCATATGCCTGCGCTTTTTCCTCCTCGGTAAGCGGATCCTTCAGCGGAAGCCTGTCGAGCAATGGAATAAGAAACCAGGACTCTCTCGGCACCCGCAGCCGCGGGTGCATGTTAATCATCAGCCTCAGTATTGTCGTACCGGACCGCCCGGACCCGACGATGAAAAATGGAGACTCCGCCATTCTCCTCAGGCGTTCACCCGGATCGAGCTGCTGCCTTGAATCCAGAAAGTTTCAAAGTTCATACACATCATAACCCTCCAAGTTTGAAATTGTTTCATAATCACTTCCGCGTACCTAGTGACGCGAACTTTCGTGAAGGTGAATGGCCTTCCTGGCCCCAAGCAGATTTTGTACCGCTTTACCGGAGAGAGTTTATTCTCCAGATTTTCGCTGACGGGGGCAAGCCTTTATCAGCCAGCAACTGGTTGTAACAGTCATGCGTCTTGCGTATTCCTTCACTTCCTCCGCCGAAGGAACGACTTTCATACCCGAGCAGGGCTGCGCAGGGGGATTCCTGCTGATTCTCCAGTATGAACGAACTCGTTCATCAAGGAGCTCGCTTGCGAAGGCGGTACGACTACGCTGCCAACAAATCCCCTTTTCAATGAAACCTCCTCGCTTGTTGCTCTCAACTCTCGGACTCGCTGCCTTCAGCTTTTTCACTCTTCTTTGCGACGCGGCAGAGCCAATACCTACGGTCTCCCCGGATCAGGACTCGCTCACCATCGGCTTCGATGTCGGCAATTGGAAGGGGGCCGAGCTATCGACAGAGCATGTAAAGGCGGGAACTCACTCCGCCCTATGGAAGGATCACCTGATTAACGAATCACTTTCCTCTGGAAGCATTCCCCATGACTGGACCAGCTACAATGGGCTGAAACTCTGGATCTACAATGCTGGCAAGCCTCCGGTATCCTTCATGATCGTAGCTGTCTCACAGAAAGATCGCGAGGCCTTCTCGTACTATGCTCACCGTGTCGTGGTAGACTGGGAAGGATGGAAGGAAGTGTGGATACCCTTCAGCGCGTTTGAGCCTAATCGCGATCCCGCGGGGTGGAACAAGATCGATTCCGTCCTTATCACCTCAAAGGGGTGGGCTCTCAAGCCCAGCGCGGACGCCGTTCTCTATCTCGATGGGCTCCGGCTTGCAAACTCCGCCCCATAAAAACCGCCTCCCCCACGGCTGCCCGGCGGGCGAGCAGTTTAGCCCCCCGGACAGAGAGCGCCAGACGGCGAGGCATTGATCGCACGACGCCTGCTCGCTTCCGCCTCTGCATGGTCCGCGTCGCCATTTGCCGAATTCCACGAAAAGTGCGTTACTCTAGCCATGGCCGAACCAACTCATGGCACCTCCGGGCGCTTGCTTGATACCCCGATTCATCCAGCCACCCGCATCGGGCATGTTCATCTCAAGGTGGCCGACCTGGACCGGGCGATTCATTTCTACCACGACATCCTGGGTTTCGCCGTCACGCAGCGTTACGGGCGGCAGGCAGCATTTCTTTCTGCCGGGGGCTACCATCATCACATCGGGCTGAATACCTGGGAGAGCCTGGGCGGGAGTCCGCCTGCCCGCGGCACAACCGGCCTTTATCATCTTGCCATCCTTTACCCCACCCGGGCAGACCTCGCGGATGCGCTGCTGCGGTTGATCCGGGCTGGCATTTCTCTCGATGGAGCCTCGGATCACGGCGTCAGCGAAGCGCTTTATCTTCGTGATCCGGATGAAAACGGAGTCGAGCTTTATTGGGACAAGCCCCAAGAAAGCTGGCCGCTGACCTCGGACGGCGGACTCTCGATGTACACGAAGCCACTCGATCTGGAAAGCCTCCTCGCTGCGAAGCGGCAGGACTGATCCGCCGCCATCGCCCGGCAAGTCGTCCCGCTATTTCCCGGCGACGGCGGGCGTAGGCTCAGCCTTGATGGCATCGCCATCGCGCAACATCGCGTTGGGATTCAGAATGACGGGAGTCTGGGCGGACAGCCCATCCGACATGATCTCAACATTTCGGCCCAGATTCCGGCCCGGCAGTACGTCGATAAAGCGCACTTTGCCGTCTTCCGCGATCGCCACTAGATTGCTTCCCTCACGAGAAATCAGGGCATTTGTGGGCACGAGAAATGTATTAGGCGGCGGAGTTACATCAAAGGTGGCAGTGCCGGTGAGTCCCGCCGGCAGGGTCTTGTCCTTATTGTCCAGCAGCAGTTCGATCCGCATCGTTCCGCTGGCGGTATCAAAGACTCGGCTGACATGGGCCAGCTTCGCCGTGAAGGTACGACCGGGAAATTCGCGAAACTCCACATGCGCCTCCTTTTCCTTACCGAGCCGCAATGCAAGGTCAGGACTGGCGTACACGGCAAAGCGCAGAGTATCCAGACGGTCGAGCTGATAAAGCCAGCCTGTGGACGGCGCGGCATCGCCTCTCGCGAGGTCGCCCCGGTCAAAGTTTCGCGCCGAGATCACACCGTCAAAAGGTGCCATGACGGTCGAGAAGCGCTGCTGCTCCTCGAGCTTGGCCAGTTCGGCCTCCGCGACTCTCACCGCCGCCGCGGTCTCGCTGGCGGTGGTCTGCCGCTGCTCGGTCTCCTCCTTGGAAACGACCTGGGATTGCAGAAGGCGGGTGGACCGCTCGGAGAGGGACAAGGCGATACCGGCTCGCGCCTTGACCTGCTCGACATTTGCCTTGGCTGCGTCCACGGCCCGGTCGACCTCGGGGGTGGCCACGACAGCGAGGACGTCTCCGCTTTTCACCTCATCGCCGATTTCATAGCGCCGTTCACTGATGACTCCGGTGGCCCGGGTAAAAATCGTCGCCGACTCAAAGGGCTCCGTGCGACCGGGCACTTCATAACGCGCCGCCTTGGTAGCGGGAACGGGCTGGGCGGTCTTCACCGCCATCGGATCGGCGGCAAAGGCTGTCGCAATCAGGCAGGATAAAGACAGGATGGTGGCGAGTATCTTCATGAGCGGGCAAATTCTTCAGAGTCTTTGAGCATTTCCGGCGAGTTCTCAGTTTCGCGCTCCTCACGGCGATCAAACCGCCTCCTCACGGCGGCAAAGACCACCGGGACCAGAAAGAGCGAGGCTGTCGTGCCAAACACCAGTCCCCCGATAACGGCCCGGCCGAGAGGTGCATTCTGCTCGCCTCCTTCCGTGTGTCCGATAGCCATCGGGATCACGCCCAGGATCATGGCCGAGGCTGTCATCAGTACTGGCCGCAGGCGAGTCGTCGCGGCTTCGATCGCGGCCCGCAGGGCCGAGAGGCCGTCATCGGAACGCAGCTTGGCAAAGGTCGTCACCAGCACGCTGTTGGCAGTCGAGACACCGACCACCATGATGATGCCCATGAGCGCAGGTACGCTGAGCGGAGTCCCGGTGAGCCAGAGACCAAAAAACGCTCCGGAGATGGCGACGGGCAGTCCGCTCACCGCCACGAAAGGCAGCGTCCAGGACTGGAAATTCACGACCATCACCAGAAATACCAGCAAGGCCGCCAGCCCGAGGCCGCCGATCAGTTCCCTGTACGACGAGCGCATGAGTTCCGCCTGTCCGACCAGCTCGATCTTGTTGCCGGGCTTGAGCTGGGGACGGAGCTCGCCGATGATCTTCTCCAGATCGTTGGTCACCGAGCCGAGATCACGGCCATGAGCGTTACCGACGATGGTAAAGACCGGCTGCATCATGCTGCGGGTGACTGTAGCCGGCGAGCGGCGCTCGACCACCGAGGCAAACGTGCGAAGAGGTATCCCCTGCCCATTTCCGACGGACGGACGCACCACCAGATTCAGGATATCATCGATCGAGTCGAGCTTATCCGGCGGCGCGATGACCTGCACATCGTAGGAGGACCCGGTGGCGGGATCGGACCAGAAATTCGGACTCACCGTGCCGCCTGATCCCAACGCGGAAAGGATCGCACGCGAGGCATCCTGCTGGCTGATGCCAAATGTCGCCGCACGCACGCGATCGACCTGGATGGCGTAGCGCGGTTGATCGAGCACCTCGCGCAGCGTGACATCGACCGCCCCGGGAGTTTCGGCAAACCGCTTCTTCAGCTCCCTGGCAATGGCAAGATTACCTGCCCGGTCCCGCCCGATGACCCGTACTTCAAAGGTCGTCGGCGCCCCGGAGGACAGCGTCTGGCTGGTCGCGTCAGCGGGCTGGAAGAAGGCCTGCACATCGGCAAATTTCTCGTGCAGGATATCGCGGATCTTTGCGACATACTCCTCGCTCGGCGCATGGTTGCCGTGCAACTGGATCAGTATCTCTCCATCCGAGGAACTGATCGCCGCACTCGGCACCCAGGCCAGGTTGATGGGATTGGGTGCACCGATGTTTTCAACGATGAACTGAAGTTCGCTCGCGGGAATGATCTCGCGAATCTCGCGTTGAATATTCGCCATTTCCCGTGCCGTATCCTCCACGCGAATGCCGCTGGGGATACGTACGAAGAGCCTGATCAACCCTGCGTCGGTCTTCGGAAAGAACTCCCGACCGGCCTGAGTCGCGCCCCATATGCCCAAGGCCACCGCAATGCCGACTGGAATGAGGACCAGCACCTTGCGCCGCATAAGAAACGTGAGTACTCCGCGCTGGAACCTGATGATCCGATCCAGTCCCCCCTCGACCGCATGATGCGTCTTCATCAGCGGATTGGGTCTGCGGTGTTTTGCCTTTTCCTCCGCATTTAGTTCAAAAGGCAGAATCATCGAAGCCAGCGTAGGCACCAGCGTACGGGCAAGCATGTAGCTGGCCAGCATGGCAAATACGACCGCCATCGCGAGCGGACGGAATACGTCGGCCGCCGTCCCCGTCAAAAGGAAGATCGGCAGAAAGACGATGCAGATGGAGATGGTCGAAACGAACTCCGGAAACGCCACCTCGCGGGCGCCATCCAGGATCGCCGTACGCACGTCCTTGCCCAGTCCGATCTGGCGCTTGATGTTCTCGATCTCGACCAGGGCATTGTCGACCAGAATGCCGATGGCCAGGGCAAGCCCGCCCAGGGTCATGAGATTAAAGGTCGCACCGGTAAGGTTCAGCCCGATGATGGAGCAAAGCAGGGCGAGTGGGATGGAAGTCAGTACGATCAATGTCGACCGCCACGAACCAAGGAACAGCAGGACCACCATGGCCACCAACCCGCCAACGAGCAGAATCTCGTGCTGCACACCATGGACAGCGGCACGCACAAAGACCGACTGGTCAAAGATTGGCTCGATGCTCATGCCGGGAGGCGCTGAGGCCCGGATCTCAGGCAATCGGGCGAGGATGCCATCGATGATGTCGATGGTGGAGGCGTTGCCGAGTTTCAGAATCGAGATCATCACGGCATTGCGACCGTCGAGGCGGGCGATGTTTGTCGTCACTGCCTCGCCATCACGCACATTGGCGACATCGCGCAGCAGGACCGTGCGGCCATCGACGGACCGAAGCGGGATGTCCAGAAAGGCCTGTACCGTCTCCGGGCTGGCATTGATCTCCACCGGTAGTTCCCTATCCCCCTCCCTCAGGGAACCGGAGGGCAAGGTGAGGTTTTGCTGCCCAATGATTGCGGAAACATCAGACGCGGTCAGATTAAAGGCATGGAGCGCATCGGGATCGAGATCGACCATGACCTGCCGCGCTGCTCCCCCGTATGGCAGCGAAATGCGCAAGCCTGGCACGCTTTGCAACTGACCGCGCAAGGTCAGTCGCGCATAGTCAAATAATTGACCGCTCGACAGCGTATCCGACGACATGACGAGCTGAACGATCGGCACGCTCGACGGGCTGGTCCGGATAATGAGCGGAGGCGTGGTCCCCGGCGGCATGCGCCTCAGGATGGTCTGGGAAACACTGGTTGCCTGCGACATCGCCGTGTTCATGTCCACGTACGGCTGAAAAGTCAGGTTCACGAGTCCAACACCGTTGGATGTCTCCGAGCTGACCTCAATGAGGTCATCCACATTATTCATGATGGCGATCTCAGAGAACGAGGTGATCTTTGCCGCCATCTCGGTCGCACTCAGCCCGGTGTACGTCCAGACGATCGTGATCTCGGGACTATCGACTCGTGGCAAAATATCCGTCGACATGCGACGCGACGACATCACCCCAAAGAGCAGGATGAGGATCGCCAACACGGCAATCGTGTATTTATAGCGAAGCGCAAAAACGACAATCCACATAGGGTCAGTTCATCAAAGTTCCCCCCACCCTAGCACCTCCGGCGCCCAAAAGTGTGTCAGTGCAGGCTCTAAATTGTAACAAAGTCTGCCAGAGCCGGGAGAATGATACACCTTGTTACACTTTTTGAGATTTCTCCTTTCGATTTCCGCGTATTCTGATGATGCACGTTCATGCCGCCTGTCCCTCACATCGCTGTCGTCGACGACAATCGCGAAATCCGCGAACTGCTCGTGCGCTATCTCGGGGAGCATGGCTACAAAGTGAGCGCAGCGGAGAATGCCGCAGCCTTTCGCCGGCTGATGGAATCCGGCATGCCTGACCTCATCGTGCTGGATATCATGATGCCGGGCGATGATGGCCTCGTCCTTTGCCGAGAGCTTCGCGCCAGATTTTCCGTGCCCATCATTTTCCTCACCGCGATGGCGGATGATACGGACCGCATCATTGGCCTGGAAATGGGCGGTGACGATTATCTGACGAAGCCCTTCAACCCCCGGGAACTTCTCGCCCGCATCAAGGCCGTCATGCGACGCACTCAGAGCATGCCGCCCATCCGGGAGGCGACCCAGTCGGAAAAAATCACCTTCGGCCCCAAGTCTCTGGATGTGAACCGGCGCGAGGTCGTCGGGCGGGATGGAGTCGCGATTCCCTTGAGCCACGCGGAGTTTCGGCTCCTCTGTGTTTTCCTGGAACGACCGGGTGTCATTCTCTCTCGCGATCAACTCCTCGACCTTACCTCGGGTCGCATCGCGGAAGTCTGGGATCGTAGCATCGACAATCAGGTAAGCCGCCTGCGTCGCAAGATTGAGGACGACCCCTCGCAGCCAGAGTTCATCAAGACCTGCTGGGGAGATGGCTATCAATTTACTGCGGAGGTTTCCCGCTCATGAGGATCTGGCCGCGTACTCTCACAGGCCAGTTGATTCTGGTCCTGCTGCTGGCCCTGGCGATTTCTCAGATCGTCACCCTGTTCATTTATCGCTTTGAACGAGCGCGAGCGCTTCGGGTCGTAATTGGGGAGGAATGCCTCGGTCGGGCCGTTTCCGCCTTTCGTCTCGCAGAAGGGGTTCCCCCCAACCAAAGAAAGTCGGTTCTCAAGACCATCGAGACCCCGCTCACCCGTTACTGGCTCACCCACGATGAGATTTCTTCGGAAGAGTGGCAGCGGGAAGCACGCGACCACCTCCTCAAGCCCACCTCCGCCGCTGGCAGCAACAATCCCACCGCGAGCATGTTTGCCCGCGAGACGATGCTGAACCAGCTCTCCACCGCATCGTGGCGCGAACTCCCCGGCGGCACGTGGCTCCTCCAGAAACCCCTCCACATCCTGGACCTCGCGGCCTGGAATGGCTTTGGCTTCAAAATGCAGCTCAACGATGGCGAGTACCTCAACATGATTTACGCCAAGCCGGAGTACCTCATGCAGTCGGCGCTCACTCCCGGCTACTACACCGCGCTCGTCATCACCGTGCTCATCTTTGCCGGAGCCGCGCTACTCATTGCCCGCCGCATCGTGCGCCCGCTCCGCCACCTGACCAAATCCGCCGAGCGCCTCGGTCGCGGCCACGAGGTGGAGATTCTCAGGGAGGAAGGCCCCGAGGACATCCGCGCGACCATCTCGGCCTTCAACCGCATGCAGGTGCGCCTGAACCGCTTCCTCACCGACCGCACCCGCATGCTCGCCGCCATCAGCCACGACCTCCGCACGCCCATCACCTCGCTGCGCCTGCGCACGGAGTTCATCGCGGATGAGGAAATGCGGCAGAAATTCAACGCCACGCTCGACGAAATGCAGGGCATGGCGGAGGCCTCGCTGTCGTTCGCCAAGTCGGAATCCACCGCGGAGACCACCCGTGTCGTCGATCTCGACGCCCTGCTGGAGAGCATCTGCGACGATATCACGGAATTGGGCGGCAAGGTCGACTTGACCAGCCCGGGACGGCTTCCCTACAAGTGCCGCTCCGATTCCCTCCGCCGCGCGCTGCGCAATATCATCGAGAATGCCGTGCGCTACGGCGAGTGCGCCCGCGTTACCCTCCACCGCCATTCCGACCGCATCGACATCACCGTGGAAGACGACGGCCCCGGCATCCCGGCAGCCGATCGCGAGCGCGTCTTTGAACCCTTCGTTCGTCTGGAAAGTTCGCGCAACCGCGATACCGGCGGCGTCGGCCTCGGCCTCTCCATCGCCCGCTCCATCATCCGCAACCACGGCGGCGAGATCACACTCTCGCAGGGCAACAAAGGCCTCCGCGTCCTGATTCAACTTCCCCCGGTTTGTCCTAATCTGGCCTAGAGCCTAACGACGCCAGCACGGCAGCCTCCAACTCAGGGGGTGCGTCAACGACCTTCCCCTCGCCGGAGATCGCGGCAACCTGCGGTCCGCTCTGAGGCAGCCCATGCCAGGGCAGGAACTCAAGGACGACAAAATCCCGCCCGTCCAACGATGCGAGCGAGATCTGAAACAGCGTAAATTGCCCCAGGAACTCCGCTTTTCGAGAAAACTTAACCGGGCCTGACGGTATACGCTCCAACGCTCCGCCATCGATTTTCACCCACCAGGCAGGCCTTTCAGGAAAATCCACCTCCAGCCCGGTTTGGGTAAGTTTCACGCTTCGAAAATAGAAGCTCAGCCATTCCGCTGCGGTGCGCGATTTACTGGCCGATTGTTTGCACTCTTCGATAATGTCCCGCCCGAAATGGACAGGTAGTGCAGCCAGCATGACACGGTCGTAGCCTCGATCGAACTCATCATCCTGCGGCAGCCCCCCAAAGCATCCCCGCATACCGGTTGAACCCACCCCGAAACGAAACTGGAGCTCGTTCGCTATCGCTCGTCGCTCTTGAACTCGTCTCTCTTCACTATCAACCTTCATAGGTATCGAATGGAGAAAGAACCTCCCTCTGGCCACATCGCACAAAGCTGACACATACCCAACCGGCCATCCCCACGGCGTGAACCAGAACGCAGCCACCAGGATCACCAGCGCCCAGAACTTTCGTGCATCCGCATGCAGCCCTTCCCGAAACCTTGATGAGAACGGTGCGATCACCAAGGCAAGAACCAGGGCCAGCGTAACACACACCCCGGCCAGATAGATCAACACCATGGCCGTCATTTGTTTCTCACGCTAAGCCTTTCTCCCCGATATTCGGAGAAAAAAACAAAGGTCGCCTCTACGCTTCCCTTAGTCGCAGGAAGAAAACTGTCGCTAATCCAGCCTCTTTCCCCGGCACGGATAGAACGAGCACCGACCCGGGCTCCAGCACGCCCTCGTTGGTCTGCCCCGCTTCCACGCCGTCCACCGTCACGCTCAGATCGCGCTTGTGTACGGGTTTGGTCCCGAGCGAGATCGTTGCTGCGGGGTTCTTCAAGGTCGGAGCCTCCAGCACGAGCTTGTCACCCTCCACCCGTGGCGTGATGGATACGATGGCAATCCCTTCCGCCGCCAGCGCGCGGCGAACGACCGCGCTCACGCTCGGAATGAGAATGCCACGCACCGGACGCTTCACGTCGAGAGGCAACTCCTCCGGCTTGCCCGCATTAACCGGCTGCTTGCCGGGCAGGAACATTCCTTCCATTCCCATCTCGCGAATCTTCTCCACCGGGCAGGTGAAAGACTCCACGCTGATCCTGGAATCCGCCGCCAGCGCCGAAAACATCCCCGCCAGCAAACCCAGCAGGGAGACAGCCAATACGGCCCCGCGCTTCATCGTCCGGCCCCCGATTCGCTCAGGGCGTTTGACACCTCGATGAGGTTGCCATCCGGGTCGCGAAAATAGACGGAAAGAATCGGCCCGCCCGCCCCTGCCCTCACCACCGGCCCTTCCACGACATCGACGCCATGGGTGGCGAGGCTTTGAAACAAGCCCTCCACGGGCTCATCGGAGAGAAAACACAGGTCCGCCGAGCCGGGCGTGGCGCGGGCGGCGTGAGGTTCGAGTTCCCGCCCGGCCTCATGCAATTTGATCATCTGGGAGCCAAAAGACAGGGCATCGCGCCCGTCACCGAGAGGCACCACAGTCATGCCGAGAACCTCGGAATAAAACCGGATCGTCCGGGGAATATCCGCCACTGTTAATACCAGGTGATCCAGATGCGAAATCATGGACTACTTCTATTCCATTCCGCCCATCATCTCAAGCCGCGCCAACGGCCGTCCCCTCGACGGCCTGGATACGTAGCGTTCCTTAGTTTGCCTCTCCCTCGGAGATTCCAGCGCAAAACAGGAGGATTGCATTCCATGCGAAAGCCACCTAATTGCACCCGCGATGACAGAGACACAGGCATTCGTTGCGCTCAACCTCCTTCCCGGCATGGGGCCGGTTCGCGTGCGACGACTGTTGGCGAGATTCGGCTCCGCCGGAGCCATCCTCGCAGCGAATGCCCGCGAGCTACGGCAAGTCGAAGGCATCGGATCCGAGACCGGAGATACGATTGTCTCGTGGCAGGATCGGGTCGATCCGGCAAAGGAGCTGGAAAGAGTCGCAGCCTTTGGAGCGACGGTTGTCTCGCTGGCCGATCCCGAGTACCCGGAAACCCTGCGCGAACTGCACGACGCGCCTATATTACTCTACGTCTGGGGCGATCCGTCCGTACTGGCCTCCTCTCAGTTGGGGGTGGTCGGTACGCGCAAGCCCTCCCACTACGCCGCCGAGTGCGCCAAAAAACTCTCCTACCAGTTGGCCTATGCGGGCATCACAGTGACCAGCGGACTCGCCCGCGGGGTGGACGCCCTCGCCCATCAGGCCGCGCTCGCCGCACGCGGGCGCACGGTCGCTGTGTTGGGCAGCGGACTGAATAATCTCTATCCGCCGGAAAACCGCGAGTTGGCCGAAAAAATCGCCATCACCGGGGCGGTTGTCAGTGAGTATCCCATGGATACCAGGCCGGACCCCCGGCAGTTCCCGATGCGGAACCGGATCATTTCCGGCCTCTCCTTTGGCCTCCTTGTCGTCGAGGCGGGAACCAAAAGCGGTTCGCTCATCAGCGCCTCGCAGGCCACCGAGCAGGGGCGCTCTGTGTATGCCGTCCCAGGCCGCATCGACCAACCCAACGCCCTCGGGTCCAACCGCTTGATCCAGCAGGGGGCCAAGCTCGTCATGAGCGCCCAGGACATCTTGGACGACCTCGGTTTACTCTTCTCCGAAACACCCAAATTGACCAAATCCGCACCAGCCATTTCTCTGAGCGGATCAGAAAAGACTGTCCATGAGGCACTTGGCGACGAGGAAACCACGATTGACGACCTGATTGCCAAATGCGGGTTGCCAACGCATGAGGTCTCTTCTACGTTGCTCGCCCTTGAAATGAGGCGGCTGGTCAAGCAACTCCCCGGTGGCCGCTTCGTAAAATTAAACTGACCATGCCCAAAACTCTCGTCATCGCCGAAAAGCCCAGCGTAGCCGCGGACCTCGCCCGTGCTCTCGGCAAAATCCCGAAGAAGGACGACCTCTTCGAGAACGACGAGTATGTCATTACCTCGGCCATCGGCCACCTCGTGGAGCTCTGCCTCCCCAACGAGATGGACAAGAAGCGGGGCAAGTGGTCCTTCGCCGCGCTGCCGATCATTCCTGAGGAATTTGACCTCAAGCCGATCGAGAAAACGCAGTCGCGCTTCAATCTCCTCAAGCGCCTCCTGAAGCGCTCCGACATCGATGTCGTCGTGAACGCCTGCGACGCCGGGCGCGAGGGCGAACTCATTTTCCATTATCTGGTCAAGCTGGCTGGTTCCAAAAAGCCCACCCAGCGTCTCTGGCTGCAAAGCATGACGCCCGAGGCCATCCGCGACGGCTTCTCGAAGCTCCGCGAGGGCGAGGAAATGCGCCCGCTGGCCGACGCCGCCGTCTGCCGCAGCGAAAGCGACTGGCTCGTGGGTATCAACGGCACCCGCGCCATGACCGCCTTTAATTCCAAGGGCGGAGGCTTCCAGCTCACCCCGGTGGGCCGCGTCCAGACCCCCACCCTCGCCATTCTGGCCGAGCGTGAGGTGAAGATTCGTGGCTTCAAACCCCGCCCGTATTTCGAGGTCTTCGGCGACTTCGGCGTGCAGGCTGGCAGCTATCGCGGTCGCTGGTTTGACGAGGCTTTCAAAAAGGGCGCGGACGAAGACGGTCGCGCCGAGCGCATCTGGACCCGCGAGCAGGCCGACGCCATTGCCGCAAAGTGCCTGGGCAAACCCGGTATCGTCACCGAGGAGAAAAAGCCCGCCACCCAGATCTCGCCCCAGCTTTACGACCTGACGACGCTCCAGCGCGAGGCCAACTCGCGTTTCTCGCTCAGCGCCCGCCGCACGCTGCAAATCGCCCAGGCGCTCTACGAAAAGCACAAGGTCCTCACCTACCCGCGTACCGACTCGCGCTACCTGCCCGAGGATTACGTGGGCAATGTGAAGGCCGCGCTGACCAAGTTCGACAACCCGGAGCTCGCCGGGCATGCGCAGAAGGCGCTTTCCCAGGGCTGGGTGCGTCCAAACAAGCGCATCTTCAACGACGCCAAGGTCACCGACCACCACGCCATCATCCCGACCGGCGTTGCGCCCAAAAATCTCGATGAGATCGAGATGAAGGTCTACGACATGGTGGCCCGCCGGTTCATCGCCGTCTTCTATCCCGCCGCCGAGTTTGAGATCACGACCCGCATCACGCGCGTCGAGGGCGAACCCTTCAAGAGCGATGGCAAGATCATCGTCAACCCGGGGTGGATGGCCGTTTACGGCAAGCAGGCCGCCACGGGCGACGACCAGACCCTTTGCCCCGTCGTCTCGGGCGAAACCGCCCAGACCGAGAATACCGAGGTCAAACAGAACGAGACCAAGCCGCCGGCGCGGTTCACGGAAGCCACCCTGCTTTCCGCCATGGAAGGCGCGGGCAAGCTCGTCGAGGACGAGGAACTCCGCGAGGCCATGAGCCAGCGCGGCCTCGGCACCCCGGCCACGCGCGCCCAGATCATCGAAGGGCTCATCCTCGATTCCTACATCAACCGCCAGGGCCGCGACCTCATCGTGACCCAGAAGGGCCTCTCGCTCATCAATCTCCTGCGCGGCATCGGCATCAATGCCCTCACCTCCCCGGAACTCACGGGCGAGTGGGAGTTCAAGCTCAAGCAGATGGAGCGCGGCGCCATGCCCCGTCCGCAGTTCATGGACGAGATTCGGCACTTCACCGAGGAGATCGTCGCCAAGGCCAAGGACTACTCGGGAGACGCCGTCGAGGGACAATTCCACGACCTGGAAGCCAAGTGCCCAAAGTGCGGCAACGTCGGCTTCAAGGAATCCTACAAGGCCTACGAGTGCAAATCCTGCGCCCTCCTCGTCTGGAAAAACATGGCCGGACGCGAACTCGAGCGCGAGGAAGTGCAGACCCTTCTCGAAAAAGGAGCCGTCGGCCCGCTGGAGGGCTTCCGCAGCAAGCTCGGTCGTCCCTTTTCCGCCGTCATCAAGCTCGACCCGGAGTTTAAGCAGAGCTTCGACTTTGGCACGTCCGACGCCGCCGAGGCGCAGACCATCGACTTTTCCGCCCTGCCCGTCATCACCACCTGCCCGGTCTGCAAGACCGGCTCCGTGCGCGACACCGGCAGCGCCTACCAGTGCGACAACACGGGCAAGTGCAAGTTCCGTATGGGCAAATCCATCTGCCAGCGGGAGATTCCTGCAGAGCAGGTCATCAAGCTCGCGGAAAACGGCAAGACCGACCTCATCCCGCGCTTCATCTCCAAGAAGGGCAAGCCGTTCTCGGCCTTCCTCAAGCTGGAGGGCACGCGCGTGGCGTTCGAGTTCGAGCCCCGCAAACCCGCGGCCAAAAAGACCTCGGCGCGAGCGGCTTCCTCCGCGGCTGCGGCCTGATCGCATTAGCTTATTTTCATAAATATTAGGGTTCCGCTTTACATATCGCGGGATCGTGTTTAGGTGGCGTCGTTGTTCAATGACCAGCCCTGAGGCCAGTCAATCGTCCCCGTCGGGTTTTCGAATTCTTGTCGATCTTACCCTGCGCTACCCTCGTCTTCTGGGGGTCATCATCCTCCTGGGCTTCCTCTCCAGCCTGGTGAGCGCCCCCACGCCGTACCTCGGCAAGATCATCATCGATGACCTGATTTTCCGCGGCGGCGCGGCGGCAGGCCACGAGGTTTCCGGCTGGCTGGGCATCTCGCACACCGTCTGGATGATGACCGGCATCGTCGCCCTCGGCGTGTTCCTGAAAGTCGTCGGCAGCCTGCTGGGAGGTTGGCAATGTCATTACATCCTCCAGATCACCCGCAACTCGCTCTACGACGTGCGCCTGAATACCGCGCTCCGCCTCATGGGCGCGCGGCAGGAGAAGCTCGAGCGGCTGGAGGCCGGGCGTATTGCCTCCCGCATCGGTTTCGATGTGAACCAGATGGATGGCGCCATCTTCAGCATCCTGCGGAATTTCCTCTCCAGCGTCTTCCTCGTCATCGTGGTCGTCGGGTTCATGGTCTTTATCAATCCGTGGCTGACCCTCGTCGTGCTGGCCACCATGCCGGTCACCGCGATCCTCAGCATGGTGTCGTACTCGAAGCTCCGGGAGTTCAGCCGCGAGGAGTCCGACCGCGTGGCCGATCTCACCGCGACCACGGCGGAAACCTTTGGCGCGCTCAAGGTCATTCGCGTCTTTGCCTCGGAGGGTTTTTTCCTCTCCCGCCTGCAAAAGCGCTGCGAGGCGCTGCGCTATGAGGGTCTTTACCACTGGACGCGCTTTCACGCCCTTAACCTCCTGCTCACCCTGCTCAGCAGCCTCGGCGGTGACATCTTCCTCCTCGTCGGCGGCATCCTCGCGATCAAGGGCGAGATCACCTTTGGCTCCTTCTTCGCCTTCTACGGCTACCAGGCCATGCTCTGGGGCCCCATCGGCACGCTCCTCAACGCCGGTCAGATCATGCAAACCGGCACCGCCAGCGCGGAAAAGGTGCGGACCATGGCCCTGCTGGAGCAGGAGCCTTACCTGAACAACGCCCGGCCCAAGCCCTCGCAGGCCTTCCAAGGCGAGATCATCGCGGAGAACCTCACCTTTGCCTACAATGCGGGCGAGCCCATCATTCGCGACCTGAGTTTCCGCATCGCCCCGGGCTCCATGGTCGCCCTCGTCGGCCAGTCCGGCTCCGGCAAGACCACGCTGGCCAATCTCCTCCTCGGCATGTACCTGCCAACCGGCGGCAAGCTCTACATCGACGGCACGGATATCCGCGACTGGGACCTTCAGGCGCTCCGCGCCCACATGGGCGTCGTCCTACAGGATGCCATGCTCTTCAACGACACGCTGCGCACGAATCTCTGCATGGGCCGCGAGCACCCCGATGAACGCATCTGGGCCGCCCTCGCTGGCGCGCACCTCGATACCTTCGTGCGCGGATTGCCCAAGGGCCTCGACGAGCACGCGGGCATCGGCGGCACGCGACTCTCCGGCGGCCAGAAGCAGCGCATCGCCATCGCCCGCGTGTTTCTCAAGAACCCCAAGCTCCTCATCCTCGACGAAGCCACCAGCGCCCTCGACAGCGAGACGGAAAAGGCCATCCAGCGCTCCTTTGACGCCCTCATGGCGGGCCGCACCTCCGTCGTGATCGCGCACCGCCTTTCCACCATCTACCAGGCCGACCAGATCCTCGTCCTCCACCAGGGTCGCCTCGTCGAGAGCGGCACGCACGAGGAACTCGTCAGCCGCCCCGCAGGCCATTATCGCGAACTCTACGAAGCCCAGGTCGAGGGCATGATCCCCATGAGCGGCGCCACTCGCCGGTCCTGGACAGAGCCCCGCCACTAACTCGCCATGGTCGTCGACGAAATCACATCGAAGCGCTCCGACGTGCGAACGAAATCGCCGCTCTGCGATGACGATTACCGCCTGCCGCTAGCGAAGCTTCCCAAGGCCATTCCGCCTCGCTGGATGTACACCAGCATGCTCTGGAGCATCGGCGTCACCGTCGTGCTCACCGCCGCGACTCTCCTCAGCCCCATGGATGAGTATGTCACGGCTCCCGGCGAGGTGCGTCCGGCCGAGTACGCCTACGTCTTCAGCCGGGCCGAGGGCATCCTGGAGACCATCGACGTGAAGGACGGCGAAAAAGTCCGCCAGGGCCAGGTGCTCGCCCGTCTCGATGGCTGGGAAATCCGCAAGCGCATCCGGGAAATCGAGGCCGACATCGCCCAGACGGAAGCCGAGCTCGCCATGTCCGAGGCCGCCCAGCGCAAGGTCACCGCCGCGCCCGTCCCCGCCGAGTTTCTCTTCAGCGCCGTCGAGATGGAGCGCCAAAAGGAAATTCAGGGCCTCCAGCAGGATTACCTCCATCGCCTGAACGAACTCCAGAAAACGGGAGCCGCCTCCGGCACGGAACTCCTCAACATCCGCCTCCAGCTCATCGCCTCGGAATCGATGCTCAAGCGCAGCCAGCAGGCCTACGATCTCTTCAAGGGCGACTACGGCGCGGCCTCGCAAACCGAAGCAGCCGAAAAAGTGCGCGTCACCGAGGCCCGGCTCGCCGGGTTGCGCTCCCGCCTGGAATCCGCCCAGAGCGACCTGAAGCGCCTGGAGATCATCGCCCCCACCGACGGCAACATCCTCACGACCGCCCGCCGCTTCCCCGGGGAAAAAATCGCCGCAGGCACCGCCCTCTTCAAGATCAGCGACGACAACGACAAGACCGAGCTGCGCCTCTACGCCACCGAGGACCGCGTGAACCTCATCCAGCCCGGCCAGCTCGTGCGCTTCCGCGCCAACAACAACCCCGACCGCCTCGCCCCCCTCGCCATCGCCCGCGTCACCGAGGTCGCCCGCGACCGCGACCTCGCCTCCGAGGAGGATGCCGCCGATACGAACAGGCTGAGCACCTATCGCGTGAAGGCGGCTATTGAAGAGGCACAATACCCTCTCGCCGTCGGCGCCACCGTCGAGGCCGAGATCGTCCTCGAGCGCCGCCCCTTCTGGCGCCTCCTCCTCATGAAGCCCCAGCCCACCGGCTCCAAGCTTTAACGCAGATCAACTAAAGATGCGCCCCCTGCCCGGTGCCCACCCGGGGCCGACACGGTGACCCTAACTCCAGAAATGGGCTCGTGAACGGATTTAGGACTTTGGGGATGCGTCCATATCCGGTCATCCTCAGGGGAGAATGACGATTTCGACATTTTCGCTCTCCCATATCTCCAGACCTCCACTCATCGTCGCTACCGATCACGCATTCGGCCCAAGCAACTTAAATTTGACATTTGACTCCTGATCCCCACTTCGGTGAATACCTAAATACACGCAACGCCCCCGGAGAAATCGGACGCTTCACCTCCTAGCCACAATGCCTATTCGCAACCATCTTGATATAGTTGGCCATCGCAAGTTTGATGTGGCAGAAGTGTTGTCCGGGATGGTCCCGATCAACAACATTCTGATCGATACGGGGAAACCTGATGACGAGTGGCTGAAGAAGTCGACAGAGTTGATCGCGGAGTGGCGGGCTATCTTTCGCTCAATTTACATCAAGTGGGCCCTCGCCCTGAACGGTTTGGACGTCGCTGTCGAAAAGTATTCTGCTCCGGCTTGGCAGGCCAAGAAACGATTCTTCGTTACCTCGCTTCGCACAGAGAGGTCCGGGCTGTCAAAAATTACAGAAATCGCAGATTGGAATGGAGGTGACGCAGCCGCTAACCATCAGTCCGTCATCCCCTACATCGCGGGTTGGGGAATCATCGACCTCGGTTCAGCGCTCGAAGAGTTCATCTTCGATCTCTACCGGATATTTCTTTGGCAACACACGGAGCATTTGACCCAAGGGGCTGAATTCAAAAATCTTCGCAGACTGCGTACGGATGCCATGAACAGCCCACAAGATTTGGCAAAGTGGGAAGAAGCGTTCGCCGAGCGTCTGGACAACTGGCAGCGGAACGCCGTCTATAAATCAAAACGCGAACTTTTCCTCGCCTACTGCAATCACGCAGGGCTGAAGACCCCCTCGATCTACAAACACACAACGCTGGAAACCTGGGCTGACTGTCTCAACGGGGTCTGCATTCTTCGGAATTGCCTTATTCACCCGAACGCGAAGGTTCCGAAGGAGCTGGGTGACTTTTCCGCTTCGAAACTTAACATCGGTTATGATTTCAAGGAGGGCCATCCGCTCCAAGTGACTTTGCAGCATCTGCAATGCACGGAGTGTTTCCTCGACCAATTGCTGACAGGACTCAACTTCTCGTTTGTGGAGCGCACAGGCGTGAGACTGCCCGAAACCAAGAATACCCCATAACAGGCGCCACGTTTAACCTATTGTAACCATTCAAACTAAATTACGCACGAGAGAAGGGGGCAGGCGCCTGAATGGCATTAAGATAACGCCTATTTGGGAGCGTTTTGCTCTGTCGGAGAGCGCCGCAGGTGTTGACTTGGCTGCTCCTGACCCATTCGTTTCAGTAAATTTACGGGCCAACCGAGAGTCTGACTGCCGAGGGTTGAGCCTGCTTCCAGCGGCTTTTTGAGCGTTTGGCCGGTTCAATTGCGCACTCGAAAAGGCTCATTATATTAATGCCATTCACTCCAGCCCCCCACATTTAAAACTGAAATCACTCAGACTCACCCGTCGATTTCGGCGGAAGATACATAGTGAGTTGAACGGGAATACGACCAAATTTCTCGGCCATACGGCGGCGCAGCTCGGACATTGTTTCACAGGCTGACGCCATGCCTACCACCATCCAAATATGTTCAATCAATTTCTTAAGACCGTATTGACTACTCATCCATTGATGATAATTTTGACCAGCAATCGGCTTGGGGGCATGATCTTTAAGCCATTTTGCAACATCTTTATCTAGGTATCCGTAAATCAGTTCCATAACCAATTTGCCCCAGTATTTCGGGCGATGGTGAAGCTGGCCGCTCCATTTGGTGAGCCTACCGAATTCCACCCACAATTGATCCGGGAAAGTCT
Organism: Terrimicrobium sacchariphilum; assembly: GCF_001613545.1. Taxonomy (NCBI): domain Bacteria; kingdom Pseudomonadati; phylum Verrucomicrobiota; class Terrimicrobiia; order Terrimicrobiales; family Terrimicrobiaceae; genus Terrimicrobium; species Terrimicrobium sacchariphilum. Next base: position 86,079 of record NZ_BDCO01000001.1, read on the forward strand.
TTTCCCATTTCCTCATTTCTTCCTCCAAGAAGATTTTCATTTTCAATTGGAGAGCATCAACAGGGCGGTCGTATTGGTAGCCGGTGGCTTCATCAACGAGAGCAACAATTCCCGTCTTCGCTGCGGCTCGGAGAAACGTGCTCGCCTTGACGGCGATCTCCATTTGGCGCGCGGTTAGCTTTGAGTCGCTTGCGCCAGAGGCAAAATTCTGCAGCGCACTTGAATAGGCTCCGCAGAGATCCATAAACTTCTCAACATCCAAGCCCAGAGCATGTTGCGCAATCCCAGATGCCCCGGTATCGAACTGAAAAAGGGCCGAAACCTTACCATTTTCTGCAGGAATCAAATCTTTCGGCAGATATGGCTGCAGCACCTTTACTTTTAGGTACTCCGCAAGCTGTCCACCATCGGTTCCTATCAGACTGACGACAATTCCTTTCAGGCTGAAGACGCGAATTCCGTTCTCCAGAACATAGCAAGGAATTTCAACCTCCCCGATTTTAAGAGAACCCCAGTGCGTAGCTTTTGGAATATAAACCTGATCAACGATAACTTCAGGGGTAGCAATGAAGTCAGCAGGTGAAAGATCAATCCCCTTCTGCTCGGCAAGTTCCAGTAGCTTGGGTTGCCATTTCGCCGGGATATGCCCTTTTGACGCCCAATATTGAACTGTTGTTTGTCCCTTTCCGATGAGGGTCGCCAAAGCGGATTGCCCGCCAAACTTTTCAATGATCCTTCCCGCTATGCCGTGTCGCATAAAGGCAAAGTATCAGTAAACCAAAAAACAGTCAATCAGTTTTTCTGATGAGGCAACCTTTACAGCTTTGATAGCATCGAATTTCATTTACGAATTTCCACTCTGCCTGTTCGCCCTTTTTACACCCGGCCCGGAGTGTCCACTTGCGCCACCATCTCTCACCCCCCTCTACCCCCCTTTGCGGCGTCGTAGGCTGCAAGCACCTGGCGGAAGACAGGGCTGAAGTCCTGCGGGGTCCGGGCGAGCCACTCGCGTACCTGGGGCATCGCGAAAAACGCGCCGGTTTCCAGTTCCATGCGGGGGAGGACAAACGGGCCGTCGTGGGTGCCGGAGTACAGCTCGATGAACTCAAAGCCGGTCTCCGCCGAGCACCCGAGGCGACCGAATTTCTCCAGCGGAATCCGAATTCCCAATTCCTCCAGAATTTCACGTTCCGCCGCTCCGTCGTAGGTTTCCCCGGCATCGACATGTCCCGCTGCGCTGGAGTCCCAGACGCCAGGATTCTTGTCCTTCCAGATCGAGCGCTTTTGCAGGAAGAGCTCCCCGGCCTGGTTGAAAATCAGCATGTGAACAGCCCGATGGCGGAAGTTATTCACATGGACAGTATTCCGCGTCTCCGAGCCGATGACGCGATCAGATTCGTCCACGATGTCAAACATTTCGTCACCGCTTTGCGCCCTGGCCGGAGCCACCATCTGCGTGAGCTTTTCCCACTGTTGTAATGACAACTCCTCCGCCCGCACGGTCTCCGGGAGACCCAGCGCAGCGCAGGCGTCGGGCCACAATTCCCGGTACTCCGGCAGGAGCTTGCGCAGCTGTTTGCGGCGTTCGGAAAATCCCTTGCGCACGAGGTACTCAAAGAGCGCTTCATCGCACGCGGGCACCTCGTCGGCGCTCTTCTTTTCGAGGATGACGACAGCCGACGCGACCTTGGGCTGCGGGAAGAAAACGGTGTGCGGAATTTTCTTCGCGTAGCTCACCTTCCACCTCCGCGCGGTGCACACGCTCATCGCGCCAAAATCCTTCGTGCCCGGAGTCGCCGCGAGCCTCGCCGCCACCTCGTGCTGGAGCATCAGAACAAGTATTGATGCGGGTGAGAGGGCGGATGCGTATTTCGCGATCAGTGGGGTTGACACGTAATACGGCAGGTTTCCGACGATCTTCACCGGCCCCTTTCCGTAGAGCTTGCGCAGGTCAAAATCCAGCGCGTCCATGTGGAACAGTTCTACGGGCTGACCCGCGAATTTTTTGCTCAGCCACTCCACCATGAGACCATCCTTCTCGATGAGCGTGACAGTCACCCCCGGCTGCACCAGACACTCGCTGAGCGACCCCAGCCCCGGCCCGACTTCCACGACGTGCTCACCCTCACGCAACGACAGTTGCGCAGCGATCCAGCGGGCGATGTTTTGATCGTGTAAAAAGTTCTGCCCCAGGCTCTGGCGAGGCCGGGTTTCCAATTCGGCCAGAGCATGCTGGATTTCCGTGAGCGTCATGCACTTGGGATACAGGAAAGAACTCCGTTTCACAAACACGAGGTGAGGGCTTGCGGAGGAAAGTGGGGATTTTTTCGCAAGTTATTCACAATCGGCTGTCAACTGGGAAAATCGCCTTGCGGCAATTCCCTCGGATACCGCTTGAGACAGGAGCCAACATCAGTCAGGGTACGGCCTTTCCATGAAAAAGTCGGGTTGTGTCATTCTCGCGCTCTTCTTCCTGGTTTGCATCAGCATGTTTGCGAACCTGCTCCTCTTCTTCGCTCTCATCGGGAGCTTCAAGGGCTCGACCAGCGTGGCTGGCGTGAAGGTGCTCCGACCTCGGGAGTTTGAGGAGGTCGTGGAAAAGGAGGGCACCACGTCGTCCTCCCGCATCGCGGTCATCCCGCTGGAGGGAGTCATCGCCCACGGTGCGCCCGGCCCGCTCGGCGAGGACATGGTGAATGATTTCAAGCGCGCCCTGGAACAAGCCCGCGACGACGACCGGGTGAAAGCCGTCATCATCTCCGTCGACAGCCCTGGCGGCGAGGTCACCGCCTCGGATGTGCTCTACAACAGCCTGAAGGAATTCAGCCGCCACAAGCCCTCCATCATCTACTTCAACTCCATCGGAGCCTCCGGCGCGTACTACACCGCCTGCGGCGCCTCCTGGATCATGTGCAACGACACGACCTTCACCGGGTCGATCGGCGTCATCATTTCCACTCTGAACTACCGGGAGCTCTTTGGAAAAATCGGCCTGGAGTCGGTGGTCTTCAAGAGCGGAAAGTTCAAGGACATGCTCAATGGCGCCCGTGAGATGAGCCCCGAGGAGCGCGCCTATGTCGAGGGTCTCGTGATGCAAAGCTACGGCCGCTTCGTCGGCATCGTCGCCAAGGCCCGCAAGATCGATGAGAATACTCTCCGCAACGGCGTGGCCGATGGCCGCATCCTCAGCGGAGTCGACGCATTCGACGCCAAGCTGGTCGATCAACTCGGCTACATCGAGGATGCCTACGCCAAGGCCCGCGAACTCGGCAAGGCCCCCGGCGCGCAAATCGTGCGCTACAAGCGCGTGGTGACTTTTGCCAGCCTCTTCCGCGCCTTCAGCGAGACCAAGACGCCGGCCATCAAGGTGGACGTCTTCGAAAACCTTCCCAAGCTCCAGCCCGGCCGGGTGTACCTGATGCCCGCCATCTTCGCGCCTTAAGCCGTGTCCATCGCTATCTGGGCAGTATTGGCAATCCTCGGGCTTGCCTATTGGTTCTATTATCTTCGCGGCCTTCCCCGTCCGGTCCTTCCCACCGAAAAGGCGGCGTCATTCGGCCCGGGAGACATGGTGGCAGGTCTTCTTCTGGGCGCCTATCTGGCTTCCAACATCTTCATCGCCAGCCAGAAGCCTCCAGCAGTCACTCGCGATATCATCATCGTGAGTTGCGTCTATTACGGGCTGATCGTCATCATGCTGCTCAGCCTGCTGATCGTGCGGAACCGCAATCCGGTCCTGCTCTTCGGCCTGCGTTGGCCCACGTGGAAAAGGGACCTCCCGTTCACGGTCCTCGCGCTCCTTGCCCTCTATCCGGTGCTCAATCTCACCCAGGAGGTGATCCTGTCCTTTGTGGGGGAAAAGGAGGCAACCCAGGAAGTGCTTCTCTTCCTAATCCGATCGACGACATGGGAGGACAAGGTGCTGGTAGCCGTGATGGCCCTGGTATTTGCCCCTGTCTCCGAGGAGTTGATTTTCCGGGGCTTTCTGTACGGAGTGGCACGCCAGTATGGTGGCCGGTGGGCGGGCATGACGGTTTCCGCCGCCTTATTTGCGGCCATCCATATCCATCTCCCCTCGATGCCGGCCCTGTTTCTGCTGGCGATTGGCCTGACACTCATCTATGAGCGAACGAGGTCGCTCTGGGCTCCGATCATCGTCCATATGCTGTTCAATGCAGGCACGGTGATTTACGTACTGATCGCCAAACCCCAGCTATGAAACGGCTCGACCAGGTTCGCGAAGACGATCTGGTAAGGGAACTCATCCGCCACCTCCCGGCTGGAGCAGGCACGCTCCTGGGAGCTGGAGACGACTGCGCCATCCTCAAGCCCAAGCTCGGCAGCTATCTGGTCTACAAGACCGACTGCATCGTCGAGGGCGTTCATTATCTCGCGGAGGACCGCCCAGCCCTGGTCGCCCGAAAAGCGCTCTGCCGCAACCTGAGCGACATCGCCGCGATGGGCGGAGTACCCCGCTGGGCACTCGTCACGATACTGAGTCCCCCGGAAAAGCCCGTACGATACTGGACCGCGTTTTATCGGGGACTCGGAAAGACTGCCCAAAGGTTTGGCTTGGGCATCGTCGGCGGCGAGGTATCCCGCAGTCGGCAGGCAGCCATCTCTGTGGCGCTGATCGGCGAACTGCCGGAGAATCGTTATGTCACGCGCATGGGAGGAAGGGCCGGAGACCGGATTTTCGTCACCGGAAAGCTGGGCGGTTCCTTTGCCAGTCGCAGGCATCTCACATTTACCCCCCGCCTCAAGGAAGGCCAGTGGCTCGCCGAGCAACGATTCGCTACGGCAATGATGGATATCAGCGATGGCCTCGGCTCCGACCTTCCCAGGCTCGCCCGGCTGAGTCGTTGCGGATACTCCATCATGCCAGAGTCCCTTCCCCGCCATCGTGGCTGCACCATCGAGCAGGCCATTCGTGATGGAGAGGATTACGAACTGCTCTTCACCGTCCCGCCCCGGCGGGTGGCGGAACTCCGGGAAAAATGGCCCTTTACCAAGACACCGCTTACCGAAATCGGCGCCCTGACCCGCTCAACTGCCTCAAAGATCCCCGCAGGTTTCGATCACTTTTTCCATTGCCAGCCCGCAGAGAAAAAGGCGTCCTAGACACGCGATGATCAGGATCAAGTATCACGCCCCCGGCACACCCCCGGCGACCCTGGTTGCCAATACCGACGAGGCGGCAAAACCCTCCGTCCTCACGCTCATCCAGTACGACAAGGAGGGGATATTCGAAGGTCGCTTCGACACCTTTGAGGAACTGATGCAGCGCTACGATCCCGCCAAGGTGAACTGGATCAACATCGACGGTCTGGGCAGCCTCGACATGCTCCGCCAGGTTGCCGAGCGTTTCAACATCCACCCGCTCGCCCTGGAGGATGTGCTCAATACGAGCCAGCGCCCCAAGGTGGATGTCTACGAAGATCATTTTTTCATCGTCAGCGAGATGCTCTACACAGAGACCGACCACCGCGTGGTCCTCGAGCAGCTCAGCATGTTTCTCGGCGACCATTACGTACTCACCATCCAGGAGGAGAGTGAGCACGATGTGTTTCAGAAAATCCGCGAGCGCCTGCGCTCGGGTCGAGGCTATGCGCGGACAATGCAGGCCGACTATCTGGCCTATGCCCTGCTTGACGCCACGGTCGACCAGTTTTATCCCACCCTGGAATCCATCGCCGACAGCCTGGAAGACCTGGAGGAGCGCCTCCTCGAAAGGCCAAGCAAGGACCTGATGCGAAAGCTCTACGGCATCAAGCGCCTCCTGCTTCAGCTCCGCCGCGCAGCATGGCCGCAACGTGAAATCTTCAACGCTCTCATCCGCGATGAGAGCGGCATGATCTCCCAGGGGACACAGGTATTTCTGCGCGATTGTTATGATCACACCACGCAGATCATCGATATCCTCGAGAGTTTCCGAGACCTTGCAGCGGGCCTCATGGAGGTCTATCTCACGAGCCTGGGATTCCGCACCAACGAGATCATGCGAGTGCTCACCGTCATATCGAGCATCTTCATTCCCCTCACGTTTATTGCCGGCATTTACGGGATGAATTTCAACACCTCCAACTCGCCCTTCAACATGCCCGAGCTCGATTGGAAATTCGGATATTTGTATTGCCTCGGCCTCATGGGCTGCGTCGCTCTGGGCATGATTATCTTTTTCAAAAGAAAGCACTGGCTGTGAGCAGCATATTGATCCTGACGGCCAGCTTCGGCGAGGGCCACAACGCCGCCGCCCGCAATCTCCGGGAAGCCATCGCGGCGAGGTCGCCGGACACTCCAGTGACCATCTGCGACATTTATCGCGATACCTACGGATGGTTCAACGAACTGACCAAGCAGACCTATCTCCGGCTGATCAACCACGCACCGCAGGTCTGGAAGCTCGCCTTCGATCTGCTCGATCGTACGCCCCTCGTGGAATGGCAGACCAAACTTCATGGCATCGCCGCCCGCAAGCTCGCTCGGATCATCGAGGAAAGCGGAGCCACCACCGTTGTATCGACCTTTCCCGGCTGCAACCACCTGCTTGATCATGCGTACCGGCATCGGCTTAAACGCCCATTTCGCCTCGTGACGATAATCACGGATTCCATCTCGATCAACTCGGTCTGGCACCGCTCCTGCAGTGAATGGTTCATCGTGGGTAACCAGCCGACCGCCGACGTTCTGGTGCGGGCCGGCGTACCGGAATACAAGATCCGCATCGACGGGTTTCCGGTACCTCGGGTCTTCTCAGAGTTGCATAGATCGAAAACTCCGCCCGGCCGAGGCGAGAAATGGCGCATCCTCTATGTCGTCAACTCCGGCCATCATCTCGCCCCGGGCATCGTGCGCAGTATTCTCGGCATCGAGAATATCGATCTCACCGTGACGGTCGGCAGACATCCCACGCTCCAGCAGGAACTAGAAAAGGTTTCCCTCGACCTCAATACTCCCATCTCTGTTCTGGGATGGACGCCCGAGATGCCGCGGTTGATGGCCGAAAGCCATCTCATCATCAGCAAGGCAGGTGGAGCCACCGTCCAGGAGACACTGGCTGCGGGGACTCCGATGATCATCACCCAGGTGATCCCCGGCCAGGAGGAAGGCAATGCCACACTGGTCATCGAGGCTGGCGCGGGTGCATTTGCCGACACGCCGCAGACGATCGCCCGGACCATACGAGAAGCTATCGCCAGCAATGGCGCTCAATGGATCAACTGGCGCGATCAAGTCCTTCGTCTCAGTCGACCAGATGCCGCCGACAGGATTGCGGACTTCGTTCTTGAGCTTAACGGTTCACCGTCACGCGATCTCCAGCCGCAGGCAGATTGACGACGCAGACAAACCGGGTTCCCTCACCGGGCGTGCTCGTCACAGTGATGTCGCCGCCCATCATCCGGCTCAGGCTCTGAGCGATGACCAGCCCCAGGCCGCTGCCTCCAAACTGGCGCGTCGTCGAGCTATCGGCCTGAGCGAAAGGCTTGAACAGTCGGCTCAGTTGATGGGACTGGATGCCAATGCCCGTATCGATGACTTCAAAAATGGCCGCATCACCTTCTCCTCGCTTCACCAGCAAATCGATGCGTCCGGTCGATGTAAACTTCACGGCATTGCTCACGAGGTTCGTCAGGATCTGCCCAAGGCGCAGGCTGTCGCCAACAACGATATCCTCAACATCCGGAGCCAGCTTGGATTCGAGAATCAATCCCTTGAGCTTGGCCGCAGGCAACTGGAGGCGGCAAACCCGGCCGACAACATCGCGGAGAGAAAACGCCAGATGCTCGATCTGCATGCCCCCCGCCTCGATCTTGGAGTAATCCAGCACATCGTTCAGGATACACAGGAGGGATTGGCTGCTATCGGCTATGAGGTTGACATAATCCGCCTGTTCCTCGGAAAGCTGCGTCGTTTTGAGCAAATCGAGAAACCCGATGACACCATTCATCGGTGTACGCACCTCGTGACTCATGGTGGCAAGAAAGCGCCCCTTGGCTCGATTGGCATTTTCCGCTTCCTCCCTCGCCTGTTGCACCAGTTTATCGGCGACCTTGCGCTCGGTGACGTCGCGCAGGAGGATGATACGCGCGGATGGCTCCTCCGCATCCTCGGGTACTGGAATGATGGAGCACTCCCAGATACCGCCCGCGCTTACCTCCACCTCCACATTCTCCACCGCCCGCTGCTCCAAGAGGTTGGTCACACCGCTCCATCCCCGAAGCAGACGCTGAACGGGGCGGTCCAGAGCGACCTTCGCCGCTACGTCAAAGGCACGACAGGCCGCGCGATTGAGATCCAGCACCAGCCCTCGCGAATCGATGACGATAAGGCACTCCTTGAGATGCTCCACGAGCAGAACCCTGGCGACCGGAGCCAGATCATCCATGCGGCTGCCGAGGAGAGCCCAGATCGCCAGCCAGGCGGTGAACGCCAGCACGATGGGGGTGTAGTTAAATCCCATCGTGGGCGACCAGCCGACCATGAAGAGTCCATTCACAGCCGTCGGCAACAAGCCGCTCATGAACATCAAAAACTCCCCTCGTCGAGACCAGGGAGGGGCGTGACGAAGGTGGGCGGCCAGCCAGTAGAGCGCGGTAATGGCAAATACCGCGACAAACGTAAAGTAAACGATCGTCATCGGCCCGACCCGATAGACGAGCACGGCAAACTCCGAGTTCCGAGTCAGCCGGATGTCGTCAATCCAGAGCGAGCCCAAACGCGGCGTCCATGCCACGACCAGCATGGAGAGAGGAATAATGAGCGAAAGATAAAGCCTCTCCCTGACCAGAAAGCGGGTCCCCTTCACCAGTCGATGGACTGCCTCGGCGAAGAGCAAGGGAACAAACGGCAGGATGGTGAAGCGCAACTTGAGAAGCAGCACCTTGTCCGCCACGGTCGTGGAGGAAACCTCGGCAGCAGCGAGAATGCACCAGATGCCAACAAGCACCAGAGCGATCGCGTACGGTCGCGTCGCCAGGATCTGCACGCGACGATAGGCTATCGCCGAAAGCGCAAAAGCCAGCCCCGAGGCGATGAGGGCGACGAAAAACTGCCAAGCGAAGCTCATCCGAGACCTCTCTCTCCAGCCACCCTATCCAAGAAAAGCCGATGGCATGCCGTTGACCCCAGGTCGACGACGCCCGGAAACGGAAAAACGGGGGGAATTCCGCCCTGAGACGAGCGCTTCATGAACGAACGACACCTACCGTGCCGTCATTCACTTGTCGAACATCTCTGGCGATTCAAACGCGGATTTTTTCCGCGTCCACTAACCGTGAATACGCCGGGAGAGCAGTTGAGCCTTCAGGCAGAGTTCCGCCGCCTTGAACGCATGTGCCTGAGTCATCGCGTTTTCCGTGCGGTTGAGGCAATCCAGAATCAACTGGCCAAAGAAGGGGTACCCGACCTTGCCCGCACATTCGATACGTTGCTCACTCTGCTGGTCGACAAGGAACAGGACATCCTTGTCGGCACCCTGGCTCGTGATGTCGATATACTTGCGCATCTCGATATATCCCTTGGTTCCCAGAATGAGAGTACGTCCATCTCCCCAGGAGCGCAGGCCATCGGGTGTCAGCCAGTCCACACGGTAATACCCCGATGCGCCATTGTTACCGACGAGCGATGCCTCGCCAAAATCCTCCAACTCCGGGTAATCCGGGTTGGCAAAATTACCGACGGAACTCGACACGACGGAAGCATCGCTGCTGCCGGTGTAGTAGAGGAACTGCTCGCTTTGATGGCTGCCGATATCGCACAGGATGCCACCGTACTCCTCCTTGTTGAAGAACCATGCGGGACGAGCCGAGGCGCTCAACCGATGCGGACCAAAACCCGCGGTCTGCACCACGCGGCCGATCGCGCCGGAAGCGATCAACTGACCGGCAAAGACCGCGCTCTCCACGTGCAGGCGCTCGCTGTAGTAGACCATGTAGCGCTGACCCGTGCGGGCGGCGACTTCGCGGGCTTCGTCGAGTTGTGCCAGCGTGGTAAACGGTGTTTTGTCTGTGAAGTAATCCTTCCCCGCCTCAAGCACCTTGCACCCGAGCGGACCGCGCTTGTTCGGGATGGCCGCCGCGGCCACCATCTTGATGGAGGCATCATCGAGGATCTCTTCCAGAGATCCTGCCGCCTTGGCTGTCGGGAAGCTCTTTTGAAATGCCGCGACCTTCGCCGGATCGGAGTCGTAAACCCATTTCACCTCTCCACCTGCCTCGACCAGACCATTGGTCTGTCCGTAAATGTGGCCGTGATCCAGCGCCACGGCAGCGAAGAGAAACTCCCCGGGCTTGCAAACCGGTGCCGGCTTGCCCTGGGGGGCGTATGTCATTCCGTCGGAATTTGTCATGTCAGGAAACAAAGGTCTTTGAGAGGTAATCGAAACTGAGCTTGATCGACTCGAATGGGTCGCCCGGGCAGGTATCCTGCTCGACGACGAACCACTCCGTACCGGCCTTCTCAGCCGCGGCCACGATGGCTAGCCAGTTCAGGTTTCCATAACCCACCTCGGCAAAGCGAGGTTTATCCGGGGGTTCCACCACATAGTCTTTGCAATGAAGCACCGGCACACGACCGCTAAGCTTCTCGATCCATGTCACGGGGTCGCCTCCACCGTACTGCACCCAGTACGTGTCGGGCTCGGCAGCGAGGTTGCGAGGGTCGGTCTCCGCGTAAATGCGGTCGAGGACCGTCCTGTTGCCGCTCCGAATGAACTCGTGGGCGTGATTGTGATAGAGAAGCGTCTGTCCGGCGCTGGCCAGCACGGCCCCGGATTTATCGAGTCCACTGATGAGTCCCTGCACAGATGCCTCATCGGCAAAGTCGATGCCGGCGGGAAACGGATATGCCGTATATTTGCACCCAAGCTTGGAAAGCCGCTCTACCACTTTCTCGGGAGACTTCAGAATGACGTCCCCAGGTTCGTGCGTGGCACAGATCGTCAGCCCCTCTCCCTGACAGATGGCGACAAGCTCGCTCTCCTCGATCGGCCCCATGCCGCTAACCTGGACCGCACGATACCCGATCTGTGCGACCCGCTTCAGCGTGGCAGCGATGTCGGCAGGCGTCCGAATGAATTCCCTCAGCGTGTAGAGCTGAATTGCAATATTTTCGACTTTCATGGCGAAGCCTTAGTGAGCGAAGGAAAGAGTGAAATCGGAGGCTTTCACCTCCACGGTCTTTTTGACAAAGGTCGACTCAGCGATCTTCTTCTTCAGCCAGCTCTCGTATTCCGCACCATCAAATGGCATCTCGAGCGTCTCGCTGCGAGCCGAGGAAAGCAGCATGGCATTGGCGAGTTCCACCGAATGAATTCCCTCCTCCGCAGGAGCAATCAGAGGTTCCTTGTCGAGAATGGCCGCCGTAAAATTCCTCAGGATTTCCACGTGCTGCCCACCGTGTCCGGAGAGCGGAATCTCCACGTTCCAGACCGGAGGACGGGAGTACATGGCGTCGACCGTCTTGCTAAAGTCCGACATGCGCGTCTCGTTACGAGTATAAAGAAACTTGTTATCCTCGATCACCACGCGCCCCTGCTCTCCCACGACCTCCAGCCGATTGGTGCCGGGGGCTTCGCCTGTCGAGGTGATGAATGTGCCGTGCATCCCGCTGGGGTACTCCATGTACGCGGTCACGTCGTCCTCCACCTCGATGTCGTGATAGCGACTGATGTGGCAGAAAGCACGTACCCGCGAAGGGCGCCCAAAGAACCAATACCAGAGATCCAGGTTATGAGGGCACTGGTTGAGCAGCACCCCGCCGCCTTCCCCGCCCCAAGTCGCACGCCATCCGCCTGATGCATAATAAAGATAGGTGCGGAACCAGTCCGTGATCGTCCAGCTCGCACGGCGAATCTCGCCCAGCTCTCCGCTCTGAATCATCTCCCGCAGCTTGATGTAATACGGGTCCGTCCGCTGATTGAACATCGCCGCGAAAACCTGGTCGGTCGATTTGTGGGCGGCAATCAGCTTCTCGCAATCCGCCTTGTGCACGGAAATCGGCTTTTCTACCAGCACGTGCAGGCCGGCATTGAGCGCGTCAATACCGATCGTCGTATGAGAGTAGTGCGGGGTCGCGATCAGGATCGCGTCGATTTCTCCGGAGGCGATCATCTCTCCCGCCGTGGCGAAGCCTTTCGCTTGGGGATAGCGATTCACCTTTTCGGCGTTTTCATCCGCAACCGCGGTGAGCCGCAGGCGCGGAATTTTCCCAGCGAGGACGTTATCCGCGTGTGCGCCGCCCATGTTTCCAAGACCCACGATCCCTAAACGAACTTCATTCATAGCAAAATGGAGGATTGATTCACACACGTGTTAGGTTAGTTTTGTAGGACAGTCAATGAAAAACCCGGTCCACTCCACCAGTGAACTCGCCCGACGTCTCGGCCTCTCCCGCTGGACAGTCTCACGCGCGCTGAACGGACACACAGGCATCAATCCCGAGACCGCGGCCCGCGTACGGGATGAAGCAAAGAAGGCGGGATTCTCCCCCAGCATCCTGGGCCGGGGCCTGAGGAGCGGCCGTACGGATCTCATTGGCATCGTCGCCCCCGACCTTGAGGAGTACTTCCTCACCCGCAAGCTTTCCGTACTGCGGTTGCGCATCGAGGAAGCGGGCTATCACGGCATCATTCAAATGACGGATTCGAGTCCCGCCAGCGAACGTGCCGCGCTTGAGCGATTTCGCGCCATCCGATGCAATGGCGTGCTCACATTTGCCTCCATCCTGGGACCACGCGACATTGGGCTGCAGCGTTTGAAAGAGGCAAAAATTCCCTGCGTGCAGATCGACCCGCTCCTAAAAACCTCCGGGATCATCGCCGGAACGGACCGCCTCGAAGCCCAGCGTCTGACGCTGGAGCATCTCTTCTCGCTTGGCCACCGCCAAATCGGCGTCTTTGGCATCGACTCCTCCACCACTTACGGGCGCCAGCGTTACGATGGCATCACGGCCGCCTGCACCGCCGCCGGGCTTTCCCCGGAGAAAACCCTCCGATGGTTTCCCCGGCAACATCCGAAGGATGACTTCACAACCGGCTATGCCCTGGCGCATGAATTTGCAAAAACACGCCAAAGACCCACCGCCATCGTCACCATCAATGACCGCATGGCCCTCGGCGCGATACGCGGATTGCAGGAAAGCGATCTCGACGTGCCTCGCGACATCTCGGTGATCGGTTACGACAACGCGGATTTTTCCGCATACTGCAATCCCTCACTCACCACCATCGATCCTCAAGGAGACACGCTCATGCGAGGGGCGCTCGACATGATTCTCGCCCCAAAAAGCCTCGGACACTTTCGCGTGCAGCCGACCCTGATCGTCCGTCAGTCCACTGCCGCACCGTCACAAGTTCACTAAAAGAACTCATGTTTGCTGCATTCACCCATGCATGGAGACGTTTTGACTTGCCACTTTGGCCGAAGTTTCGTGTTATGATCCGATTATGAAGGCTGCCGTCACCCTCCTCGCCGTGCTTGCTATCGGCGGAACTGCTTTCGCAGACATCCAGCAACCCCCTGCTTCCGATTTCGGTCCCACCCGCAAACTCGGGCGCGGTCTCGGTAACGTCGCTTTTGGCGTCACTGAGATCCCTGATTCCATTTTTGGAGTGAACTACTCCGAAGGCAACTCCGCCGCCTGGAGCTACGGTCTCGTCCGCGGCGTAGGTCGGACCTTTGCCCGCCTCGGCTATGGTCTTTATGAGATGGCCACCTTCCCGGTGCCTACCGTGAAGGGTTCCTACCGCCCGCCGTACAAGAGCATTGTTCCTTGGATTAATGGTGGTTATGAGGAATTCCCACCGGAGCTTGGATGGGAGACCCGCTTCAACTACGTTCGCGACTACCAGCGGACTCCCTGGTAGAAGCCAGTTTCCATTTTAGAGATTTTTATCAGCGCATCGAAAGATGCGCTGATTTTTTTTATCGCGGCTCACCAGCCTTGCTTCGGGCAGAGGGATGTTTCCTGGAGGAAAATCAGAAGGCACGGCCCGGAATCAGATTGCAGGTGGCCGAAAGGAATGCTGCCTGAGGGAAATCAGAATCCCGCAGGAAGGCGATCGCCTGATTCGGTTTCCGCCACACGGACTGGCCGACGCTGGCGGAAGCGTAGAGCCATCTGGCGCCTCGCGAATAGGCGCCTTGAGAACTATCCGTAAATAACGAGTTGGATGTTGTCCGGCAGGCTACCAGCTACTTCCGTCGCGACGTTCCCACGGAGCAATTTGCTCATGGATCCACGATGGGAAGCGCCGAGCATGAGATAATCCACCCCGAGCGTCGCCGCCATATCGACAATGATAGAAGCCGCATTGGGAGCATTGACAAAAACTGGTATCGTCGTCACTCCCCGGTGTTTTCCGATTTGAAGCGCGGTCCCGAGAATCGCGCTGGCCTCCGGGTCATTTTTCCAATCGGCCTTGGGCAAGGCGGCCGCACCCCCACCATAGAGAACCGCAATCTCACGGATGTAGAGAACGTACAGTGCAGCGTTTCGCATCTGAGCTTCCTCAAAGGCAAACCGTAACACCGGGGTAAGCCCACGCACACTGACCAGGATTTTCTGGGTCTCACTCACCGGAGCAGACATCTTTTCGACCACGTCAGGACGTACGATATCAGCAAATTCCTTCGAAACCGTAAGGGTGCGAGTGCCACTCAGACGCTGGGCATAGGCCCACAAACCAAGACCGATCACCAGCACACAGATCACAAAAAAGAGCGCATCGGGTTTAGTCTTGGCCAGAGTCAGTTCAACCGCGACGAGGAGGACAAATGTGAAGAGCATCAATCCGCGCTCAAGCACATTCATCTTCAAGTGCCGGTTGAACGTGCAGCACCCGAGGTTCACACAGATGGCGCCCACCACACCGATAGCATAGAGTCCAGCCAGCGCCTCAAAGTTGTCCGTAGCGAGGAGCACGATAATCGGCAATCCTACCGAGATCCCGAGTGGCGCTAGAGGAACGCCATGGGAGTTCAGCTTCGTAAATGCCCGTGGCATGTCCCCTTCCCTCGACATCATGAAGAGGAGTCCGATCAGCGCCGCTATCGCGGTATTTACAGCACTGAGGAGCAGCAGGGCAAAAACAACGCCCACGATGAACCCGAAGATATGACCGAAACCCGGTCCGAAATTCATCGTGCCATATTGCTCGGCCAAAAAGCGCAACATATCCTCCTTGCGCTTAATCATTTCCGGAGCGAGTTCCTTCGGCAGCGAGAGCATCGCCCAGCCGAGCAACGCCGTACCGAGACTCACCTCGATTGCCACGGGCAGGATTGCCTTGAAGGCATTACGTCCCACTTGGGGATGACCGATGACCGAACCACGGTCCGGCTTCATCGTTCCAGTCAGGTTCGCGATCGCCTCGACACCGCTCAGAGCCAGAATCACACCCACAAATGATACCCAGGTATGCTGGAAATTGTCATGGAGAGGCTCCATGTGCGTGAACGTAAGGTGAGGTACCGCGAAAAGAATGATCAGCACGACCACGATGACAGTCGGCAACGCCAATGCGACCGCCAAGCTGCCGCTATGACGGGGACCATAGAAGTTGAGTACGCCCATCAGTAAAATGGCCCCAGTCGTAGAGACCAGAATCCACTTCTCGGGCACCCCGAGGTAACTCAATGCCGCCCAGCCACTAAGCGCAGCCGTTACTGTCAAGTCGGCTACGAGGAGCAAGGCTCCGACCACGGCCAGCAACCTCCCTTGCTGCTTCGCCGCGGAATAGACACCGCCTCCATCCGGAAACACCCGGCAGATAACCATGTAGTTGACGCCAACGAGCGCAGTAAGTGCGCAGACCGCAACAATGATGGGAAACGAGGAGAAACCAGCGGCAACGAATGCAAGACCAATGACGTATGCTTTACTGGTACCCCAGTCGCCGAAAAGAAGGGCTGAGGCGCGAGGCCAGTCGAGATTACGCGGCCTATGAATTTCAGGACTATCCAAAGTGATCAGGCAGTTTTAGCGAACGGCATGTTTGTCGTTGGCTGTGCGTCGCCCGTCAAATCCTTTCGATGGAAGCTCGCTGAAGTGACCAAGAAACATCCTTTGCTCTCCCCGTCCAGGCAGGCTACTCTCCCCGGCTGAAAATGTCTCAAATCACTTTTGAACTCATACTGATCGCGGTCCTGCTCGTGGCGAATGGTGTTTTCGCCATGGCGGAGATCGCATTGGTATCCGCCCGCAAGGCGCGCCTGAAGACGCTTGCGGACGAGGGAGCCTCAGGCGCCAAGCTCGCTCTCGACCTTGCCAACTCACCCGGCAAATTCCTCTCGACCGTCCAGGTCGGCATCACCCTCGTAGGCGTGCTGGCGGGCGCCGTCGGTGGAGCCAACATCGCAGACAAGCTCACCCACATCCTCGTCGACGTCCCCGTCATTGGGACCTACGCTCACGTCATCTCAATGCTGTTCGTCGTGTCGATCATCACCTATCTGTCGGTGATCATCGGCGAACTCGTTCCAAAGCGTCTGGCTCTCAACAACCCGGAGCGTATCGCCTCAATCCTGGCGGGACCGATGAACTGGCTGTCAAAAATCGCGAGTCCCCTCGTCAACCTCCTCAACCACTCCAGCGACCTGCTGATGACCCTCATGGGCGTCAAAAAATCCGACGAACCGCCCGTCTCCGAGGAGGAGGTGCGCGTGCTGATCGACGAAGGCCTGAGCGCCGGCGTCTTCCGCAAGGCGGAGAAGGAATGGGTCGAGAGCGTCTTCGAACTCGACGAGCAGACCGCCGAGGATCTCATGACGCCCCGCCCGCAGATCGTCTGGCTTTCCCTCGACGATACCGACGAGGAAAACTGGCGTCGCATAGCAGGCTCCGGCCACTCGAATTTTCCCGTCTACCAGAAAAGCCACGAGCACGTCGTCGGCATGATCTCGGTCAAGTCGCTCTGGGCGAATCTCTCGCTCGCGGGCAACGCCGACCTCTCGGCCCTAGTCGTTCCGCCGCTTTACGTACCGACCACGATGCACGCCAGCAAGCTCATCGAGGAATTCAAAAAATCCGGCAAGCACATCGCCCTCGTGGTGGATGAATTCGGCAGCGTGCAGGGTCTCGTCACCCTCAAGGATCTGATGGTCGCAATCGTCGGCAACCTGCCCGAAAAGGAGCAGCGCCGCGAGCCCAAGGCCGTTCTGCGCCCCGACGGTTCCTGGCTGGTCGACGCGCTCCTCGACATCGAGGAGGTACGCAAGGTTCTCAGCATCGAGGATGAACTGCCCGGCGAAGAGGAGGGAAATTTCACCACCCTCGGCGGCTTCCTGCTCGACCGCTTCGGCCACCTGCCCAACGAAGGCGAGAACCTCGTGTGGGATCGCCATCGCTTTGAGATCATCGATATGGACAACCAGCGGATCGACAAGGTGCTCGTCACCGAGATCAAGCCGCCCAAGTCCTCCGCCGAGGACGAAGCCGCGAACTCCGCCGCGAATATCTGAATTGATCCCGCCCCCGCGCCGCCGTATGGTGCTCGGAGTGGCGGATGGCCGATTCCGACGTCGCAAGACGCTCGGGATAGGAAAGTCCGGACACCATAAGGCAGCATGCCCTGTGAAAACGGGGGCGCGCTGAACGAAAGTTCTTTGCGACGGATAGTGTCACAGAAAACAAACCGCCGGAGCCCCGCAAGGAGCGCCGGTAAGGGTGAAAAGGCGGAGTAAGAGCCCACCGTCCGCGCCAGTAATGGCCGGAGCCGATAAACCCCACGCGGTGCAAGACAAAACAGGAGGTCGGACCGCCTGTCCGTCACGCTGGTCCGCCAGTGTGACAGCCTCCGGGTAATAGTCGCAGCCCTCACGGGCTGTCCGGCGCGCGAGCGCCAGACAAGATAAATGGCCATCCCCGCGCCTGCTTGCAGGTGCGGGACAAAATCCGGCTTACAGCCACCCAAGCAGGGGCGGTTCCCCAAAGGAGCCGCCCCTGTCCTGTTTTACGCCCCGCATTGCCTTCCCCGGCGATCTGGCGCAAGATGAGCGCATGGATGTGAGTGAATTGCGGCAGGACTACCAGATCGGCGCTCTCGACCGGGAGCACATGGCGGCGGACCCGTTTCGCCAGTTCGATGTGTGGTTCAAGGCGGCGCTCAGTTCCAAGGATCTCCGCGAGCCCAACGCCATGACGCTCGCCACCGCCGGGGCCGACGGCAAGGTCACCGCCCGCACCGTGCTGCTCAAGGCCTGGGACGAAAAGGGCTTCGTGTTTTACACGAACTACAACAGCCACAAAGCCCACCAGATCGCAGAGAACAGCAACGTCGCGCTCCTCTTCCCGTGGCTCACCATGGAGCGCCAGGTGGAAATCTGCGGTCGCGCCGAGAAGGTCTCGCTGGCCGAAAGCTTCGCCTACTTTGCCAGCCGACCCTTTTCCAGCCGCCTGGGGGCCTGGGTTTCGCACCAGAGCAGCGTGATTACATCGCGCAGCCTGCTGGAGATGAAGTTCGACGAAATGAAGCGCAAGTTTGCCAATGGCGAGGTGCCTCTGCCGGATTTCTGGGGTGGCTATCGCGTGGTGCCGGAGACGGTCGAGTTCTGGCAGGGCCGGACCAGCCGCCTGCACGATCGTTTCCTCTACAGTCGCCAGCCGGAAGGCGGCTGGAATCTCGAGCGCCTGTCGCCCTGAGTTTGGAGCTTGCTCCGGGAGAGCATCCCGGAAAGGCTGGCCCCAATGGACAAGGAGATCGCTGAACTGCGAGCCCGCGTCGAGCGCCTGGAGCGAATGGCCGGGCTCACGCCCCCGACAGAACGCCCCGCGCAACCGCCAGCCGTCGAGCCTGCGCCGGAATCCACCGCGCCTCCGCCACCTCGCGACCCCGTCCTGCCCCCGCCTGCGTTTCCCTCACCTCCGCCCGTATTGCCGACGCCTCCGCCGCTGCCGGTGCTATCCCCCCGGCCCGCCGGGGCTCCGGCCCTGCGGTTCAGCGAGGCCTGGCTGGCCCGCACCGGCATCGTCCTGCTCCTCATCGGCGGGATTTTCTTTCTCAAACTCTCGCTCGATCGCGGCTGGATCACGCCGTTCCTCCAGCTCACCATCGCCGTGATCGCCTGCCTCGGGCTGATGACGTGGGGATTCCTCCTCTCCCGCAAACGCCCGGAACTCGGCGACCTCGCCTTTGGCGGCGGCATCGCGGGACTCGTCGGCGTGTGGACCTGCGGACAGTATCTCTATCACCTGTACCCCGGCTCCACGACCATCACGCTGTCCCTCCTCACGGCGGCGGTCTGTCTCGCCCAGGCCCTGCGGCAAAATTCCCGCGTGCTGTGCATCCTCGCCATCCTGGGAATTTTCATCTCTCCTCTCTTCATCGGCCTCGATCAGCCGGGGCTCTTTGCCATTCATGCCACGGTCATCACGATCATCGTTTCGCTGGTCTTCATCCGGCGCGGCTGGCTCGGGGCGTTATTCATAGGCGCCGTTACGGCGGGGCTGCTCCTGTACGGGGCCGCCATTTCCTCCCGGCTGGGCATCGACCACGAGCTACGCCCGGTATTGCAGGCCGCGCTGATCTTCTGGTGGCTCGCACTCTGGCTGGCCCCGGTCGCGCGCTATCAGCTGCGGGGAGAAGCTCCCGCGCCGGTCGCTGCCGCGTGGTTCACCGCCTTTACGCCCGCCCTGCTGACCGCCGGGGCGGCGCTGACGATCTGGGGCACGGATATCCGGCACGCCCTGGGCATCTTTCTCTTGGTCGCGGCCCTGCTCTGCGGGGTGCTCGGTCGACTTCTGGTCAACAGCGGTTCGCGGGAGATGGCCAGTTCGCAGCAATTTGCCGCAGCACTCCTGGCCGGGGTCGCCCTGCCGGTCCTGCTTTCCGGGTGGGTGTTTTCCTTTGCCTTTGCCGCCTTTATCATCGCTCTCCATTTCGCCGCCAGCCGGGCAAAAAACACGCCCCTCACCGTCGCCGCCACTCTGGCCTCGGCGGCGGGGCTGGTATTCTTCGCGATCGAGGCCATTCAGCTCAGTGATCGCGGGGGCGCTCTCCACGCGCTTTCCGCTCTGGCCTTCGTCATCGCCCTCATGGCGGCGGCCTTTGCCCGCTCCGAGGGATCGTTGAAATACTCCCATCAGGTCGCGGCCCAGTGGTTGCTCGCGTTCTGGTTCGCCGCGCTCTGCCCGCCGGGCATCCTTCCATGGCCTGTGGGAATCGTCCTCGCCAGCATCGCCGCGGGCGCGGGCATGATGGGCCTTCCGGGCGGCAATACCCTCGCCCTGCGGGCATCGAGCCACATCCTCCTGTTGTTTGTCCTCATCACGGCGGCGCTCCAGCTGATGAACAGCGCAGAGAGCACACCCTGGATCAATGGCCCCTCCCTCGCCCTACTTTTCGCTCTGGGCATGGCGGCGTTTCTGGCGATTCGTTCCGCCAATCTCAACGTCAAGGCGGTCTATCTCTGGATCGTGCTGGCCGGAAGCCTCTTCCTGCTCTCGCATGAGTTTGCCCCCATCGGACGCGGAACGCTGGTCAGCATCTCGTGGACGGTGGTCGCCGTCGCGCTCATCCTCGGCGGCATTGTGCGCGACGTGCGGATGATCCGCATCGCGGGCATCTCCACGCTGGTGCTCGTGCTCGCCCGGCTCTTCACCGTGGATCTCGCCTCGCTCGACCTCCCGGCCAAGACCCTCGTTTTCCTCGGCATCGGCGTCCTGCTTTTCTCCGCAGGCTATTTCCTCCCGAGGTTTTTACCCCGGGAAAATCCGCCGCCCGAAAACTAGGCGACGCCTGCGGTTTCCGCCGTCGGCGTCTCGGAGAAGCCAAAGAGCCGCCGGTCGCGAATGATCGACGCCACCTCCGGCGAGACGCTCTTTTCCCATTGGGAATCTCCGGCGCGAATCTTCGCCAGCACCTCCGAAGAGCGAATCTTCAGGTAATCCTGCTGGTAGCCCTCGATGGCCTCGATGAAGCCATTCGTGATGAGGTGATTGTAGAGATGCCCGAGATTGTCGGGGGTGAGGAAATTATCTGCCGTGACCAGCTCGCCGCTCTGGCCGATGAAGGGATACACGTAAAGCTTCACGCCTTTCTTGAAGAGCCGGCCCAGGCCCTCCAGGATGCCACCCTCCAGGTCGCGGTAATACTGCTCCTCGAAAATCTCGACCAGCGCCGGGATGCCGAGCGGCAGGCCGATCATGCGGTCGGTGTAGCGGGTCAGGTAATTCACCAGGCGGTAATATTCGCCGTATTTCGAGATGAGCACGGTGCGCCCAATGGTGCGGAGCATGTCGACTCGGTTGAGGAAATCGCGCAGGTCGAGTTCTCCGCTGGAGAGCAGGTTCTTCATGGTGATCTCCATGAGGATCTCCGGCTCCTCGTTTTTCACTGTCTCCTCGCGCAGGAACATCGAGCGCGCGCAATCCAGCATGTCGTTGGTGACGAGCGTGACCGGGCGGAAGCTGCCGCGCTCCACCAGCAGCGGCTTTTTATAAAATGCGTCAGCGGGACTCACCACCTCGCCATCCGCGCGGAACAACGCGGCATCCGTGAGGCCGAGGGCGACCAACTGGAGGGCCATAATGCGGTTGTCGATCTCGACGAAATCCGGTCCGCTGAACCGGATCATATCGATCTCAATGCGGCCCGGCTCCAGGTCGTCGAGCAGGGAACGTAGAAAAGCCTCCGGGTTGTCGCGAAGGTAGAATGCGCCGTGGATGAGATTGACGCCCACGATGCCGAGCGCCTCCTGCTGCTCGAGATTGTGCGGGTCGAGCATGCGTACGTGCAGGATGATGTCATTGGTCGGCTGGCGCGGCCTGGATTGAAACCGAATGCCCATCCAGCCATGGGACTCGTCATGGCGGCGAAAGCTGCGGGCCGCCACCGTATCGGCAAAGGCAAAGAATGTGCGCTCGGACCCCACCTTGGCGTCCAGGCGCTCGATGAGCAGCTCAAACTCGTGCTCCAGCATGCTGTTCAACCGGGCTTCGCTGACGTAGCGCCCCGAGTAGCCGTAAATCGAGTCGCTGAACGTCATGTCGTAGGCCGACATGGTCTTTGCCACCGTCCCGGCTGCTCCTCCCACAGTAAAAAACTGCCGCGCAACCTCCTGCCCCGCACCGATTTCCGCAAAGGAGCCGTAAAGCGCAGGGTCGCGATTGATCTTGAAGGCTTTTTTGCTCACCTGCCGATCGAAGGGCTCCGCTGGAATCATCCGCCGAGTTTGCCTGATCCCCCCGGTGAGGCAATAGGCAACTTTCCCGCCCGATGGCAAAATAGGCGGTTGCGCATGACGCGTACGGATTTACACTTCCGCCCGTGAATTCATTGCGCGTTCTGACCTGCGGTATTTTGCTTTCCGCCGGTCTGGCATTCCTCGGCGGCTGTGGAAAGAAGGCTCCCGAGCAACCCGCCCCCGCTGCTGAAGCCACCCCGCCCCCGGTCTCCGAGGACCCGTCGGCCACCCGCATCGGGCTCATCCTGCCCCTCTCCGGCGCACAAGCATCCTTCGGCACGGACGCCATCAAGGGCGCTCAACTGGCGGAGTCTGAAATCAACGCCGAAGGCGGCGTTCTCGGCCACCCGATCAAGCTGATCGTTCGCGATAGCCAATCCGACACGGAAGCCACGCTCAAAGCGGTGAACGATCTGGCGGAAAAGGAAAACGCCGTGGCTCTCATAGGAGAAATCGCCAGCGATCGCACCCTGGCGGCTGCTCCGGTCGCGCAGAAACTCGGCATCCCGCTCATCACCCCCGGCGCGACTCATGCGGGCGTGACGGCGGCGGGAGACTACATTTTCCGCGTCTGCTACACGGACGCCGCGCAGGCGGTCGCGATGGCGAAATTTGCCCGCTCCATCGACGTGACCAAGGCCGCGATACTCTACGACCAGGCGAATCCCTACAGTTCGGACCTCGCCGCCATCTTCAAGAAGGACTTCACCGAGCATGGCGGGCAGATCGTCGCGGAAGCCACGTACCAGTCCGGCGAGTCGAATTTCTCCGCGCAGCTCCAGCAAATCAAAGCCGCCGCCCCGGAGATCATCTTTCTGCCGTCGTATTACCGCGAGGCAGCCATGGCGATCATCGAGGCGCGCCAGCTTGGGATCGAAGCGCCCTTTCTCGGAACCGACGGCTGGGATTCCTCGGAGTTTCTCCGGGTCGGAGGCAAGGCGGCGGACAACTCCTACTTCACCAGTCATTTCTCCGCGGAAAGCCGCGACCCGGCGGTGGTCGACTTCGTCAAGCGCTATACGGCCAAGTACAACGCCTCTCCCGCTCCCCTCGCCGCCCTCGGCTACGACAGCGTTTACCTCGTGGTCGATGCCCTCAAGCGCGCTGGCTCCGACGACCCTGAGCCGCTGAAAAACGCCCTCGCGGGGACGCAGGATTTCCCCGGCGTGACGGGTAAGATCACCTTCGACGAGAAGCACAATCCGTCCAAACCCGCCTTCGTCCTGCGCGTGCAGGATGGGAAGTTCAACTACATCGAGACCGTCCAGCCCCGCTGATTACGCGGCGCGGTCTTTTTTCGCCTTTTCCGTCTCGCGCAGCAGCTTGTCGAAGCGCTTCGCCACGTTTGAGTAAAACGGATACCGCGACGTGTCGCCCTGGCTGGGCTTGAAGCGCCAGTGTTTGTAAGCCCAGAGCCAGAGATGCGGCTCGGCGTGGATGGAGGGTTCCAGCACATTCCAGCAGAGCTGGGTCACCTCGGCAGCGGTGGCGCCTTCCGGGTACTCCAGAGGCGGGTGGATGTGCATGCGCACGCGACCGTCCGGCATCGGGTGGCACTCCACCGGCATGATGAGAGCGCCCGTGCGCATGGCCAGTGCGGCGTGCATCTGGGTGGCGCACAGCTTCAACCCGCCGAAGGTCTCGATGATGACCCCGGCCTCGTCGGGGTCGATATTGAGGTCGTTGAGCATCGAGAATTTCCCGCCGCTCTTGAGATGCTTGAGCATGCGAATCATGGCGCGCTCCTGCGGGAAAATCTGGTGCCCGGTGCTGGAGCGCAGGCGGTCAAAGATCGCGCCCAGGAGCGGGTTCCTAAACTTCTGCGTGATAACGAGGCCCGGCTCCACGATGTAGGCGCTGATGAGGCTCATCCACTCGAAGTTGGAATAGTGCAGACACAGGTAGATCACCGGCTTGCCGATCTCCTTGTGGCCCGAGGGATGATCCAGCCCCTCGACTACGGCGAGTTGCTGAAACCGCTCCGGCGAGAGATTCGGGGCCCAGAAGAGCTCCAGCATGGTGCGGGCAAACGTCTGGTAGCTGCGCTCGGCGATGCGCGCTTTTTCCTTCGGCGTGTACTTGTCGCCAAAGGCGGCGTCCAGATTGGCGCGCGCCACCTGCCGGCCGCGCTTGTCGGCGTGATAGGCGATCGACCCGACCACGGCGGCGAGACGGCGCAATGCCCCGTAGGGCAGTCGCCCCACCAGCCACACCACGGCTGAGAGGCCGTAGTATTCCAGCCGCTGCTGAAAGGTCGGCTCCGCCATGGCTTACTCTGCCGCTGTCTCGATCCTCGGGAAAAGCACCTGCGGCTCTCCCAGCACATGGCCATCCGGCAATCCGCCCCAGGCCGTGTCGGCGAGCGTAATCTCACCGGGCGCGGCGAGTTGATCGAGGATGCCGCGCGAGGCCCTGGGCAGCGCGGGAGCAATGAGGATGGCGAGGATGCGCAAGGACTCGGCCAGCGTGTAGAGCACGGCGTCGAGCTCCTGCGCCTTCTCCGGGTCCTTGGCGAGTTTCCACGGCGCAGACTCCTCGACGAAGGCGTTGCACCGTGTCGCGAGACCCCACGTGA
Organism: Terrimicrobium sacchariphilum; assembly: GCF_001613545.1. Classification (NCBI taxonomy): domain Bacteria; kingdom Pseudomonadati; phylum Verrucomicrobiota; class Terrimicrobiia; order Terrimicrobiales; family Terrimicrobiaceae; genus Terrimicrobium; species Terrimicrobium sacchariphilum. The sequence continues at coordinate 110,835 of NZ_BDCO01000001.1, forward strand.
TTTCCAGAGCCTGATGCACGAGATTCTGGTCGAGCGCGGCGGTGTAATCCTTCACCGTCTGGGCGGCGAAGGCGGAAATCTCGGCGGATTCGCTGCGCACGAGTTTCCCTTGCCGATACCGCTTGGCCATGTTGAGCGTGCGGTTCAGCAGGTTGCCGAGGCTGTTGGCGAGGTCGACATTGTACCGCTGCACGAGCCGCTGGTCGGTGAAATCCATGTCCTGCCCCACCACGCAATCGCGCATGAGGAAATACCGCAGGCTCTCCACGCCGAAGGTGTCGGCAAAGGTGTGCGGGTCGCGGATGTTGCCGATCGACTTGCTCATCTTCTCGCCGTCCACCAGCACGTAGCCGTGAACGAGGAAGCGCGGCATGTCTTCATCGGCGAAGCCCATGGCCTTCAGCATGGCGAGCCAGTAGATGCCGTGAGCCGGGATGATGATGTCCTTGCCGATGACATGCAGGGCGGGCCAGAGCTGGCGGAACTTCGCATCGTCCGAGAGATACCCGGCGAAGCTGATGTAGTTCACCAGCGCGTCAAACCACACGTAGGTCACGCAGGACGTATCGAAGGGCAGTTCGATGCCCCAGGCGAGGCGGGACTTCGGGCGGGAAATCGAGAGATCGCCGCTCAGGCGCTCGGCGGCATTGCGCAGCTCCGTCTGGCGGAAGGCGGGCTGGACGCAACCGGGATGCGAATCGAGGAATTGCAGGAGCCAGTCGCGATAGTTGCCGAGGCGGAAGTACCAGTTTTCCTCCTCCAGTTCGACGACCTCGCCCCACTCGGGGCCGAAGTTGCCATCCTCGCCGCGCTCCTTGTCGGTGAGGAATTGCTCCTGCCGCACGCTGTAAAAGCCGCGATACTTCGCCTTGTAGATGTCGCCGCGATCGTAGAGATCCTGAAGGATCTTCTGCACGCAGGTCTTGTGCAGCGGGTCGGTCGTGGCCGCCCAGCCGTCATAGCTGATCTCCAGCTTTTCCCAGAGATCGATAAACTTTGCCGTCGTCTTGGTGACGAATTCCTCGGGCGAGATGCCCTCCTTGGCCGCGGCCTGCTGGACCTTCTGCCCATGCTGGTCGACGCCGGTGAGAAAATAGGAACTGTCGCCCTTGAGGCGATGGTAACGCACGAGGACATCGGCGAGGATTTTCTCGTAGGCGTGGCCGATGTGCGGAGCCGCGTTGGTGTAGTCGATCGCGGTGGTGATGTAAAACGTCTTGCTCAAGGTATGTGCGGCTGGCTGAAACTTTTATGCAGGGAGCGAAATGTATATCCGCTCGGCCCGGAGGCGTAAAGCCAAGAGCCGGAACCTGTCACCCTAAACGAAATCCAGTTCCGCCGTGCGTGCAAGCAGCCCGTGACGCAGGGCCAGCTCGCGAAAAAGCAGAATCGCCTCCTTTTCCTTCGCGCCCAGATCGTAGCGAATATAGCGCGTCAAGTACTCGTAGGAGCCACTGGGATCGCCCGTCTTGCTGGCGATCTCCCGCCGGGCTTCGAGTCCGTCCACCTTGACCTCCCGCAAAGCCCCGGCAACTCCCGCCGCGTCCTTCAACCCCGAGCGCAGCGCCCAGGCCGCGAAGACAAACGGCAGCCCCGTATGCGAGTGCCAAAGCTCCCCCAGATCGTGATACCGCCAGCCACCATCGTGACGGGCGCGAAACTCCAGCGCCGGGTCGCCGATGATGAGGCGCGAGGCGTTTACCGGTGGATTCGAGGAAGCCACCAGTTCCCAGTCGCCGGGGTAAAATTCCGAAAGCAGCACCTGCAAAAGAGCGACCGAACTCCGCGACGACGGATCGAGGTAAATCTCCCCCGGAACGCCAAACTGCCCCCGGCTCGCCACGAAAACGCTGTGCACCGGCCCGAGGCAGGCGATCGCCACGTCGTCGACAACCTTCTCCACCCCGAGGTGCAGGATTTCAAAAAGCGGGATCAGCGCGACGTCGATCTTTCCGGCCTCGAAGCTGTTCGTCAGCTTCGCGGGAACCTCGAGAACGACCTTTGCCGGGTCCAGCCCCCAGATGAGGGGCTTCGCATTGAGATAGGAAACACTGCCGACGCGCACGCCGGCCAGAGCGGCAGGATTCATCAGGCCGCGACGAGCTCACCCGACGCTGAGTTGGGAATACGCTCATAGAAGCTGTTTCGCTGCATGGGCACGCGCCCGGCTTCGCGGATGGCCTTTTCCAGGGCGGCGACGGTCTGCTGCTGCGGAGTCTGCGCGCCTGCCATGTGGAAAATCTTTTCCTCGATGATCGTACCGTGCAGATCGTCCACCCCGTAGCCGAGAGAGAGCTGGGCCGTCGGCAATCCGAGGCTGATCCAGTACCCTGTGATGTGCGGGATGTTATCGAGGTAAATGCGGCTGATCGCGATGTTCTTCAGCTCCTCGTACGCCGTGGCGTGCGGGATGCCTTTCAGCGCGGGGCGCGCGCCGTCGGGCTCGAAGGCAAAGGGCACGAAGCCCGTGAATCCGCCCGTTTCGTCCTGGATTTCCCGCAGGCGGCGCAGGTGGTCGATGCGATGGTGAGCATTCTCGATGTGCCCGTAGAGCATGGTGCAGGTGCTGTGCTCGCCGAGCTGATGCCAGGTGCGGTGCACCTCGGCCCATTCCTCGGCGGTCTCCTTGCCCTTGCAAATCTGGTCGCGGATGCCCTGGTCGAAAATCTCCGCGCCTCCGCCCGTAATGGCTCCCAGGCCGTTCTCGCGGAGCAGGATCAGCGTGTCGCGCACGGGCATCTTGAAAACCCGGTCGGCCAGGTGGCGAATCTCGACAGCGGTAAAGGCCTTGATGATGAGAGCGGAATCCAGTTCGCGCAACTGGCGGAGCAGGTCGAGATACCAGTCGCCTGTCAGCGTGGGATGCAGCCCGCCCACCATGTGAATCTCGGTGATGCCGAGCTTCAGCGCATCGCGCACGGTGCCGACGATCTCGGGTATCGCCATCTCAAAGGCATGCTCCTCGCGTTTCTTCGCCCCAAAGGCGCAGAACTGGCACGAGAGCAGGCAGACGTTGGAGTAGTTGATGTAGCGATTGTGAATATATGTCGCCACATTGCCGTTGATTCGCTCCCGGATGATATTGGCGATCGCGCCGATGCCATTGAGATCGCGGGAGCCGTACAGCGTCAGCCCGTCGGCGTCGCTAATCCTCTCGCCAGCAAGGACTTTATCACAGATGGGACGCAGTTCCGGGGCGAGCAGTTTCGGATTCAGTGCCATGGGTATTTCATCAATCTCACCTGCTACGTTCGTGCATGGCAAGACGGATTCAAGTCCCCGCCTGAAAATGGAATTTCAGGCGGGTGACTCTTGCAAAGATGTCTAGTGCTTCTTGTTCATGGCCGCGGTGAACCAGTCGACCTGGCCAAAACCGCCGCCTCCCCCGCCTCGGTTGCCGGAGCGATGGCGATCCACGTCGCGGGAGTTGCCTTCCTGGCGCTTCTCACCCGGCTTGCGGGCGGGAGCGGCCTCGGGCTTGCTCTTCATGGAGAGACCGACGCGCTTGCGGGCGAGATCGACCTCCATGACGGTGACATGGACCTTCTGGCCCACCTTCACCACGTCCGCAGGATTCTTCACGAACTGGTCGGAAAGCTGGCTGATGTGCACGAGACCGTCCTGATGCACGCCGATGTCAACGAAAGCGCCAAAGGCCGTGACGTTGGTCACGATGCCCGGGAGCTTCATGCCCGGCTGGAGCTGCTCCAGCTTCTCGACGCCATCGGCAAAGCTGAACGCCTCAAACTGCTGGCGCGGATCGCGGCCCGGTTTGGCCAGCTCCTGCATGATGTCGTTGAGGGTCGGCAGACCGACGTCGTCCGTGACGTACTTCTTCAGGTCGATCTTGTTGCGCTTCACGCCGTCCTTGAGCAGCTCGGAAACCGTCGCGCCGATGTCGCGGGCGATGTTGTTGAGGAGTTCGTAACGCTCCGGGTGCACGGCGCTCGCGTCGAGCGGGTCCTCGCCGTCGCGGATGCGCAGGAAGCCCGCCGCCTGCTCAAACGCCTTGGGTCCGAGATTGGCGACCTTGAGGAGTTCCTTGCGGCTCTTGAAGGGACCATTGGCATCGCGATGCTCGACGATGCTGGCGGCGGTGCGGGAGTTGAGGCCCGATACGTAGCTCAGCAGGTGCTTGCTCGCGGTGTTGAGTTCCACGCCCACGTTGTTCACGCAGGAGATGACGATGTCGTCGAGGGAACGCTTGAGCGCATTCTGGTCGACGTCGTGCTGATATTGACCGACACCGATCGACTTCGGGTCGATCTTCACCAGCTCCGCCAGCGGGTCCATGAGACGACGACCGATGGAGACCGCGCCGCGCACGGTGATGTCGTGATTCGGGAATTCCTCACGGGCAACCTCCGAGGCCGAGTAAATCGACGCGCCGGACTCGTTGACCACGACGACCGGGATGGAGGTCGGCAGCTTGATCTTGCGGATAAAAGCCTCCGTCTCGCGGGACGCCGTGCCGTTGCCGATGGCGATGGCCTCGATGTGATGCTTCTTCACGAGAGAGTGCAACACCTCGGCGGCCTCGACCTGCTCGCGGGTGCTCTTCTCGGGGTAGATGACTTCGTTCTCGAGCAGCTTGCCCTGGCGATCGAGCACGACCACCTTGCAGCCCGTGCGGAAGCCCGGGTCGATGGCGAGCATCGTCTTCTGGCCCAGCGGCGAAGCGAGCAGCAGCTCGCGCAGGTTCTCAGCGAAAACGCGGATGGCTTCCTCGTCGGCCTTCTTCTTGAAGAAAATGCGGGCCTCGGCCTCCATGGCGAAACCGAGGAGACGCTTGTAACAATCCTGCGCGGCGAGGCGCACCTGCTCGGCGGCGGGCGATTTGCCGCGCACGAAGAGGTTTTCCACGATAGTGAGCGCGTCCTCCTCCGGCGGAGTAAGGCGGGAGTACAGGAACCCCTCGGACTCGCCACGGCGAATGGCGAGGATGCGGTGCGAAGGCGCGGTGGCGGCGGGTTCGCTCCAGTCAAAGTAGTCCTTGAACTTCGCGCCCTCCTCTTCCTTGCCCAGGGCGACCTTGGATTTCAGCACGCCCTTGGTGAGGTAAAGGTCGCGCAGCTTGGCGCGCACCTCGGCGTCGTCGTTGATGCGCTCGGCGATGATGTCGCGGGCTCCGGCCAGCGCGGCCTCGGCGTCCGGCACTTCCTTGGCGGCGTCGACGAACGGAGCGGCTTCCGCCACCGGGTCGGTCGTGGCGTCCTGCGCCCAGAGGATGTCGGCGAGCGGCTCCAGGCCACGCTCCTTGGCGACAGTGGCCTTGGTGCGCTTCTTCGGGCGGAAGGGCAGGTAGATATCCTCCAGCGTCGCGAGCGTCTCGGCGCCGTCGATCTTGGCCTTGAGTTCCTCGGTCAAAAGCTTGCGCTCCTCCAGCGAGGAGACGATGGATTCGCGGCGCTTATCCAGCTCGACGAGCTGCTCGAGGCGGTCGCGAATCGAGGTGATCTGCACTTCGTCCAGCTCACCCGTGCGCTCTTTGCGGTAACGCGCGATAAAGGGCACCGTGGCTCCCTCCTCCAGGAGCATCGCTGTCGCGGCGACCTGACGGGGCTGCAGCTTCAGTTCCTGGGTAACTTTCAGTACGTATTTTTCGATCATTGCGGGAGAAAAAGGGTGCGTCATGTTGCGCCAATTCCGCGTGGAGTCAATGAGGAGAAAATTCCATTTCTCGCTTGCCCAACCCCCGTCGGCTTCCATGGTAGAATTCATCAACTCTGGCGAGGCTTCCCCAAACCGGAGGCCGTTGGAAAACTCCCGGATTACGTAGAATCCCGGTGCCACATGCCCGCATTACTTCCGATTTTTCCCACATCTCGGAGCATCCCGTGGAAAAACAAGCCTGAGAACTGATTGCAATTATAAGTTTTTCTTATTTTCTTGTTCGCCATCCCCCCCCGAGGGCATCCTCAGGCCAGTTGGCCGATTGATGAAAATCTTCAATCCCAGACGCGAGAGGGGTATCAATCCGGACAGTATTCTCCGGAAGGGGCAGTGCGTTTGCCGAGCAAGGAGCCAATCCCTGCATTCCCCGCGATAGCCTACCATGAAACCCTCGATTCCCCAGGTCTCCGCCCCTTCCGATGAACTGATCGAAAAGATGAACGCCTGGTGGAGGGCCGCGAACTATCTCAACATCGGGCAGATTTACCTCAAGGCGAACCCGCTCGTGAAGGAGCCGCTCACGGTCGATCATATCAAGCCCCGCCTGCTCGGTCACTGGGGCACGTCGCCGGGACTGAATCTCGTCTACGTCCACCTCAACCGGCTGATCAAGCAATACGGTCTCGATGTCGTCTACATGGCGGGGCCCGGCCACGGCGGCCCGGCCTTGGTGGCGAATGTATATCTGGAGGGGAGCTACACGGAGTTCTTCCCCGAGATCACCCGCGACGAGGCGGGACTGCTGAAGCTGTTCCGCCAGTTCTCCACGCCGGGAGGAATCCCGAGCCATGTCAGCGCAACCACCCCCGGCTCCATCCACGAAGGCGGCGAGTTGGGTTATGTCCTCGTCCATGCCTTTGGCGCAGTGATGGATAATCCCGAGCTTATCGTTGCGGCGGTGGTAGGCGACGGCGAGGCGGAGACAGGCCCGCTGGAGGGAAGCTGGAAAGGCATCCGCTTTATCAACCCCGAGCGCGACGGCGCGGTGCTCCCCATCCTGCACCTGAACGGCTACAAGATCTCCGGCCCCACCGTCTGGGGACGCGAGAGCGACGAGAATATCGCCCGCTTCCTGGAGGGGCATGGTTACGAGCCGCATTTCGTGGAGGGCGACGATCCGGCGGCGGTTCACCGGGACTTCGCCGTCTGCCTGGAGACCGCCATCCTCAAGATCCAGGCCATCCAGAAGGAAGCCCGCGAAAACGGCTTTACCACCCGCCCGGTCTGGCCGGCCATCGTCCTGCGCACGCCCAAGGGATGGACCGGCCCGAAGGTCGTCGACGGTCTGCCGGTGGAGGGAACCTTCCGAGCTCATCAGGTGCCGCTCTCCACGGTGCGGGAAAATCCCACCCATCTGAAGATGCTCGAGGAGTGGCTGCATAGCTACCGACCCGAGGAGCTTTTCGACGAAAACGGAACCTTCCGCGCCGACCTGTATGCCCTCGCCCCGGCGGGTGATCACCGCATGGGCGCAAACCCTCATGCCAATGGCGGCAAGCTCACCATCCCGCTCGACCTGCCGGATTTCTCCGATTACGCCGTGCCGGTCCCCTCGCCCGCAAAGGAACGCATCGAGTCGACGCGCGAACTCGGGAAATTCCTCCGCGATCTCTACAAGCGGAACCCGCATAACTTCCGCCTCTTCTGCCCGGACGAGACGAACTCAAACCGCCTCGGCGCGGTCTTTGAAGTCACCGACCGCTGCTTCGTCAGTCCGCTCATCGCCATCGACGACCATGTCTCGCACACGGGCCGCGTAATGGAGGTGCTCAGCGAGCATAACTGCCATGGCTGGCTGGAGGGCTACAATCTGACGGGACGCCACGGGCTCTTTGCCACCTACGAGGCCTTTGCCATGGTGGCGGATTCCATGTCGATGCAGCACGCGAAGTGGCTGGAGCACTGCCGCCACATCCCGTGGCGCAAGCCGGTGCCGTCGCTGAATTACCTGCTCACCTCGACCTGCTGGCGCAATGACCACAATGGATTCAGCCATCAGGGCCCCGGCTTCATCGACAATCTCATCAACAAGCGCCCCGAGGTCGCCCGCGTCTATCTCCCGCCCGATGCGAACTGCCTGCTCAGCGTGGCGGATCACTGCTTCCGCAGCACGAACTACCTCAACGCCATCGTCATCGACAAGCAGCCGCAGTTGCAATACCTGACGATGGAACAGGCGCGGGCACATTGCGCACGCGGCGCGGATATCTGGACGTGGTGCAGCAATTGCCCGCCGGATGAAGAACCCGACATCGTGCTCGCCTGCGCGGGCGACATCGCGACGCAGGAAACCGTCGCCGCCGCGTGGCTGCTGCGCCAGCACCTCCCGAGCGTGCGCGTGCGCGTCGTCAACATCGTCGACCTCATGGCGCTACCGCCCCGCGACAAGCATCCGCACGGGATGGATCACACCGATTTCGTCCGCCTCTTCACGGAGAAAGGGCACGTCATCTTTGCCTTCCACGGCTTCCCTGGCGTGGTGCACCAGCTCATTCATGGCCGCCCCGATCAGGACCGCTTCCATGTGCGCGGCTACATTGAAGAGGGCACGACGACCACGCCTTTTGACATGGTGGTGCTCAATAAGATGAGCCGCATCCACCTTTGCCAGGATGTGATTCGCCACGTGCCACGGCTCGCGGGCGAGGAAACGCGCCTGCTCCAGGCTACCGAGGATTTGCTCCAGAAACACCGCCGCTATGTCCGCGAGCATTTCGAGGACCTCCCCGAGATCGCGGACTGGGTCTGGACGGACTGATTTATGCCAGCGTCAAACGACACCCCCATCGTGAAAACTCCCCAGCAGGTCCTGGCCGAGCAATCGGTCGACCCGGCCAAGGGACTGACCCCGGAGGACGCCTCCGCCCGGCTTCAGAAATATGGCCCGAACGCCATCGAGGAAAAGAGCCAGAGCGCGCTGAAGCGCTTCCTCGGTTACTTCTGGGGACCGCTGCCGTGGATGGTGGAGGCGCCTGCCGTGATGGCCGCGCTCATCGGCGACTGGGTGGATTTCTCGATCATCGTCTTCATGCTCGTCTTCAATGGCGTGCTGGGATTCTGGGAGGAAAGCACCGCGTCCAACGCGCTCTCCGCCCTGAAGAATTCCCTCGCCCTCACCGCCAAGGCCCTGCGTAAGGCCGCCTGGGGTGACGTCCCAGCGCGCGACCTCGTGCCCGGCGACATTGTGCGCGTGCGGCTGGGCGACGTGATTCCCGCCGACGGGGTTCTGCTGGAGGGCGATTATCTCGATATCGACCAGTCGGCGCTCACGGGCGAATCGCTCTCGGTTTCCAAAAAAGGCGGCGATGTCGTGTACTCCGGCTCCATTGTGAAAAAGGGCGAGATGACGCTTGTCGTCACCGCCACCGGCACGAACACCTTCTTTGGCCGCACGGCCAAGCTCGTCGCCTCTGCCGGAACCAAGTCCCACCTTCAGGAAGCCGTCGTCGGCATCGGGAATTTCCTCATCATCCTCACCCTCGCTCTCGCGGCGGTGCTGATCGTGGATCAGCTCGCGGGAATGCGCGGGCATTTCTCGAAGAACGGCCTCTTCGGCCTCGCGGAATACGTCCTCGTCCTGCTCGTGGCGGCGGTTCCCTTCACCACGCCGGCCGTCCTTTCCGTCACGATGGCCCTCGGCGCGAAGATGCTCGCCATCAAGAAGGCCATCGTCTCCCGGCTGGAATCCATCGAGGAACTCGCGGGCATCGACATCCTTTGCTCCGACAAGACGGGCACGCTCACGCAGAACAAGCTCACGCTCGGCGATGTCCTCCCGTGGAATGGCGCGACCGCGCAGGACGTGATCCTCGCCGGGGTGCTCGCCTCCAAGCTGGAAGACAAAGACCCCATCGACCTCGCCATCGCCGCCGGGCTGAAGGATCAGTCAACCGCCAGCGCCTGGACGCTGAAAACCTTCGTTCCGTTTGATCCGGTGAGCAAGCGCACGGAGGCTATGCTCACGGACGCCGCAGGCAGGACCATCCAGACCACGAAGGGCATGCCAGCGGTCATCCTCAGCCTTTGCGACCTGAGCGACGCCGACCGGAAAAAGGCGGAGGATTCCGTCACCGCGCTGGCCACCCGCGGCATGCGCGCCCTCGCCTCCGCTCGAAAGGACGAAGGCGGCAAGTGGATCTTTCTCGGCATCCTGCCCCTCATGGACCCGCCGCGCACGGATTCCAAACAGACCATCGCGGAAGCCCGCGAACTCGGCGTGCAGGTCAAGATGGTCACCGGCGACGATGTCGCCATCGCCCGCACGATCTCGGGCGAACTCGGCATGGGCGAGAACATCCAGCTCGCCTCCGACCTCTTCCCGGAAGGCACCTCGGTCGACAAACTGCCCGCCAATGCCGCCGCCCACATCGCGGCGGTTGACGGGTTTGCCCGCGTCTTCCCCGAGCACAAATATGGCGTGGTGAAAGCCCTCCAGGATGCGGGGCATATCGTCGGAATGACCGGCGACGGCGTGAACGACGCCCCCGCGCTGAAACAGGCCGACGTGGGAATCGCCGTCTCGGGAGCAACCGATGCCGCCCGCGCCGCGGCCGCGCTCGTGCTGACTGCTCCCGGCCTGTCCGTCATCATCGACGGCATCAAGGAGGCCCGCCGCATCTTTGAGCGGATGATGAGCTACATGCTCTACCGCATCGCCATGACGGTCGCGATCATGTTCTTCGTCGTCACGGCGGTAGTCTGCTATGACTTCTTCCCGCTCAGCGCTGTGATGATCATCGCCCTCGCGCTGCTGGACGATCTGCCGATCATGACGATCGCGTATGACAATGCCTCCGCCGCCCCGCAGCCGGTGAAGTGGCACATGCCGCGCATCTTCATGATCTCCTCGATCCTCGGCATCTTCGCCGTGGTGGAGAGCTTTCTCCTGCTCTTCCTCAGCCAGGACATCTACCACCTCGATAAACCGCACATCCAGACGATGATGTTCCTGCAACTCGTCGCCGGAGGTCACCTGATGCTCTTTGTCACGAGGGCCACAGGGCCATTCTGGAAACCGCCTTTCCCCGACATGCGGCTCTTCGTCGCCATCGTGGGCACCCAGGTCGTCGCCGTGCTTCTCTGCGGCTTCGGCGCGGGAACCGTGGTGCCCGCCCTGCCGTGGAACATCATCGGCTGGGTCTGGGTTTACAACATCGCGTGGATGTTCCTCCTCGATTTCGTGAAGCTCATGATCTACCGCGTGCTCGACGGCTGGAATCTCCACGAGGGACGGTCGTTCTTCACCACCATCCGCACCCACCTCAGCCCCTTCGGCTCGCTCTATGCGAAGAAGGGGCCTCGGTAAGGATGTATTAGCTTAACGAAGCGGAGCCGTCGCGAGGGTCGCCACGCGGCGGTAGCCTCGGTGGGAAAGTTCCGCCGCAGCGTAGGACGCAAAGGCGGGACTCTGCCCGACTGCGGGGAGCAGGACGATCATCTCGTCGCTGATCGCATCGAGCTTCGGCCGGATGTCGCGCTTCAGGTCAAACGGCGGGTACGCGGGCAGTGTTCCTCCCCGGCTCCAGGAGCGGATGAGCGTCTTCTGGATTGCGCGGGAAGCCGCCATCTGGGCCTTCATGAAGGCCTCGACCTGCAAAGGAGGCACGCCCCTGGCCTCCCCCTTGCTGACGAGGCCAGCCAAGAGCTCCGCCTCGCGCTTCGGATCGTAGACCGGCAGAGTGTCGCGGAATTTGACCCATGCGACCTGCGAGGCGAGGTCCAGCCGGTTACCCATCAGCTCGACCATGCGCTTCTGCGGCAGCGTCGGGTGAAAGGAAGACTGGGATGCAGGCGTGGCGCATCCCCCGACGAGCGCGAGGCAACACATGGCGAGAAAGGAACGTGTCAGCGTTTTCATCATCAGAGCGTGGGAAATTTCACCCACTTCGCGCCGAGGCTGGAGCTTTTCACCGCCGTCTCGATGAAGGCCATGCCATACACGCCGTCGTCGATCGTCGGGTAATCCACATCCTTCGGTACCTTCTTGCCCGTAACCGCCGCACGGATGGCGCGGAAGGCCTCGATGTAGATGTTTCCAAAGGCTTCCAGATAGCCCTCGGGATGCCCGGCGGGAATGCGCGTGAATTTCTGGAGCTTCGGCGAGAGGTAGCCATTGCCCCGGCCCCAGACCTGGCGCGGCTGGTCGGGGTACTTCACCACGAGCTGGTTCGGATGCTCCTGATGCCACTCCAGGGAGGCTTTCGAGCCATAGACGCGGATGTTGAGATTATTCTCCTCGCCGATGGCGATCTGCGAGGCGAAGAGCGTGCCCTTCGCGCCGCCCTTGTAACGCACAAGAATGCTGCCGTCGTCGTCGAGCAGGCGGCCTTTCACAAAGGTGGAAAGGTCCGCGCAGAGGCTCTCGATCTCCAGCCCGGTGATGTAGTGGGCGAGATTCTCGGCATGCGTGCCGATGTCGCCGAGCGAACCCGCCGCGCCGCTGCGCTTTGGGTCCGTGCGCCACGCAGCCTGCTTCTGCCCGTCCTTTTCGAGGAAGGAACTCAGCCAGCCCTGCGGGTACTCGGCCACCACCTTGCGGATCTCGCCGAGGTAGCCGGAGCGCACGAGCTCGCGCGCCTGCTTCACCATGACATTGCCGGTGTAGTTGTGAGTCAATACAAAGATCTTGCCGCTCTTTGCCACCACCTTGCGCAGCTCCTTGGCCTGCCTGAGGTCAAAGGTCACAGGCTTGTCGCAGATCACGTTGAAGCCGCTCTCCAGGAAAAGCTTCGCCGGACCGAAGTGCTGGTGGTTCGGCGTGACGATGACGACGAAATCGAGGCGCTCGCTGGCGGGCCGGTCTTTTTCCGCCGCCGCCATTTCCTCATAGCTGCCGTAGACTCGCGAGGGATCGAGGTTCAGATCCGCGCCGGATTCCCGCGAGCGCGTTGCATCCGAGGAGAAGGCCCCGGCCACGAGTTCCGCCTGCTGGTCCATCGCCGCCGCGATGCGGTGAACCGCACCAATAAAGGCTCCGCGGCCACCGCCTATCATTCCGTATCGAAGTTTGCGTGCCATAAAAAATCCTACTGCTCTGCTTTGTCGAAGGCCGAATCAAACGCGCGTGCGCTGGAGGGAAAATCCAGGGCGCGGACAGCGCGAGCCGCCTCGGTCGCGCCGTGGATGCGGTCCATGCGCGCATCCTCCCACTCCACGGAGAGCGGGCCGTGGTAGCCGATGTCGTTGAGCGCAACGATCACATCCTCAAAGCGGATGTCGCCGCGCCCGATCGAGCGAAAATCCCAGAACCGCCGTGCATCGCCAAAGCTCGTGTGCCCGCCGAAGACGCCGACTGATCCGTCACCGTGGCCCCACCAGACGTCCTTCATATGGGCGTGGTAAATGCGGTCGGAGAAGGTACGGATGAACTTCACATAATCCACCCCCTGATAGCCGAGATGCGAGGGGTCGTAGTTAAAGCCAAAGCGCTTGTGCCCGTCGACGGCCTCAATGGCCCGTTGGGCGGAGACAATATCAAAGGCGATCTCCGTCGGATGCACCTCGAGAGCGAAGTTCACATTCAGCGCGTCGAAGGCGTCGAGGATAGGCGTCCAGCGTGCCGCAAAATCCTCAAACCCCTTGTCCCAGTAGGCCTGCGTCGTCGGCGGAAAGGCATAGATGGAGTGCCAGATCGAGGAGCCGGTGAATCCATTGACCACGGCCAGTTCCCCGGCCTTCGCGCCCGGCTTGGCATCGAAAAACGCGCGGGCGGCCTTGCCCGTGGCGATCATCTCCTCGGCAGCCCGCTGGCGAACACCCTCGGGATTTCCATCGCCCCAGACGGCAGGCGGCAGGATGTTGCGATGGCGGTCGTCAATGAGATCGCACACGGCCTGGCCGACGAGGTGATTGGAGATCGCGTGGCAGGTCAGATCATTTTCCGCGAGGAGCTTCCAGTGATTCGGAATGTAGTCCGGGTCCGTGAGGGCCTTGCGGACATCGAAGTGGTCGCCCCAGCAGGCGAGTTCAACGCCATCGTATCCCATGGACTTGACGAGCGGGAGGAGTTCGCGAACCGGGAGGTCCGCCCATTGGCCGGTAAACAACGTGAGGGGTCGGGGCATGAGGCCGTAATGTGTCAGCCTCGCCGCCCGGGCGCAAGTCGAGGGATTCCCCCTTGTTCCTGCCTGCGATTTGCGCCAGAAACGGGAAAGTGCGACCCTTGAAGGCCTTGCGAATCTCTCCTCTTATCCTCGGTATCACGTTATCTCTGGCCGCTGTGTGCGGGCTCAGCGCCCAAGACCTGCGTCGTCCTCCCACCCCGGCGGACCGTCAGCAGTTCGGCTCCACCGGATGGCCCGCCGCCCGGGATCAACTCCAGACCGCCCTGCTCGCCGCCTACGCGCCCGGCGGTTCGCAGCGTCCCGGCAGCACAGGCGTGACAGCCTTCAAGAGCTGGCTGCTCCTCTGGAAATGGGCCGACCTGCTTTCCAAACCCGAGCAACCTTTCGGCACGAAACCTCAGGAAAGCGCGTCTCCATCCGCAGACATGCGAACCAATGCCGATATCCTCGATCCCGCTGTCGTTCGCGCATGGATTGCCGATGAGGCTTTCGGCACGATGCTTTTCGCCACGTTGTCGCCGGACGACAATGCCACCCAGGTCCTGAAAAACCTCCAGGAAATCTATCAGGCCAATGCCGCGAAGTTCCGGGAATATCAGGCTCTCGCCCTGGCGCTGGCCGTGGTCTACGACGAGCCGCTCCCCCGCTACTGGCCGCATCACCAGGTAACACAGTCGCTCATCCCGATCACCAACCAGACCGTGGCCGAGCGCTTCGCCTACTGGACCGGCGTGAATGATGGGAAGGATCTCCTGCTCGACATCCGGCGGCTGAAAGCCGACCAGCTCAAGTTCCTCGTCGACGCGCCAATCGACCCTGCCGAGTTTGCCTGGGCGCGCAAGCGGGTGCGCCTGTCGCGGTCCGAGATGCCGAAGGCCTTTTCCATGATCCGCTACGATCGCGACCGGCTCATGAACCAGCAATATTCCTGGACGGAAGGCCCGTACAAGCTGGACGAGATTTCCTCCAAAGGCGGCATCTGCGTCGACCAGGCCTACTTTGCCTGCATGGTCGGCAAGGCCCGTGGATTGCCTACCCTGTACTTCTCCGGCCAGGGTGTGGACGGTGGTCACGCGTGGTTTGGCTACATGAAGCTCGATGACAAGTGGGAGTTGGACTGTGGGCGCTACGAAAACCAGAACTACGCCACCGGCGAAGCGCTCGACCCGCAAACGTGGACGCCGATCAGCGACCACGAGCTTCAGTTCCTCGCCAAGCGCTTCCGCGATACGCCGCTCTACGCCGCCTCGCAGGACGACATTCTTTTTGCCGAGCTGTTCCTCGCCTCGGGCCAGAATGACCGGGCCTTGCGCGCCGCGGACAGTGCTGTTTCTGTGTGTCCGGAGAATCCGGATGCCTGGAATGAAAAGATCGCGGTGCTGGAAAAGACCCAGGCTTCGCTGCCCGTGCGCCGCACCAACCTGGAAGCGGCGAGCAAGCAATTCACCAACTACCGGGATCTCCGCGTCGACTACCAGCTCGCCCTCGCAAAGGTCGCCCGCGAGCAAGGCGACGCAGCGACCGCCGACGCTCTGGAACGCCAGGCTCAGTACCAGAACAAGAACAAGCGCTCCGACCTGAGCGTGAGCATCGCCGCCGGACGCCTCTCCACGCTGGTCGAGCAAAAGCAGTTCGACGAGGCCTTCAAGGAATACAAGAAACAGATCACCAGCCTGGGCAAAACCGGGGGCGGCAACTTTTTCTACGACATCGTCGAGCCGTTCGCCATGGCCCTCAAGGGAGCGGGTGATACCGCCAGGGCCGAAAGCGCCGTCTCTCTTGCCCGCAAGGCTCTGCGCCCCGAGACCGGCGGCATTCTCGATGTCGACATGACGCAACTCGAGAACGCCGTTTCCGCCAAAGCGGGCAACTAGCATTCGCCGCGAGCCGGAGCTGGCGAGCGGGCCGCCCGGAGCAAGCGCACTTGCGGTAGCGCCACTGGCGACTCGCCTTGCACCGCCATGCCGGTACTGCCGGGGTTTTGTTACCCGACATCTTTTCCGGAAAGCTCCCGTCCCGAAAAAGAAAGGACGCCGATGTCCTGCGACACCGGCGTCCCGGAGATCAGATGATCAGCCGATTAGGCGGGGATCAGTTCCTTCACCATCTCGCGCTCCTGCTTGAGCTCGTTGACGGTGGCTTCGATCTTGCCCTTGCTGAAATCGCTGAGCGGAAGGCCCTGAACGATCTCGAGCTTCGAGCCGTTGGAGCGAACCGGGAACGAGGTGATGAGCCCGGCCTCGATGCCATAGCTGCCGTCGGAGCACAGAGCCACGCTGTGGAAATCGCCAGCGGCGGTCGGCTCGATGATCGAGCGCACAGTATCGACCACGCCATGCGCGGCGGACTTGGCCGAGGAGAGACCGCGGGCCTCGATGATGGCCGCACCACGGAGCTGGACGCTCTTGATGAAGTCATTCTCGAGCCACTGGGTGTCCGTGATGACGGAGGTCACCGGCTTGCCGTTGATCTTCGCGTTTTCAAAATCCGGATAGAGCGTGCTGGAGTGGTTGCCCCAGATGGCGACGTTGGAAACGGCGGTGGAGTGCACCCCGGCCTTGGTGGCGAGCTGCGACTTGGCGCGGTTCTCGTCGAGACGGGTCATGGCAAACCAGCGGTCGCTGGGCACGTCGCGGCCATTGTTCATGGCGATGAGACAGTTCGTGTTGCAGGGGTTGCCCACGACGACGACGCGCACGTCGGAAGCCGCGTTCTTGGCGATGGCAGCGCCCTGGGAGATGAAGATCTTGCCATTGATGCCGAGTAGGTCCTTGCGCTCCATACCGGCCTTGCGCGGCACGCTGCCGACGAGGAGAGCCCAGTTCGCGCCGCTGAAACCTTCGTCGAGGTCAGCCGTGGCAACGATATTGGAAAGAAGCGGGAACGAGCAGTCGTTGAGTTCCATCACGACACCCTCGAGCGGCTTGAGAGCGTTGGGGATTTCGATGAGGCGAAGTTCGACAGGCTGGTCCGGGCCGAAAACGGAACCGGAAGCAATACGGGGAAGGAGAGAGTATCCGATCTGACCCGCGGCGCCGGTCACAGCGACTTTAATGGGAGCTTTCATACATTAATAAAACTAATGCAAGATGGCGTTTTCCCAAAGGACAAAAGCAGAAATCGTGAAGAATTTCGCGTAAACCGCCGTTCCGGAAAATGAGAAACCCCGTTTGCCTCGCGGCAATACGGGGTTCCTCGGTGCTGGGGGAGAAAGTGGTTTTTAGACGAGCTCCTTGAGAGCCTTGCCTGCGACGAACTTGACCGTCTTGGAGGCCTTGATCTTGATCTTCTGGCCGGTCTTCGGATTCACACCCGTGCGGGCTTTGCGGCTGGCGACCTTGAAGGTTCCGAAGCCGATGAGCTGCACCGTCTTCGTTTTCTTGACGCCGAGCTTGATGCCATCGATCACCGCGTTAACCGCGCGCTCCGCATCTGCTTTGCTGGTTCCGAGAGATTTCTGGACGGCTTCGACGAGTGCAACTTTGTTCATTGAAGGAGAAAAGATTGAGACTAGGGCGGACTATGACTAAGTCGGCCCGCCTCTGTCAACGTTTTCAGAGGAAAAAATGAGGAAAGCACATTTTTGCAAAATAGCAAATCGACATGGAGTTGCGGGAGGCCGGCCCTGGCTTTATAGATCGGCATGACCTTTGAGGAACAAATTGCCCTGTATCTCGGGCGGGAACCACAGATCGCATCCACTGCCTACATTGCTCCCGGAGCCTTTGTTGCCGGCGACGTAACGATCGGTGAGGAGGCAAGCATCTGGCCCGGATGTTCCCTGCGTGGCGATATCGCGCCCATCCTGATCGGAGCCCACTCCAATGTGCAGGACGGTTCCGTCGTTCATGTAGCGGATGACAAACCGGCCATCATCGGAGAATGGGTCACCATTGGCCACCAAGCCATTGTCCATGCCTGCGAGATCGGTGACGAGGTGCTTGTCGGCATGGGTGCGGTCGTGCTCGATGGAGCCAGGGTTGGCGCCCGGAGCATCATCGGTGCAGGCGCTGTGGTCACCGGCCGCATGGTGGTACCGCCGGGGTCGCTCGTGCTGGGGTCGCCCGCAGTGATCAAGCGGCAACTCAGCGCGGAAGAGCAGGCCAAGGTGCGCGTGTGGGCGGAACGCTATGTCACCGTGTCGCGGGCTTACCTCTCGGGTATGGCCAAGGTTGCCCGCCCATCGACCTGCTGCTAGTCTGCTCTCATGAGCAAGCCGGTGGAACAGATTTTTGTTCGAGCGATCATTCCGACGAGTGCTGGCGTCGCCGTGTTTGTCGGAAATGTCGAGAAGGTCTTCGTCATTTACGTCGACCCGAGTGTCGGCAGCGCGATCAATATGTTCCTCAACGGCACCGCCAAGGAGCGTCCCCTCACCCATGATCTCATGGCACTCATCCTGGCCTCACTCGGGGCAAAGGTCGATCGCGTCGTCATCAATGATCTCAAGAGCGGCACTTACTTCGGACGCCTGATCCTTACTGCGGAGAACGAACTCCAGCAGCGCAAGATCATCGAACTCGATGCCCGGCCCAGCGACTGTATTGCCTTGGCCTGCCAGCAAAAGGCCCCGATCTACGTGAGCCGAGAAGTTTGGGATGAGGTCGAGGATATGTCCGACGTGCTGGCCTCGATGCAGCAGCAACAGCAGGAGCAGTCTGGCGACGACGAAGAAGAGGACTAGAGCGGCCTAGATAAAGATGGAGCCGGTGCCCGGTGAATGCCCGGAGGGAGCGGCATCATACTGGGATTGCACGGAATGAATGGTTACATCCCTCCCAACGGGCCGACACCCATGGATCGCTCCAACCGAGCAATATCCATAGATGGACCCGATCTGCTCTAGAGTCCTCTCCATCGCGTCCACCCGGCATCGACCAGGAAAGCCAAGGCCACGAGCAGCAGCAGCCAGTTTCCCAGCGAGGCATAGCCTTCCGTAGCGGGGCGCACCCAGGCCTGGCGCAGATCGGTGATGACTCGTCCGCCGCTGGCAGCACTCACCGCGCGCACCTCATCCACGCGTTCCGAGGCAGAATCCCACTCGGGATCGACCGATGGAGCGACCGGACCAAAACCCCAACGCAGGTCCCCGGCCCGTACAACGCCCCTCAGGGGCTTCCCAGGTCGGAGAGGAACTCTCGCTTCCAGTTTTCGCGGCTCGATTTGCTCCCAGGGAACGGTCCGGGGTTCGGCGGACAAGTCGTCCGAAACGATCAGGACCGGAGGAGCTTTCGCGAGGCGCTCGGTCCAGGAATCATCGGTAAGCAATTCGATCCGCACGTCGTTGCCCTCCGTCCTGACCTTCAGGCTGGTCCCCTGCGGGGCGTCCAGGGGCAAAAGCCATCGGGCAAGCGTTTGCACAAAGTCTGGCGCAGCAGGCCAGTCACGGAATGCCGTCGAGTATTCTCCCGCCATCGGAAAGCAAACCGCCGCCACCCGCCCGATGCCACGCTGCCAGAAAGAAACCAAGGGAGCTTTATATTCGTCGCCCGAGATCAGCGCAACAGACGCCCCTGGGCGCAAATAACTAAGGTTGTAGCCGTCGACCTGCGGCAACCAGTCCATGCGGCGAGGAGAAATCTCCGACCATCCGCCAGCGCTGACAGTCGCTACCGGCTCCTTGAGAAATGCTGACCTCGCAATCGCAACTGTTTCCTGCGCAAACAGGCCAGGGAGTTGAGCCGGGTCGGCATTAAAGAATATACGACCTCCACCCAGCGCCGCCACGTCGGCGAGGAAATTGGCGTCGCTGTCAGTGGAGGACCCCAGACCGATGACACTGACGGTCGTTCCCTGGGCCTTCATCTCCCCGAGGAGGTGCCGATAATCTCCCGGCTCCTCCGCGTCGGCCGCATCGGCAAAGAGGATCACGTGGCGCTGGCCCGCGGTGGAGGTCTTCAGCGCCTCCCAGGCTGCTTTCAACCCCGTATACACATAGATCCCTCCGCCGGCGCTGCGGATGCTCCGCACATCCTCCGCCATCTTCGCCTTATCCCGCCCGATCATGGAGAAGGGCACCACCTCATGCGCCTCGCTATCCACAGCATAGACGGCCACGGCGTCCATTGCGCCCAGCAGTTCGATTGCGCGGGCCGCGCCTTCGTTTGCCAGGTCCATCTTGGTAGCTCCACCTCCGGCCGAAACGGCCATGCTCCCGGAACGATCCAGCACGATGGCCATCGCCACCGCCAGTTTGCGATGCTCCTCTCGCAACTCCATGGATACGGGCAGTAAAGGGTCCACCTGGGACTCAAAGTAGCCGCCGGCACCGAAACTCTGAGCCCCGCCGGACATAAGCAAACCGCCACCCTGCTCTTTTACAAAGAAAGGCAGCGCGCCCAGAAAAGCAGCGGGCAGACGATTGGCGGGCATATTGTTCAAGATCACAAGTCGCGACCCAGACAAGTCCCCCGCATGCAGGCGGGACGGATCATTGACGACCTGGACCGCCACACCACCCCGAACCAAAGCCGCCGCCACGGGATCGTCTGGATAAGGACTCACGAGCAGAACGCCCGGTCCGGAAACTGTCTCGATCCAAACGGAACCTGAGTTGTTGGCCATGCGCGAGTCCTGGAGGGGAATCAACCGGACATCGTACCGATGCGCTCCCCCCTTCTCCGCCCGCAGAGCGACTCGACCGTGTCCCCGGCCCCGCCGTACGGAGACCGCCCCTGTTCCGATACGCACTCCATCACGCAGAACCTCATAAGGTATCTCCTGATCCTCAAAGGAAAACGCCTCAAATTCCACCATCATCCCCTGACCTGCCTGCACTCGCAGAGGTGCATTCACCCGGGTGATCCCGGCATCGCCTGCGGAGGAGCGGTTTTCCATGCGCAGATCGAGAGGGACTTTCGCCGCAGCCAGCCTGGTCGACATTTCGCCGAGGGACTCGGTGGAAACGCCGTCGGTAACCATGAGCAACCGCGTAGCCCTCGCCGGATCGCGCAAGCCGAGAGCGTACTCAAGAACGAGCCTCATGCGAGTCTCGCCACGCGGGGACTCAAACGATCTGCCTCCCTCGCGCTCCAGAGGGGCGGCGGCAAAGTCCACGATACGAAGCCGGTCGTCCATGCCCCGCTTGGCCTCCAACAGCCGCTCGATCTCCTCGCGGCGCGGTTCGATCCACTCCGATGCCGACGACGATCGATCCATCAGCACGATCAAGTCCATGCCGGGCGGCGTCATGTTCCACTCAGGTCGGGCCAGATAGAAAACAAGGAGAACCAGGCAGGAGAGTCGCAACGGGCGCCATAGCCCCGCCCGGGGCAGCAGCCAGGCAACGAGAGCGACGCAAGGCAGCAGAAGCAGCCAATACGGAGCGCCCAGATGAAACATGGCGGCTATTCGTATCTCAGGGCGCTGATCGGGTCGAGTCGCGAAGCGCGCAGGGCCGGGTAAATACCAGACAGCACACCCGCAATGATCGCAAACACCACGCTGATCACGATCGAGTCCAGGGACACATAGGGAACGTTCTCACTCGGCGCGACTGCAATCAGGAGCTTGATCAGCCCGAAACCCGCCGCGATGCCGATGATCCCGCCGATGAATGCAACCGAAACGCTCTCGACCAGGATCTGCAAAAAGATATCCGCCCCCCTCGCTCCCACGGCAAGACGGATGCCGATCTCACGCACGCGTTCCGTGATACTGGCCAGCATGATGTTTGTAATGCCAATGCCACCCACGACGAGACTGATGGCCGCGATCAGGCCGCCGCTCAACCGGGTGGCGGAGATACTCGCCTCCATGCCCTGAAACCACTCCTCGCGAGTCTGAAGATCGAAGTCATCCACCCCGCGGTGGGTGATGTTGAGGGCATTGCGCACCATGCTCAAGGTCTCGCGGAATCGATCCAAGTCGCCAACGCGAAATGACAGGTTGTCCAAGCGAATGGAATCGAGAGAATCCTCGGGAAGCTGGCCGGACTTGTATTCAAAAAACATCGTGCTGAGTGGAATGATGACAGACTCGTTTTTGCGGCGAAACGGATCCCAGCGGTTCTGTGACTTGGAGGTCGGTTGCGACTGGCGAGCCTTCACGATCTCCCTCATGCGCTTGTCCTGCTCCCTCTCGTAGACATTCAGCACTCCGACAACTTTGAAGGGGGTCTGATTGATGGTTAAAATGCGTCCCACGGCATCTTCAGCCGGGAGATTCGGCCAGAACCGTTTCAGGATGGAATCTCCGATCACGACGGAGTGTGCCGCCCGGTCGACATCCAGCTGGGTCAGAAAGCGCCCCGCCGCGATCTCGTGCCGATTGACTACAAAATAATCCGGCCAGGCTCCAGAAACCTGCATACGTTGGGAGATCGGTCCGGAGGAAAGCAGCGCGCCGATATTGATCTCAGGAGAAACCTCCGTAACCATCGGCGTGGATGCCAGGATCGCGCGCGCATCCTGCACCGTGCGACCCGGGGAGAGATTGGCAAACTCGATCATCTCTGCGGAGATCTCCTTACCAATGACGGTGACGAGTTCCAGCCCGCCGACCTGCTGCATGAAGGCCTTCGTGCCGCGTTCGATACCATTGGTAAGCGACATCGTGGCAATGAGGCTGCTCACGCCCAGCACGATGCCGAGCATGGAAAGAAAGCTGCGAAACTTGTGGGCGGCGATCTCCCTCAGCCCCGTCTCGAGAGTGATCCAGAGATTCATGGATTGTATTCCCTGCGGACCTTTCCGTCGCGAATCTCGATGACCCGCTTTGTCACCGCCGCGACGTCAGGATCGTGCGTCACCAACACCACAGTGCGACCAGAGGCATGGAGGTCGCGGAACATCTGGAGCACCATCTCGCCGGTGGCCGAGTCGAGATTGCCCGTCGGTTCGTCGCCGAAAATGATGCGGGGCCGATTCACCAGGGCGCGGGCGATGGCCACGCGCTGACACTGACCACCGCTGAGTTGCGTCGGCCGGTTGTTGAGACGAGCCCCCAGCCCGACAGATTCCGCCACCTCGATGGCTCTCTTCCTTCGTTCGGCCGCGGGAATGCCGGAGTACAGGAGCGGCAACTCAATGTTGCGCACCACATCGATCTTCGGAAGAAGATTGAAGGACTGGAAAACGAATCCGATCTCCTTGTTTCGCACCTGGGCCAGAGTATCGGCACGGGCCGAGGTAAGATCCCGGCCAAAGAGCTGCATACGCCCGGAGGAAGGGGTATCCAGGCAGCCGAGCAAATGCATGAGAGTGGACTTGCCACTGCCGCTGGGGCCGATGATGGCGATGAACTCTCCCTCCTCGATACGAAGGTTGATTCCATCAAGGGCGCGGATCTCCTGATCACCGATCCGATACGACTTGACGACGTTTTCCAGGAGGACGAGAGCCACGACGTTCGCTAGGATTTCGCCGGCATCTTGGAGGGTTCCTCAAGCAGGATCTCCTCTCCCTCATTAAGACCAGCCTTCACCTCGGCAAACGAGAAATCGGTAAGGCCGATCGTAACCTTGCGGCGCTCTGTCGTCGCTCCGCGTCGAACATAGACAATATTATCCCGCCGATCGCGAAACACTGCCGTCACCGGTACGGAGACCGCGTTGGCGACCTTGCCGATAGGTACGATCATGCTCACCGACATGCCGGGCTTCAAGCGTCCCACGCCCTGATCGATCTCTGCCTCGACCTTGAACCCTTTAACGTTGTTTTTCACGGTCGCCAGAGGGGCGATGGATTCAATGCGCGCCGTAAGGGAACCCGTCATTCCATCGACAACCGCGATGTCTACTTTTTGCCCGACGACGAGATTCGGAGCATCGGCTTGATTGACATGCGAATCGATCATGAGCCGGGAAAGGCTGGCAAACTTCATCATCGTCGTGCCGGAGTTCACACTGGCGGCGGCCGTGACGACCTGCCCTTCGTTGACCGAATCCGGAATGTCCAGAACGGTGCCATCAAAAGGAGCCGTAATCACCGTTTTGCGCAGCTTGTCGTCCACGGTTTGAAGCCGGCGCTGGGCTTTTTCCAGGTTGTTCTCAGCGATGGCAAAATCGGACTCCAGATTGGAATAAACCTCCTTGCTGATGAGCTTCTGCTGGTAGAGGGCCTTGGCGCGCTCGTAATTCCCTCGGGTCTTGTCCACTGCCAGCTTGGCGCCTTCGATCTCGGTAAGCGCACCTGCCCGCTCCGTCTGGAGATCACGATCGTCGATGGTGGCAAGCATGTCACCTCGCGCCACGGTATCGCCGATGGCGACATGGATCTTCTTGATCTTGCCGCCCACCTCTGGCTTTACGTCGATCTGAAGCGATGGCGTCACCTCGCCCGTGAGGAGGAGGGAAGATTCGATATCCCGGCGTTCCGCCGTCACGATCGTCTCACCGGGGGCGGGTTCCGGAGCTCCCGTCGCTGACTTTCCGGAATACCAATGGAACCCGGCGTAGCCGAGCCCGGCCACAATGACCGCGAAGAGTATGAATCTGGTGGGAAGCTTCATGTTTCACTCCGCTCTTCGAAGAAAAGAGCGCAGGAGGCAGTATAGGAATGAATGTGGTTCTTGTCGACCACCGGGCCGATTTCCCCGCTGCAAAGGAAGCCCGCACTCGGATGATCTCCGAGGATTTCCTCCAGCAATCCGGCGTCGTGGCTTGAACTTCCAAACAATCCCGACCCACGTCCTGCACACGCAAAAAGCAATGAGGCAGAAGGCTTTACCCCCTCCAATACCGCATGCCGCAGGACGGAGCGCCACTCGTTATCCGCGGAATCTTTGTCCCGTAGCTGGTACTGCAAAGTTTGTCCGATGCGCGGGATGCCTCCGATGACAACCGCGCCAGAATTGGGGTCTGCGCCGAGAATATTGCGGATCAAAAAGTCGCCCGGTTTGAAATCCTCCACGTACTCCGTACCAGCCAGTCCGGCAAAAAGATTGCCCTTTGCCGAGGCCTTTTCGCCATCGGTCAGCCCTTCAAAAGCAGACTCGAGCGCCTCATACGCCGGATGGGATCCGAGAGCGTAAACAATATTATTTTCCGCCTTGGTCACAGTGAGAGGCTCTCCTATCGGGCGGCACCCCTGACTGACCAGCGGCAATACGCGCATGCCCTTTACTCCGAGCACGAGTGCATCGACAATCTTGTCATTCCAGAAAACCGCCGTGGTTTCCTCCTCCCCGGAAGCCAATCCCCCGATGCATGGAATATTCGGAAATGCCTTGTTCCATTCGGCAAGCCATGTCTCGACATCGAATAGAAACGGATTGGCCAGTGAGATCCAGGCAGAGGGATCAGTCGACCCCGCGATTTTCTTCCACGTCGATGTCCCGGCGGAACCCTCAAGGGTCGATTCCTTCAGCGTGACGACCTCAAAGGAGGCCTCTGGAGCGTCGACAGCGAGAAGGCTGAAACCTGATCCCGTCTCTTCCTCGACCCCGTTTGAGGTCAGGCCAACGCCGGTACAACCCACGACATCGACCACGTGGCCATCCACGCGTACGATCTCGGCAAACTCGGAGAGATGGGGTACATAATCCGGCGTCACAAAGGCAAACGCGATGGAGGCATTTCCTCCCGTGGCAGTCCGCAACTCGGCAGCCGCACTCACGACCTCCGCCGCGTCGAAACTCCCTTGCCTATGTACACTGGCGCATTTCTTCATCGCAGATGATTTTCCTGCGATCCGCTGTATTGTCAACGCCCGTGGCGCTGATTTTCATCCCACGTAAGTGATTTAGGCCGAACGAGTCGCCGGGGAACGATCATTCCGCCCCCCGGCGTCCGTCCCTGCTCCCCTACTCGAAGCTGTCGACGAGTGAGAAAATCTCCAGTTGATCCTTCACTGCCGACAGGCTTGCCGCCTCGCTCAGCGTGATCGTGATCGTCCGTTCCTCGCCGGCATACAGATCGACAAAGTTGTCATCGGCGCGGAACTCGAGCGCTGGGAAGTTCACCTGCACCGCATGGTGAAAGGTCTTCGACGCCAGAGCGACTTCAAACTGTGTCTTGGACACCGCCTTCACCCTTGAGCGGATCGGCGAGCGCTTGAGGTTGAGATACCTCTGTGCCGTAAAGAATGCCGTACGACGAGCCACAGCACCGTCCTCGGTGACCAACTCGGCCTTCAGGTAGATTTCCGACGCACCGTATTTCGCCAACTCCTTGCGAGCATCCACCGTTTCCTGGAGCACCGACTGGCCATACTCCAGCACGAACTTGCGGGAGCCGGAGCGAAGGACCTTGCCATCGAGAGTCTCGATGCTCCAATTGAGCCGTGCCTTTTGCTGCGGAGCCAGCCCGTCGTAAACGGAGTGAATCTCCACTCCATGCACAGTACTGAGAGCGATGTTGTTTTTGCCGATGGACTCCGCGCCCAGCACCTTGAGGCTCAGGAGAGCCGGAGCGAAGAAGCGTCGGGACTCGTATTGCAACGCCTTCCAGCGCCCCTTGTACTCCAGACTGCTCCACGAGGCGACCGGCCAGCAGTCATTGAGTTGCCAGTAGAGTGCTCCCATCGTACGGGGCATGGAGCGACGGAAGTGCTCAATGCCTACTTTCATGCAATATGCCTGGTTGAGTTGGGAGAGGTAAGCCAGGGAGCGGTAATCCCTCGGGAACCGATAGAGCCGGGACACGTAGTCCATGATGATGAGGTTGCCCGCGCCGTTCTTCTGGTGATTCTCCATCACCGGCCCGAAGACATTCATGTCCTCCTCGCTGCAGTAGGTCTTTGCCACCTCCGGCGAGCTGTAGGATTGCATGCCAAACTCGGAGCAGAAGCGGAAGTTCTTCTCCTCATAGGTACTTACCGGTTTGCGCATGTGCCAGACGTCCCAGAAGTGGCAGTCGCCCGCCCGCTCGTTGTTGTGGCCTTTTTCGTACCCCTCCGGATTATGCGGTGAACACGGCCAATAGGTGGTGGTTCCATCGTATAGAGCCACGGCCTCGGGCAGGATGCGGTAAAAGACCGACTCGTAGGCTTTCTTCCTCGCCTTGGTGGCGACGATCTGGTCCGGCATCTGCTCGATCTCGTTGTTGCCGCACCACAGCGCGAGACAGGCGCGATGCGCAAGCCTCTGGACCTGATACGCTGCCTCGGCCTTCACGCTGGCGAGGAATGGCCTGTCGCCCGGGTACAGCGCGCAGGCAAACATGAAGTCCTGCCACACGAGGAGGCCCTTCTCGTCGCAGAGGTCATAAAAGTCCTCCTTCTCGTAGATGCCGCCGCCCCAGACGCGGATCATATTCATGTGGGCATCTGCGGCCGAGCTTAGAAGGTTGTCGTAATCCTCGCGGGTCACCCGGGCGACAAAGCTATCGGCGGGAATCCAGTTGGCTCCTTTGGCAAAGATGACACGCCCGTTCACGACGAACTGGAAGGACTCGCCAAATTCGTCCGGATGACGATCGAGTTCGATGGTGCGCAGCCCGATCTTTCGCTGCCAGGTGTCGATCACGCAGCCCGACTTGTCCAGCCAGCGAAGCTCGACCGTGTAGAGCGGCTGCTCCCCATGCCCATTGGGCCACCATAGCGCGGGGTCCTTGATGACGACCTCGGTGCCCTGAAACTCCGCGATCTTCTTGCCGTCGAGCGAGAGGGTTCCCGCGAGCTTACCGGCGGACCGTCGCTCCATGCGGGGGGTGAAGCTGAGCTTCACCTTGCCACGCGAATGCTCCTGGCGGATGCCCACCGAGCGAAAGCGATTTTCGCTCCAAGCCTCGAGATACACCGATTTCCACAACCCGGAGGAGGCAAAGCGCGGACCCCAGTCCCAGCCAAACGAGCGGGCTTCCTTTCGCAGAAGGGAGCTTCCGCCCACGGGATCGTTCCACTCGATGAGTTCCTCTCCCGTGAGACGATCCCGTATCTCCTTCAACGGGCTGCGAAATCTGACCTCGAGGACATTTTCCCCGTCGGCCTTGAGCAGCCGGGTCACGTCAAACCGGTAGCCAATGAACATATTGTCCACTCTGGCGAGCTCCTTCCCGTTGAAAACGATGGTCGCGACCGTGTCGATGCCCTCAAAGACGAGATCCACCCGCTCCTCGGCGAGTACCGCCTCGTCGATGGCAAAGGTCTTGCGATAGGTGAAATCGAGCTCCTCCAGGTGCTGGAGCGCCAGTTCGTTGCGCCCCCAGTACGGGTCGGGGATCAAGTCATGGCTCAGGAGGTCGGTATGTGCACATCCGGGTACCTGCGCGGCGAGCCAGCGACGGGATTGAGGATCGAGAAATTTCCAATCGGAGAGGAGAGGTTGTTGAAGCATGATAGCGAAAAACTATTCTTTCACTCCATATTCCCCATTTACATCCGCGCCTCCACTGCATTTGATATCAAAATCCTCTGAATGCTTGTGAAAAGCTCTACTCCCTACGAGCTCCTCGGCGTGGCCATGTACTACCAGCCGGAAGGCAGTGAGCCCGACTACGATGTCGTCACCGACGGCATCGAGCGAGTGGAGCTGGTCATCGGGGGCCGGGGATGGTTGCGCACTCCCGATGGGTATCTGGAAATCAAGCCCGGCCACCTGCTCTGGCACATCACCGGCGAGGAAACGATCTCCCGCAGCGACTGGAAGAACCCCTACTTCTGCCTCTCCCTCCACCTGCGCGTCGCCTCCGGCCACAGCCGCCCATGCCCGCGCATCTCCGTGTGGTCCGACCTGGAATCCGCCCGCGTCTTTTGCGACCAGGCCGTCCGGTGGAATGCGGATGAGACCGTGAGCCGCGACGGCCTCGTGCAGTTCATCATCGGCTCAATGCTGATCCAGGCCTCGCAAAGCGCCCGGCAGGAATCCGTCAAGGTTCCGATGCGGGTGAGCCGCGCGTTGCAGGCGATCGAGTATCGCCATTGCGAGAAGATCAGCGTGCCGCAGGTAGCCCGCGCTGCCGGGGTTTCCTGTTCCCATCTGCATGCCCTGTTCCGCGAATACTTCAATGCCTCCCCGCACGAAATGATCGTCAAGTACCGCCTGCGCTCCGCCCGCGAGCAACTCGCCGGCACGGATCGGTCAATCAAAGAAATCGCTCTGGGGTGCGGCTTCACCTCGGCGGCGGCTTTTTGTCATACCTTTCGATCCCGATCCGGAGAGACGCCTCTCGCCTATCGCAAGCGGCAACTCGGACGATAACGCGGCGTCGATTACGTATCATTCCTCATTTCCGCAGAATCTTCCTTTTACGTTATTACCCAAGAAGGAGTTCTTGCCGCTTGCCGCGGGAACGATCAATCCGGGGATTCGCACTCTTGTTCCGAAAACTTTTTCGCGCTCTATCAGGCAATACTTTGCCGCTATATGGGTACCGGCTGGAGGTTCGCACAACTGGTTTCTTCTGGCCAATGACAAAGAGATGATCTTATCTTTCAGGGAGTCTTAATTTTTACGCAAAGTTAAGATTAACTAATACAGGAGAAGAAGCTTGAAACCCTTCCCCCACCCCCCGTCATTCTCCCCTGACAAATTAGCATCCAGCTGGCAAACTGACGATGCCCTGCGATTTCTGGTCGACGCCATCCCAAACGCCGCCCTCCTCACCAACAAGGAAGGTGTCATTCTCCAGGCCAATGCCGAGAGCGAGCGTCTCCTGGGCTATCCCCAGGACGGGCTCAAGGGCTGTTCCGTGGATGCCCTCGTGCCGGAGCGCTACCGGAGCCAGCATCCGGCCTTCCGGGGAGAATATGCGCACAAGGCCGAGGCCCGGCCGATGGGGCACGGCCGCGAGCTTTACGCCCTGCGGCGCGATGGCACGGAGGTGCCGGTCGAGATCGGCCTGAATCCTATCAAAACCGCCGACGACCTGATGATCGTGGCGGTCATCGTCGACATCACCGAACGAAAAAAGTCGGAGGAGGCAATGCGCACCCTCAATGCCGACCTGGAGCAGCGAGTCCTGAGACGCACGGCCATGCTGCAGACGTTCCTGGAATCTCTGCCCGGCCTCTATGTGGTCCTGACGCCCACCTTTGACATCGTGGCAGCGAGCAATGCCTATCTCTCCGCGACGATGACAAAAAGAGAGGCCATCACGGGGAGGAACCTTTTTGACGTCTTTCCGGACAATCCCAATGAAGGCGGATCAACTGCGACGACGGAGCTGCGGCTGTCGCTCCATCATGTCCTCGAAAACGCCGAGGCGCACACGATGCCGATTGTGCGCTACGACATTCGTGACGACGCAGGCCGCTTTGAGGAGCGCTACTGGAGCCCCATCAATTCGCCAATTCTGGACGAAAACCGCCGCGTCCAGTTCATCATACACCGGGTCGAGGACGTCACGGCATTCATGCAGCAAAGGATGCGGCAGACGAGCAAAGCCGAGCTGACCCAGACTCAGCGCGAACAGATGGAAGCGGAGATTTTCGTCAGCTCACTCAAGGTCCAGGAGGTCAACCGCCAGCTCGAGGCGGCCAATAAGGAGCTGGAGGCGTTTTCCTATTCCGTCTCCCACGACCTGCGGGCGCCACTGCGAGCCATCGACGGCTTTTCCCTGGCGGTGGCGGAGGACTACGGCTCCCTGCTGCCCGAGGAGGGGCGCCGCTATCTGGAGATCATCCGGCAGGGTGCGCAACGGATGGGAACCCTGATCGACGACCTGCTCACCTTCTCCCGCCTGAGCCGCCGACCGCTCGCCGTGTCGCCGGTCGAGATGAACACACTGGTGCGCAATGTATTGGCTGAGCTCTCCGCCCAGCATGACCGCCGGATCGTGGAGATCCGCCAAGGCGACCTCCCGCCGGCCTCCGGCGATCTCGCCCTGCTGAAGCAGGTCTGGCTCAACCTTCTCTCCAATGCCTTCAAATACACGCGCCGGCGTAATCCTGCGATCATCGAGATCGGCGCGATATTGCAGGATGGCGAGACGGTGTATTTCGTGCGGGATAACGGGACGGGGTTTGATATGCGGTATGCGGACAAGCTTTTTGGGGTCTTTCAGCGCCTGCACCGGGCGGAGGATTACGAAGGCACCGGCGTTGGCCTCGCCATCGTGCAACGCGTCGTCCACCGCCACGGCGGGCGGGCCTGGGCAGATGCGAAGGAAGACCACGGAGCCACCTTTTATTTCACCCTGGGAGACCATTCATGAACAAAAGCGACATCGTGGAACTGCTGCTGGTTGAGGATAATCCTCAGGATCTCGAACTGACCCTGAGAGCCCTCAAAAAGGCGAATCTGGCCAACAACATCAGGGTCGCACGCGACGGAGCGGAGGCGCTGGAGTTCCTCTTCGGTAGCGAGGAGCACATGGAGCGCCGCATCGAGAATGGCCCCAGCATCATTCTCCTCGACCTGAAGCTGCCCAAGGTCGACGGGCTGGAAGTGCTCAAACGCATCAAGGCTGACCCGCGCACGCAGTCCATCCCCGTCATCATCCTGACCTCGTCAAAGGAACACACCGACGTGTCGGAATGCTACAAGCTCGGCGCCAACAGCTACATCGTGAAGCCAGTGGAATTTGAAGGCTTCGCCAACGCCGTGCGCGACCTCGGCTTTTATTGGCTCCTCCTGAACCAGTCACCCCGAATGGAAGTCTGAAATGACTCATCCTCTTCGCATCCTGATGGTCGAGGACAATCCCCTCGATGCCGAGCTGATCCTCCGCAACATGAAGGAAGCGGGATTCCTCGTCGAATCGCAGAGGGTGGAAAGCGAAAAGGACCTGCGGGCGGCCCTCCGGCATGATGTCGACATCGTCCTCTCGGACTATTGCCTTCCGCAACTAGACGGCATGCGGGCCCTGACCATCGTCAAGGAAACCCGCCCGGACCTCCCGTTTATCATTCTCTCCGGAACGATCGGCGAAGAGACCGCGGTCGAGGCCATCAAGCGAGGAGCCAGCGACTACCTGCTGAAAGACCGCCTCGCGCGGCTGGGACCAGCCATCACCCACGCGATCGAGCAATGCCGGACCACCCTCGAGCGCAAGCGTATCGAGGATCAGCTCCGATGGCGCACGGCTTTCTTTGAGGCCATGGTAAACTCGTCGCTCGATGGCATGCTGGTCGTCCAGACCGACGGAACCAAGATCCTGCAAAACGCCCGCTTCAATGAGCTGATGGGCATCCCTCAGGAGATTATCGACAATCCCGACGACCAGGCGCAGCTCGCCTTTGTCATCAGCCGGATGAAAGAACCCGGGCCTTTTGCCGAGCGGGTCGCCTTCCTCTATTCGCACCCGGCGGAGATCTCGCGAGACATCGTGGAGCTCGTCGACGGCACGATCCTCGACCGTCACACCGAGCCGGTGCGCAATGCCGAGGGCGAAATCTATGGACGGGTGTGGGTATTCCGGGACGTCACGGAAGAGCGTAGACGCGAGTCCGAGATGGCAGCTGCGCTCGCCCGGGAAAAGGACATGCTCCGAGCCGCCCAGGCGGGTAATCGCGCGAAGAACGAGTTTCTCGCGGTAATCAGCCACGAGATCCGGACGCCGATGAACAGTATCCTCGGGTTTTCCGATCTGCTGGCCAGGATGCCGGAGTTGCCCTCCACCTGCGTGGACCATGTGAAAACGATCTCCTCCAGTGCGGAGAGCCTCCTGCGCATCCTCGATGATGTGCTGGACTTCAGCCGCAGCGAGGCTGGCGAGATGAAAATCGAAAATACTTTCTTCTCTCCGCGAGAACTCATGCAGGACGTGCACACCTTCCTCCAGCCCCTTGCGGAAGAGAAACATCTCTCGTTCCTTCTCGACATCAGGGAGCCCGTGCCTGCCACTCTTTGGAATGACGCCGGCCGCCTGCGTCAGGTCCTCATCAACCTCGTACGCAATGCGCTCAAGTTCACTTCATCAGGATCGGTTTTGCTAGGATTTCAGTCCGGATCGGACCAGGGAAAACCCTGGATCGAATACTTCGTTTGCGACACTGGCATCGGAATCCCGGAAGAGAAACAGTCTCTGATCTTCGAACCCTTTACCCAGGTGGACTACAGCACTTCGCGCCTGCACGGGGGTACCGGCCTCGGGCTGGCCATCTCCCGGCGATTGGTCGAACTCATGTCGGGTACACTGACACTCGAGAGCACCTCGGGAGCCGGCTCGATTTTCCGCGTGCGTTTTCCCGATACAAGCGTCCCGAAGATGACCATCCGTCCTGTGGAAGCGATCACCGATCAGGATCTCAACGAATCCTTTGCCTCGGAACATCCGCTCAACATTCTCCTCGTGGAGGATGACCTGGTGAATCTCAAACTCCTCCGCGCGATCCTCACCAAGCTCGGGTACACTCCCTTTGTAGCGCACGATGGGGTGGATGCGGTGAAGATCTTCTCCGAGCAGCACCTTGACTGCATCCTCATGGATTTGCAGATGCCACGAAAGGATGGCCTCCAGGCGACATCGGAGATTCGCCAGATGGAAACTGCCGCCCACGTTGGGCATCGCGCCTTCATTTCCGCACTCACCGCCAATATTGTCGAGGAGACCCGGAGCCAGTGCTTCGAAGTGGGAATGGATGCTTACCTGAACAAACCCGTGCGGCGCACCCTTTTGGCCGGCACGCTATTGCAAGCTTGGAACAATAGACAATGTCCGGTCGTCAATCCCTTGCAGCATAACGGACGACTGCGAAGGTGAGCTGACAAACGGCGCACTCCTCATCAGGAAACCGCAATCGCATCTGCCTCGATCTCAAAAAGCAGGTCAGGTCGGCAGATATCGGCCTGAAAGCAGACCATCGAAAAATCCGGCAATGCCCGTTCCCGCGCGATTTTCTGGAACACCGGAAGGTGCTCGTTCTTGTGCTTGAAATAGGCAATGGATCGGGAAACATCCGCCCAGGAAAATTGCTGCTTCTTCAAGATTGCCTCCATCACGTCGAGGCTCAATTGGATCTGCCTCTCGATATCGCCGACATGAATCGTTAACCCGCCCGGCTCGATCGAGGCGGTACCCGACACATAAAGTTCGCGGAACTCTGGATGCCTCACCTCCACCGCCCGGCTGAATGAACTGCCATAGTCCTCCGCCGAGCATTGCAATGGCGAGGAATGCCGGTGCAAGGTCAACCCCGGCCCCTTGGGTTTCACAGCAAGAAGGCTGCCGACAATCGCCGCTCCGCGCGTATTCCCTGCCCCGATCCCTGTACTGGCGGGAACGATACGGTCAAAGACTCCTCGCTCCTCGTAAAAGCGGGTGCGCACTTCGTTCAAGGTGTCGTACCAGTCCAGCACATTACTCGGATACAGCCAGGTGCGGATGCAATCTGTAAAAACGAAGCCATGTGCTTCGAGAACTCGCTCGAAGACTTCATATAGCTGCCGACACTGCACTCCCGGCCTTGCCGCGAGGTCCATCGGATACAAGTCGCCAACCTGACAATATCTCGCCAGGTCATCTTCCCAAACCACGCCATTGATCCGCCCTTCAAAGCAAACCGGAGCGGCACTTGCCCCGTTGACTTCGAAAAACTGAAAAGAAACTGGCGAATTCTCATCAGCCAGAGTCACTCCGTGCTGCTGAGGCAGTAACCGAATGGCTCCCTCAGGCAACTCCCCTCTCGCGGGGCCAAAGACATACTGCATGGCTCGACGATCCCGCCCCATCTCCGCGGGTAACGAGCCCCGGATGTCTTCAGCAAGGCCATTCCCGGTGGCAACACGCACTCTGTTGCCAGACGACTCCAGCAAGGTCTCCCGCCAGGAGCGCCCATGAGAACGTTGCAGCAATGAGACAGTTTTAGGAACAGACATAGACAGCCCTTTCAGATTCGCTCGTAGCGCCTCTCCGGTCAATGTTGTTGGAGGTTCCCCCCTGCCAAGGCTATCGGGATGTCTCCTCGTATTCACCTGCCACCATCACGCGTAATGCTCGTCCAAGCTCCACTTTAGCAATGAAAAACAGAAGCGAGTCACGAGCAACTATCGAGAGATCACCTGAACCTTCGTGTCGGGTTCCGACGCCTACCCGATATTACTCCGCAGGATAAAAATACCCAACCGCGGCTAGGTAGCCGGAGAGGATGGTCTCCGGGTTTCGATGGCCTCTGCGAGAACCTGGTCCAATTGCGCCGGCGTCAGCGGTTTTAGCAGGTGATGCCGGTATCCTGCCGATAGACTCCGCGAGTGGTCCGACTTGCTGCCAAATCCACTCATGGCCACGGCAAAGATGGGATGGGGCAGCGTCGTTTTCTCCAGCAAGTCCCATCCCGTGCCGTCGGGGAGGCCGATATCGGAGATCAGGACATCGCATTGCGAGTCAGGCAATACTTTCATGGCCTCCGCCAGACAGGTCGCAGTGAGCACGGTATGCCCGAGGTCTTCCAGGTAAAAGGTCAGGCACTCCAGGGTATCCGGATGATTCTCAACGAGGAGGACTCTCAGCTTTTTTTCGGACGCCGCTTTTCCTTTCATTGGATACACATAACAAAAGGAACGTCTGGAAGCCATACGTTCACGCCATACCTGTGCTCACCGAGCACGCGAGTTACTCGACATCCTCGAACATCTTATCCTGCACGGAAGTTAATCCTCTCCCTGTAGCCGACCGCTTCAGCGACTTTCTTGACCAAGCGCGTGCTCCCGCGAAGCAGGTAACAGGCAAAGCGCATGCAGGAAGCCCGTCGGCGTGAGGCCAGCTTAAAGCCGAAAAAGAAAGAGTGGAGCGGGTAGCGGGAATCGAACCCGCATGGCCTGCTTGGAAGGCAGGAACTTTACCATTAAGCTATACCCGCGATGGGTCAGGCAGTATCTCGATCGAGGAGGCTGCCGTCAACGGGAATTTATCCGATAGTTGGCAGAAGATTGGAGCCGATTGCCCGATCGATGGAAAGGTGACCGCCGCCGAGGAAAAGCAAGGCCAGGCCCGAGGATAGGATAGTCAGCGGGAGCTGGACGTTTTCAAAGGTCGTCCCACCATGAACGTAAAAAATGGCCGCCCCCATGAGAATCACTACCAGCAGACCGCCCAGGCGAGTGAGAAGACCAAAGAACAGAAGCACCACAACGAGGAGCTCTGCAATGATGGCTGCCGAGATCAGGATAACGGGAACATTCACGCCCTCGGCGGAGGTCCAGGCATGGACCGTGGCCATCCACCCCTCCCCTCCGAACCAGCCGAACGCTTTTTGACCGCCCTGATAGAGGAATATCGCCACCAAGGCCATCCGGAGAAAAAACGGGCCAAAACTCGGCGGAGTCCGAAAGAAAAGATACACCGGATTGCTCGACACGCGGGGACGCTAGCAAACCCGGGAGCAAGGAGGAAAGGAAAACTGTTTGGCTCCGGGCATGGTGGCCGTCTAGGGTGTGCGCCCATGTCCGGCCGCAAATCTCTCCCACCGCCGCTCCTGGCCTACACGGCTCCGTTCGTCGTGTTCCTGTTGTTCCTCGCCATGGAGCAGGGAATTTCATCGCTCGGGGCAGAGTCCGGCCAATGGTGGCTGGCGACTCCAAAGTACTGGGTCTTCCCACTCCAGACTCTGGTTTGCGGCGGGATATTGCTTTATTTCTGGCGGCATTACCAGTTTGGCCCGCTGGCCCCGGGTTGGATCGGCGTTCTCGGCGGGCTGGTGATTCTCGGCCTCTGGATCGCCCCGCAGGCGGTCCTCGGCTTTGCTCCTCGGACGACGGGCGGGTTTGACCCCTACACGTTAGGTGCGGAGGGAACCACGCCCCTCTTAATGATCGCTGCCCGGTTCGCCCGCCTCGTGATCGTGGTCCCGCTGGTGGAAGAGATTTTCTGGCGAGGCTTCCTTATGCGCTACCTGATCAAGGAGGACTTTCAGAAAGTCCCCTTCGGCGCGTACTCCCACCTGTCATTTTTTGGCGTTGCGGGGTTGTTTATGCTGGTGCACAGCCAGGCCGACTGGCCCGCGGCGTTTCTCTCCGGTATCATTTTCAACGCCATTGCCGTGAAGACGAAGAGCCTGTTTGCCTGTATAGTGGCCCATGCCGTGGCTAATCTCGGCCTCGGGATGTACATCATGACAACGCGACAGTGGGGATTCTGGTAGAAACATGAAGATCGGCTTTGCCCAGCTCAATACGACCGTCGGCGACTTCGCCGGGAATTGTGAACGCATCCTCTCGGCCTACAAGAAGCTGGCCTCGGAGGGCGCTGATATCATCCTGACGCCGGAACTCTCAATCACCGGCTATCCGCCGCAGGACCTGCTCTTCAAATCGCAGTTCGTTCCCCGCAATCTCGAGGCCCTCGCGGAGTTGCAAAAGGCCGTGACGCGAGCTGCGCTGGTGG
Organism: Terrimicrobium sacchariphilum; assembly: GCF_001613545.1. Lineage (NCBI taxonomy): Bacteria > Pseudomonadati > Verrucomicrobiota > Terrimicrobiia > Terrimicrobiales > Terrimicrobiaceae > Terrimicrobium > Terrimicrobium sacchariphilum. Next base: position 147,711 of record NZ_BDCO01000001.1, read on the forward strand.
TCGGTTTTGTCGATCTCAACACTTCCAGCCATGGGAAGCCGTTTCGCAATGCCGCCGCTGTGCTCCAGCCAGGCATCCAGCCCGCCATCGTCCACAAGACCTTGCTGCCGACCTACGATGTGTTTGACGAGGCCCGGTATTTTGAACCCGCCGTCCACCACTCTCCTGTTGAGATCCGGGGCGAGAGCTTTGGCGTCACGATCTGCGAGGATATCTGGACCGGGGAATACCTCCCCCGCCCACTCTACGCGAATGATCCCGTGCGGGAACTGACGGCGGCAGGAGTGGCGGCCATCCTCAATCTCAGCGCCTCGCCCTTTGCCCTCGGCAAACCCCGCCAGCGGACAGCGATGATCGAGGAACTCGCCCGCAAATACGAAATCCCCTTTTACTACTGCAATGCCGTCGGGGGGAATGACCAGCTCGTCTTTGATGGCAACTCGCTGGCTGTCTCCGCGAGCGGAAAGACATTCTGGCGCGGCGCATCTTTCACCGAGGAGCTCAGCGTGATCGACGAGAACGACCTCCAGGAGGGCCTGAAGCCCGCTCGCTCCGACATGGCCGACCTTTACGACGCCCTCGTCCTCGGCCTGCGGGACTACATGGGGAAATGCGGGTTCAAGTCCTGTGTCCTGGGGTTGAGCGGCGGCATCGACTCCGCCCTCACTGCTGTCCTAGCCGCGGAAGCGGTCGGCCGCAGCAATGTCCTGGGAGTTGCCATGCCGACGCAATACTCGTCCCAGCACAGCGTGGGCGATGCCGAGCTCCTCGCCCGCAATCTCGGCATTCGTTACCTGAAAATCCCGATCCAGGAGAGTTTTCAGGCCTTCCTCGGCCAGATGAATCCGGTCTTTGAAGGGCTGAAGGAGGATACGACAGAGGAAAACATGCAGGCCCGCCTGCGAGGCCTCACCCTCATGTCGCTTTCCAACAAGTTCGGCAGCCTGCTCCTGACCACGGGCAACAAGAGCGAGCTGGCCGTAGGGTATTGCACCCTCTACGGGGACATGTGCGGAGGATTGGCCGTGATCTCCGATGTCCCCAAGACAGTCGTTTACGAACTCTCCGAGTACATCAATCGCAATGGCGACATCATCCCCCGCAACACGATCGTCAAACCTCCCAGCGCCGAGCTGCGCCCGGACCAAAAGGATCAGGATACACTCCCGCCCTATGATCTGCTCGATTCCATACTCTCCCTTTACGTGGAGGAAAATCTCTCCGGCGCAGACATCATCCAGAAAGGATTCGATGCCGATACGGTGCGGTGGATCATTCGCCGGGTGGACCTCAATGAGTACAAACGCGAGCAGGCGGCCCCGGGATTGAAGGTCACCGGCCGCGCCTTTGGGATGGGTCGACGCATGCCGATTGCCCAGAAGTTTGTGGCCTGAATGAGAAAATTCCCCTGTCTGCCTCTCGGGGAAATAACTGCCCCCTAGGCTTTATCGCGGCTCTATGCTATTGGTCAGGCTTGCCTTCCAAATGAAAAAACACGGCCTTGTGTGGCTCATCGCAGCATCTGCTGCATTCGTAACTTCTGGAGCTCCGGCGACCGAACGCGGCAACTCCGACCTCGTTTTCCAGGGAAAATCCATCGACCAGATGGTCGTCGAGTACATGCGGGAAAAGAAAATCCCGGGCCTCTCCGTGGCCATAGTACAGGCTCCGTACATCACGCGTGTCACCGGCTACGGATATTCCGATACGGGCCGCAAGCTCCTCAGCGCCTCCCGGACCTTGTTTCAGATCGGGCAGATGGCCGAGGCCTACACAGCGGTAGCCGTGCTCCAACTGGTCGAGGACGGCAAGGTCAAGCTGGATGATCCCATCGAGCAGCACGTCCCCCTCACCCCGGCACCATGGCACGGCGTGACGGTCCGCCAGTTGCTTCAGCATCAATCCGGCCTGCCTGACTACACAAAGGCCACTCCGAAAAACCCGGGAGATCCGCCGGCCCAGATGTTCCAGGCAGTCGCCGAGCAGGGACCTCTTTTCCCTCCCGGTTCCCAATACGCACCGAGCGCCACGGATTACCTGCTCCTTCAGCTTCTCATCGAGACAGCGAGCGGACAGAGTTACGAGAGTTTCGTTCGCGCCCGCCAGTTTGACCGGCTGGGACTCAAGGAAACCTTCTTCGCCGGAGAAATCCCCCAGTTACCCCGTGACCTGCCTGAGGGCGGCGAGAAGCCGAAAAAATTTCTCCAGGAGGCTGTCTTCATCAATCCTGTGGAACCCGCCACCGGCTACCGGGACGATGACCTGAAACCTGTCCCCCTTTCCGACGCCCTCTTTCGCTCCGCCATTTACGCCTCGGCCTCCGATATCAGCTTCTGGGACATCGCACTGGCTGGTGACCTGATGCTGAAAAATGCCGACCTCAAGAAGCTCGTCTTCACCCCGGCCAGCATCAAGACAGACATCCCGACCTCCGGCCCATGGCGCTTTCCGGGGCGTCCCGGTCTCATGATTGCCTCGGGTAGCGCAGATGGATTCTCGTCCGTGCTCTGCCGCTTCACCGACCCCAAGGACCTGCTTTGCGTGACCGTCCTCGCCAACCGCGAGGGCATCGACCTTGAGCCGCTCGCCCTGCAAATCGCTGGTGCTTACGATCCCTCGCTCGGTCCCAAGCCAAAAGCCACCCCCGCCGCCACGCCCACTCCTGCACCCGCAACCTCGCCCACTCCAGCCCCGAAACCGACGACAACGCCTGTCCCGAAGCCCTCATCGACTCCGACTGCCACCCCGTAAGGCGAAAGCCCGGGTTGACCGGAGGTCGCAGGTGCGTTAAGTCGCACGGAAAACCGCACTCTGCCTTCATGCCTCGATCGCCTCTACCCTGCCTCGCCATACTCGGCTGCGTCATCACCCTGACGGGAGCACCACTGGCCGCGCAACAGGTCATCGTGCCTGAGGACCCGATCTCGGAGGCTCCCATCGCCTTGCAGGAGATGCGCGCTGGATACCCTCGACTCTCCAAGGCCACTCCCGACCAATTGCAAGAGTATCTGGACCGCGTCGACAAACTGCAAAAAGCGGCGGAAGCTTACGCGCAGACCGGCAAATCGCTCCAAGCCTCCCTATATTACAGTCAGGCCCTGGAGGGTATCTCAAAGCTGTCGACGTCACGCCCGCAATGGAAGCCCGAGGAAATGCAGCAGCAAAAGAGCGTGATCCAATCCGCAATTGCAGCGTTGCCTCCGACCACGCCATCGAGTGCGGATGAAACAGCCACGATCGCCCTGCTGGCCGATCAGGTGAGCGATGGTAAGCTTGCCCTCTCCTGGAGCTTGCATGCGGTGAATCTCTCCGCCGATGAAGCCGCCCGGCACCTCGATGTCTCGGTGAGCTACGACTCCCTGCCCGCCAAGCAGCGCAAGGCCCGCCTGCTGGCCAATCAGGTGTCGCCAGATCCGTCCGGGGAAAGTGGCCGGTTTGCCGTTCGACAGGAGTTCGCCTGCCCCGCAGGAGTGACCAAGGCTTCAATACGCGCCGATTTCTTCGACCAGGACCTCTTCACAGAGTCCAGGGCCCTCGTGCGCGGCACCGAGGAAGCATCCAACAGGCAGACTCCGAAATCCGCCGACTAAAAAAAAGACGGCGGCACATCGCGAGATGCACCGCCGTTTCAAATCAAGTCCCGCTCAGGAAGCGGCGGCGAGATAACTCACCGCCTTCTCCGAGGAAAACCGGGAGCGAACGCTCAGGAGATCAGCTTAGCATCGAGCGTGATCGTCGCATTGAGGAGCTTCGAGATCGGGCAGTTTGCCTTGGCGAACGCCGCGAGCTCGTCAAATTTCTCCGCGTCGATGCCCGGCACTTCTGCCTCGAGAGAAAGATGCACCTTGGTCACGGCCCACGCGCTCTTGACCTGCTCGAGGATGACCTCGGCAGTGGTATTGAGCGCCTTCGGCGTGAAACCTGCGTTGCCGAGGAAAAGGCTCAGCGCCATCGTGAAACATCCGGCGTGAGCAGCCGCGATCAACTCCTCGGGATTGGTTCCCGAGCCATTCTCGAAACGAGCCTTGAACGAGTAAGGCGTCTGATCGAGCACCTTGCTCTTCGTTGTGATGGTTCCCTTGCCATCGTTGAGGTTACCTTCCCAGTGTGCAGAGGCGGTATTTGTGATCATCGTCGTTCGTGTAATTTGGATGCAACCAAGGAGCCCGGTTGCGAGTCCTCTACATTGCCGCGAGACCGCCCGGCGATCAAGCCCAACCGATTTTTCGCAAGCCGTGTAAAATTTTCGCAAAAAAGAATTGGAAAATCCGCGGAAGCAGACATATTTACCGTCCCTCGCGCAAGGAGTCTTAGCTCAATCGGTTAGAGCGCTGCCCTGTCACGGCAGAGGTTGCGGGTTCGAGCCCCGTAGACTCCGCCACTCACTCGAGTGGCGGATTTCCCTCAGAAGTCCTTTATTTATCAGCCTTTCCGGTCGACTGGTGGTTTTCTCGTGGATGCAAAATCCACGTGTTTCATGCAAAACGTTTGTTACCTTTTGTTACCTCTGCCTGGGAGCAATTTCGAGGCCTCCATTTCCCTGATCACCCTCTCCCGGTGAGCAACCAGGGTTGGCATCGGCATCTGTAGGGCCTAAACGAGCTATCTCCGCCAGACGCTCAATTTTGATGGCTTCCCTGGCAACGGCTCAAAGATCCCTCCGGATCGCCCCAAAGTGAAAAACCGGCTCCCCCTTGCCCAAGGTCGAGGAAAAGGTTCCCGGGGCGTTCCGGCACCTTTCCGCCGACAGCATCACCTCGAAAATCAATCGACTCACGCCAGCCTGAGCCCTGCGGATCGCAGCACGCCCCAGCCACAGACAGTCCCAAATACACCCCCCGATGGTCTTTCCAACACGCCTGACCGGGTGATGCGTTCGATTATTTCCCAAAGCGCACGCGTGAGCACAACAGATAACGAGTGTTCCAAAGAGATCGGTGAGATCGCTTTCATTCTCATCATTTCGATGTGTGTCCAGACATTGAAATTTCGAAAGAGAAGCGACCCCAAACCTTCGAGGGTCATGCTGGCGGAACCAGAGGGTCAGCCACGCGCCAAGGCTTCCAGCAGAGGCGGACACGTCCGAATGTATCCCCCTGCAAAAGCCAATGTCTTTAGGGGTCCGCGCAGGATGCGGCAATACAAGCAGAGCTGAAGAACAGAAATCTTGAAGGCCCGATTTTCTTATCGCTCGTTTTCAGGCTTCCTCGTCCGAAACACCACTTCGAAACCGCAAAGAACTCCAGAAAGCTAAAAGACTCCGCCCCGAACAGGCATACCAAAAAGCCCGATCTCAACAACCTCGAGATGGGACTCAATGACGCATTGAACGCCATCGAGGCATGGGGAGACAACTGTCAGGTCTGCTCAGTCCAAAAGACAAAAATCTACGTGGAAGGCCTAGAGCTCCACTATCCGAGGTGACAATATCGACTATTCCCGACGGCTGATGAAGCCGAAAACCGAACCCCGCATTTCCCCAGGAATCCCAAAAATGATAGCGGGACGGCGACTTCTGCATGAAGTTGTCAGAAAACGATGAGAGAGCGAGGACTAGACGATCCTGTGGCAAGCAAAACGTGATGCTCCAGTCACCACGACTCAACATATCTCCGATCAGGCGGTATGTTGTTCGTTTTCTTCGGATCCTGCTTACTTGGATCGGTCCATACAGCGTACATCGACCTAACTTTTGCCTTGCCGTTCGTCCCTGCATTTTGGATGTCGCTGGAGTAGTTCGTGTCGTAGGCGATCTGGTACGGCCCTCCCCACGGATCGAGAAACGCGCCATTCGTATACCCTCCCTTACCGGATTTGTAGTACGGAACCTCGATGAAAATGATCCTTCTGGCGTTCGTTCCCATGAGTGCATCGAGCAACGCGCCTCTCACCTCGGTGAAGCTGTTGGTTCCCCATGGACCAACGCCGTACTCGGTTTCGTAGGCTCGACACGCGGTAGCGATCTGCACCGCGTCATTTCGAGCCTGCGCCTTCCTTGCAGCTGTAATGGCTGATCCAACCGCCGGGAAAAGGAGAGCCATCAGGATACCTATGATCGCGATGACGATCAGGAGTTCTATGAGCGTAAAGGCTTTCGAGCGCATATCAGTTTCCGGCGATTACCGGCATTACCCAACCACGCGAAGTGAGAACTGGCTCCCCCTGCCCTGCTGCAGATATCGTGGCAAGAGCCTGTTTTGCCTCGGCCTCAGGAAGCTTTCCGGCCGCAACCTGGGCGGAAAGAAACTCGGAGAACGTCTTGGAGGTCGTTCCAATCCCGCTGCCTAATTTGTACTTTTGGAGAAGCGGGGCGAGGACCTCGATCTGGACATCCGTAGCGGCCTGCAGATCATGGATCTTTTGTTCTCGCGAGTCGGTGTAGGACCGGAGAGAGAAAAACGCACCCAGGGCGATTACCGAGGCAACCAGAACGAGCGCGAGGGGTACTGGGAGTTTCATTTGGTTTTCTGAACCGTGATCAGGCACGAGAAAAAACTCCAGAAAAATCGTATACTGCTATAGGATTTTAGCGATGCATCTAGCGTATAGTTACGTAATGGCCGGTCGTAAAGGCGCGAAGGCTGGAGAGCGTAAAAACCTCTTCGGAGCCAAGCTCAAGGCATTTCGCCTTGCGCAGGGCATCGCTTTGCGCGACATGGCTGCCCGCCTGGAGGCCAAAGGCTGGGAGGTATCTGAGGGTACCTGGGGCCATGTAGAAGCAGGCCGACGCGTTCTGAGCGACATCGAGTTGGCCCTCGCTCTCAAAGTCCTTCGCAGGAAGTTCCGGGATCTAGACTAGAGCAGTCCCGATATAGAAAGCACCGGAACGACCCGCGCCAGGGCAAACACCGCAGTACCGCGACTCCGTCGACAATCACTCCGAGAAAGCCGAACCGTCTGTCAGAAGCACGCAGAAGTGCTGCGAACAGATAACCAGCGGGGATCCAGACAAGGGCGCGTGTGATTGCCACCCTCCCCATGTCGACTTACACAAGGATCTCACCCTCGGCTGTGATCCGAAATTTCTCCATACCAGCAGCCAAGTCTGCCTTTTTGAATAGTCGGAGCTTTCCGAGATGGTAATGGAGTACCCAGCCCTTGCTGACGCAGGCGTGATATTGTCGGCCCGGAGAAGCTACCGCTCTAGCTTGGCAAGCTCCTTGGCGGTGTCCCTCGGGTACCTGTAGTTGCGCCAGATGTGGAGGGGCACAGGATACCGAGGATTGCCAGGATCTAGGAGAGTGGAACAGTTCATGCCGGTGACGTCGAGATTGACTGCAAAATGCGCTGACAACACCCGTGACCTCCTCCAGCCACCTGCAGGCGTATAAAGTTTATGCAGTCTGACGCGTGACGAAGCCTCATCGCATGGTCGTTCTGGATTCTCTCCCGAGGCCACAATGCAGAATCAGTTCATGCCTCGCAGGAAGTCAGGACCTTCATCCCCCTTTCCTGTACCGCCCTCACCAAAAGGACGTATCCCATTGATACCTGATTCCGGCCTATGGAGCGAAGGTGAAACGGATTGCCTCTCTTGAAATTTGAAATTGAGTTCGATTCAAGAGTCGGAGTAGAAGCCTCTTATGCGCTTGATGGTCTGTTCTCGTGAGAGTGTGGAGAACTACCATGGCCATCCCGTTTCCCACTTCGTCAGTCTGATTGATCCTGGAGAAAAAGACCCCTCAATCCCGCCGCCGTCGGTGGAAAAGGACTTGTCCCTGGCATTCAGCGACCTGGACGACATCGAGGTCACATTGCCGCGGTTCAAGCGCTACCAACCGCCGGAACGGGAGCACATTGAGGAGTTGGTGGGTTTCGGGCGTGAAATGAGCGATCTTTCGGAATGGGGGTTGCTGTTAAACTGCGAGGCCGGCATCAGCCGCTCTCCTGCGGCAGCCATTATTATTCTGACCGCGGCCGGATATCGTCCGCAAACGGCGTTTGGCCTCGTTCGCCGGGTGCAGCCCGAGATGCTGCCCAATCGCCGCATGCTGCGTCTTTCCGATGAGGTCCTGGACACGGGCGGCGCCCTTCATCGCATGGCGGAGATTCACCGCCAGAAAGCTTTCCTCCGCGCGGGTTACGAAGACCCGACGCTCGTCCGGCAACGGGAAGCGCAACTGGAAGCACAGCAGTCCTGGTGGAAACGCTGGATGCGGTCCGTGGCTCGCCGATTGCGTCGGGAAAATCGCAAGGTGCCGGGTCCGAAATAAACTCGGGCGCACGACATCTCAGCTCACCGTCGCCGATGTTGAGGCGTCGTCTGCGCTCTCGTGGTCGCCTGAGGCAGGCTCTATATGCACGACGGTGTCGATGACCCTAGGGACTTCGTTCTGAACTCGATTTTTTACGAGATGCCCGATGCGGTGCCCTTCCCAAACACTGAGGTCTCCATCAATCCAGACGTGGAGTTCGATAAACATGCCGATACCGCTCTTGCGGATGCGACATTTCTCGATTTTGCGCACGCCGTCCACCTGCGCTGCGATGGATCGCATTTCGTTAATCAGGTCTTCCGAGACGTTCCCGTCCAGCACGTCATGGAGCGCGTTTTTCGCGATGATGGTCCCATTCACGATGATGATGCCGCAGGCCAGCAATGCTGCGTAATCGTCCGCAGATTCCCAGCCGGGGCCACCGATTAAGGCAACAGCGATACCGATGGCCGCCGCTCCCGAGGTAATTGCGTCGGAGAGATGATGCCAGGCGTCCCCTTCCAGCGCACGGCTATCCACCTGCTTGTTCACTTTCTGAATGACCCGGGAAAGGGTCCATTTGGCAATGACCACGCCGAAAAGAACCGGCAGCGTAAACCACGCAGGAGCATGGTGAGGCGTCAAAATCTCCAGTACGGAGTGCCATCCGATCACGACAGCCGCTATCAAAAGAGCGGCACCCGAAAAGAATCCGGCGAGAGACTCTATCTTGCCATGTCCGTAAGGGTGATCCTCATCGGCTGGACGAAGGGACAGCTGAAACCCTGCCCAGGTGATAATCGACGACAGGATGTCTCCGGCAGACTCAATGCCATCAGCAATCATGGCGTAGGAATTGCCGATGATGCCGACGGATATCTTTACCGCCATCAGGACGATGTTGACGCAAAGAGTCAACATGCCGAGGGCGAGGGTCTTACCTGTATCGATCATAGCTGGATTGGCTCGCAAAGGAGCTGCGCCCCATTACCGATTTTCCATCATTCTGTCAACGAAGGCCGCACAGAAGGTCCCCAGGCCAGAACAATCGCAAAGGAAAGACGGGACGCGGTGGCTGGCAGGACTGCAAGGAACGGACCTGGGCATCGGAATCCCAGTCACATATTTGCGCATCGCCATCCACCACGTCTCTCCCGACTTTGCCTGCCGCCCTAGCCGCGCAGGACGTTCTCGACCTTTAGTTTCATGGTGCCTCCCGGCATCGTCCACTCAAAGACGTCGCCGCGGCGAAATCCCAGCATTGCGGTGCCGAGCGGCGCGAGAATCGAAATACGTCCCTCGCTCACGTCGGCCTCCTGCGGCAACACGAGCGTGTAGTCGAGCACATCGCCCGACTCCAACTCCACCAGGCGAGCCCGGCGTCGCAGGGTAATGACATCGGGCGCAATCTCCGCCTCCGGCAATATATCTGCCCGAAGCAACTCGCTGAGCAGGGCGCCCTGCCGCGTCTTTTCATCGTTCGTTTCGCCCGGATTGCGGGCGAGGAGTTCCATCAAGGTGTTGTAGTCGTTTTGAGTGACTTGGATCGTGTTCATGGATGTTGTGGTGTTGTTGAGGGAAAAGGCGCGGAAAAGGCGTCGAGGCGGATGCATTCGTGACCATCGGCATGCCTCCAGACCGCCTCGCGTTTCGCGGTATTCAGCAGGATGTGGCACGGAAATTCGCCATCAGGGTTGAATCCGGCATTAAAAATCACGGTGGCGCCGCGTCGGTCCCACCAGCATCCGCCCGGCTCCCATGGGGCGCTCCGCATATGGCCTGTCAGCAGGAAATCCGGGTGATAGGAAAGCGCAGCCGAGTCCTCCTGCAAATTCGCCCCGGCACCTACGCCAACCGCCGCTCCAGCAGGTGGTTCATGCTCCATAACCAGCCAGCGACATCGCGTCTGCCGCCGCCAGCGATCCGGCATTTCAAACCAATGCTTGTTTTGACTTCTCCATGGGAGAGCAGTGATGGCCACATCGTCATGGCACCGCGTGCCGGACTGCGATTTCAGCCAATACCATCGCGCGCCCAGGAGATCCTGCTCCCCTTCAGAAGCATAAAAGCCCACGCGCGCCTGGCCGATACGCCATGCGGCGAACTCAGCAGCCTCGCGCTGAGCATCGATGTTACCAAGGCACGGGTCCACGAGATCCCCAGCGACACAGATCGCATCGACGCGCGGCGCGCAACGAACAAGCCATTCGTACCAATGTTGTTTTCCCAGCAAATCGCTGGTCAGTAGCAGAGTCATTTTCAATACCTGTGGATGAAACCGGCAGAGAGCGCACACAGGTGTGTGCGCGAGAGGAAGGTCCCCCAAGGAACCATTCAAGACTGGAGACGAGCGGGCTGATCCTGGAGCAAGCGCCTCACAAAAAGAGGCACACCGGACGCCCGCCTACGACATGAAGACGAGGCAGAGAAAACCTCGCGAGCGCTTGGGATGGCGCATCGCCGCATCCAGGCACACTTCTCCCCCGACGGGGGCAAACGAGGACGAAGATAGTGAGCTCATGGTGACCTCATAATCATCCCCTCTGTTTGAAAAAAATCAACCCCCTTCCGATATTTCAAGGTACAGCTTCCCCCGACCGTCGTGGCGCGAAGTTCATCGCCCTTATTTCGCGCCCGCTGCGTTGATATATTTATATCGACGTATTTTTCTTTTTACACCTGCCATCCAAACGCTTTTCCTTGGCGCATGCGCAGAGCTTTTATCGCCCTTGTGTCCGCCATCTCGGTGTTTTTGTCTCCAAGTCTCACTATCGCATCCGAGAACGGACCATCTCCGGGCAATGGAATGATCCTGACGCCCCGACCAGGCCCCACCCCTCGCTTAAACGGGCCGAGCGTGTTTGGAGTCCGTCCGGGTTCGCCGGTGCTTTATACGATCCCCGCTACGGGTGAACGACCCATTGCCTTCTCCGCCGACAATCTGCCCCCCGGTCTCGCCCTCGACGCTTCGAATGGTTTCATCACCGGTACCCTCAAGGAAAAAGGAGAATATCGGCTCACCCTGCATGCGACAAACCGCCTCGGCAGCGCACGTAAGGCTTTTCGTATCATCGTGGGGGATACGATCGCCCTTACTCCGCCGATGGGATGGAATAGCTGGAACTGCTGGGGGGCATCAGTGAGCCAGGAAAAGGTACTGAGTTCCGCTCGTGCTCTCGTGGAAAAGGGCCTGCGCGATCACGGGTGGAGCTACATAAATATCGACGATGGCTGGCAGGGAAAACGCGGTGGCGTATTCAACGGCATTCAAGCCAATCCAAAATTTCCCGATATCAGCGAACTCGCCGATGATATTCACAGGATGGGGTTGCGGTTTGGGATTTACTCCACACCGTGGAATGTCACCTATGCCGGTCACATCGGTTCGTATGCAGACCATGAAGATGGCAGCTACACGTGGATCTCCAGCGGACAGCATAACGAGAACTTTAAAATCAACCGCAACGGCAACAAGCCTGACGATGTCGGAAAGAAGGAAGAGATCGATGGCTCCCATTCCTTTGTCCTCAACGATGTCTCACAATGGGCGGCTTGGGGAGTGGATTTCCTGAAGTACGACTGGCACGTGATCGATGTTCCCCGGGTGAAAGAAATGCACGATGCGTTGGCCGCCGCATCCCGCGATATCGTTTACAGCCTGTCGAATAGCGCACCTGTGGAGGAGGCGGCAAATTTTGCCCGCTATTCCAATCTCTGGCGCACCACGGGTGACATCGAGGACTCATGGAAAAGCATGAGTACGATCGGATTCAATCAGGATCAGTGGGCTCCCTACTCCGGGCCCGGTCATTGGAACGATCCCGACATGCTGATCGTGGGACATGTGGGATGGGGCAATCCCCATCCCACCACGTTGACTCCCGACGAACAGTATACGCACATCTCCCTATGGTCCTTGCTGGCGGCTCCCCTGCTGATCGGCTGCGACCTCTCGGCGCTGGATGATTTTACCCTCAGCCTCCTGACCAATGACGAAGTGATCGAGGTCAACCAGGACCCGCTCGGCAAACAGGGAATCTGCGTCGCCAAGGACGGGGACCTCCGCGTTTATGTCAAGCCGTTGGAAGACGGCTCCCTGGCGGTCGGCCTTTTCAATCTCGGAGCGCAAAACGCCGAGGTCACGGCGTCATGGGCCGATCTCAAAATCTCGGGCAGGCAGCGCGTGCGGAATCTCTGGACGCAAAAGGACATCGGGACGTACGAGGACAGTTTTCGCTCTTCCGTCGCCTCCCATGGCGTCGTGTTCCTCCGCCTTTTCCCGGAGGAGTGAGTTCGATCAAGGGACCTGCCGGGCGGGAGTATTTTCTTCCACCCGTTTGATGAAGCCCGGGATAAGCAGGCAGGCGCCATTGACGACCCCGCCATGATCGAGCCCTCCCATCTCGTAAAGCTCGACGAAAGGATGGCCCAGGTTGCGCAGGCTCACGGCTAGGAGATCATTCTCCTCCACGCGATTCTTATACTCGATCCTCCGGTCGCCCAGAATGAGACAGATCGGCGGCAGGTCTTTGGATGCGTAATAAAGCGGAGCATACTCATCAATGATCGGGCGTAGCTCGGGCTGCGTATCGCCCCGCACCTTTTTCACCTGGAAATGCGTCGAGACCTGCCCGCTGACCGGGATGATGCCGGCGAGCTGCCGATTGGAAAGCCCAAGCGCCGCGAGCCAGCGCGGGTCCATGCCGATCATGGCCGCTAGATACCCGCCCGCAGAATGCCCGGCGATGAAGACCTTCTTCGGATCGCCGCCCCTCGCCTCGATGTTTTTCAAGACCCACGCGGTGGCTGCCGCTGCGTCCTGAAGGATTTCATCCGGGGTAGCCTTGGGGGAAAGCCGGTAGCCCACGGCAGCTGTCGCGATACCCTTTTCCTGGAGAAGCTTGGGAATCTCCCGCTCGCCGCCAGTCAGTCCGCCGCCGTGAAACCAGATCACCGTCGCAAAACCCGGCTTATTGGTTGGGTATACGAGATCCAGGACGCAGGTTTCCTTCTGGTACGCATCGGCCTTTTCCAGCCGGGCAGATTCATAATAGGACAGGGCTGCCTCCGTGCGATACTCCTCCGCGCCCAGGTCGGCATGGATTGCGAACAGCGCCAGGGAGAAACAAAGTAGGGCCTTCATGGAGGGATTCATTCCTAGCAAAACAGCCTGCTGCACCCAGCCAAATATCGGAATAACGTAAAAATCAGAAAACGGGCGGCGAATTCAGATTGCGGACTGGAAAGCCTGGGGGGTATTACCTGCCCATGTCCAAGATCACCAAAATCGCGGCGGCGATCGCCGGAGTTATTCTCGGCGGCTTATTCATCATGGCGGCTGTGGTCGTCTTGCTTAATCTCGTAAAGGACGGCCCCGTTCCGGCAGAGGGCACTCCCGCCGCGGCATTCATGGCCGCCTTTATCCCGACGGGGTACATGACGTTCGTGAAAATCTTCGAACTCCTCGGTGGTCTGTTGGTCATCGTTCCGAAGACCCGCAACTTTGGCCTTCTCATTCTCGGCCCGATCCTGGTGAACATCCTCGCCTTTCACGTCTTTATCGAAAAGGGAGCAGGACTCCTCGACCCGATGCTGATCCTTATCGTGGTGTGCGCGGCCTTCCTGCTTTGGGTTGAGCGCAAGGCCTTCCTTTCCCTGCTGAAATAGCGACCTACACCAGCTGGTAGAGATGTACCGGCTTGGGCTGGCCCTTGAGCTCGACCAGGCCGAGATCGACCGCACCAGCCACATCGGGACCGCACTGCTCCGCCACAGCGTCGGACACCAATAGCTGGGCGCGGAATTGCTTCGTGGCCTGCTCGATCCGCGCGGCGACATTCACCGTGTCGCCGATGACTGTGTATTCCTTGCGCTGCTCGGAGCCGACGTTGCCGGTGATCGCGACTCCAACGTGCAGTCCGATGCCGAGCCGGGTCGGCGGGATCTCGCCCGCCGCCACCAGCCGGTCGGTGGAGGAAAGAATCTCGCGGGCGCAGGCCACGGCGTTACGGGCCAGCTTGAGATCTTCGCTCGGCGCGCCAAAGACAGCCATGAATCCATCGCCGAGGAACTTGTTCACGATGCCTCCGTGATCGTTGACGACCTGGATCATGGGCCCGAAAAGCTGATTCAGATATTCCACGATCTCACCTGGAAGTTTGGCGGCGGCGAGGTTGCTGAAGTCGCGAATGTCAACAAACATCACGCACACCTGACGCTCCTCGCCCGTAAGCTCCACCGACTGGTGCAGGAGACGGTCGGCCACGCTCGGCGAAACATGCTGGCCAAAGATGCTCACGGCGCGATCGCGCTCCCTGGCGACCTTGAGAGACTCGCCAAGCTGCTTGCGCAGCCGGTGACCGACGTAACCAGCGGCAAGGCCCGTCAGCACGATGAGAATCCCTTTCATCCCATAGTGCGGAAACGAAACGAGCACCGCCGTGCTGGGCGTCGCCTCCAGGCCATGCACCGCAAAAAAGGCTGCGACATTAAACCCGATAGCCGCCGTGATACCGCTGACGAGGCTCAACCGCAGGCTGAGACTCAGAGCCGACAGCGCCAGATAGGGGAAATAAATATATGGCGCCGGACCCGCCATGCCATTAAGCGGCCCGACAAAGACGATCAGAAAGGCGAGCACTGCCGTGAAAAACAGCGGCTCGATGACCGCATTCACCACGCGGACCCAGTAAACCGGCTCGTACCCTTTGCGAATCAGCTGGGTGAGCCAGCCAAAGGACGTGCATTCGTAAAGAAACATGACCGTCAGCATTCCGATGCCAAACGGGAGGCTGGCCCGCACCTTTTCCCGGAGTTCCGGCTGCATCACTACCGGGCCAAATACCGACCACAGCAAGGCGGCGATCAGCAGCACGATCAGCACAGCCAGCACGCCGACGCGCTGCCTCTCACTTTTGACCACGCCAAAAGCAAGTGAACCGCCCAGCGAGTCGTCCGTTCCGCCAGCGCTGTCAAGAGGTCGACTGAGATTCATGGCGAGATACAAGCGGCTCACCTTCCCTCTCCGCAAGCGCAATACCGCAGCACTTCAGCACTTTCATCTCCTTATCCCTCATGCAGAACGGGTTATACATTTGTTTAAAACATCTGTTTGAAACGGATGTATAAATCGGGATAGTAACGCACATGGCAACACTCTCGGCAGCATCCGTCCCCGCTCGCGAACGCCTCATCGAGGCAGCGGGAGAGGTTTTCGGGGATCACGGCTTCGAAGGGTCGACCGTCCGGGAGATCACGCGTCGCGCGAAGGTGAATCTCGCCGCAATTAACTACTACTTCCGGGACAAGGAGGAACTTTACCTGGAGGCCCTCAATCATGCGATGCGCACCATTTTTGTTCGCACCCAGCCAGAGGAACTCGGAACGACTCCGAGCGAACAACTTTTTGCCTACATCTCCGGCCTCCTCCAGCGTGTTCTCAATTCGGCCCGACCAGGCTGGCACGGCAAGCTGCTGGCCCGTGAACTCACCTCACCCTCCCGGCTCCTGAATGTCCTGGTAGAGACCTTCATTCGTCCGCATCGGGATACCTTGCACAAGATCATCCAGTCCGCCGCTGGCGGCAAACTCTCAGAAGCCCAGATTTCCCTCATCGGAGCCAGCGTGATCGGCCAGTGCCTCTACTACCGAAACTGCCGCGCCGTCTCCGAGCGTCTCTCCCCGGAACTCCTCGAGGCCCCCGATTACCTCGACCGTATCGCTGCACATATCACCGATTTTTCCCTCGCCGGCATCGCCGCCACGGCGGCATCCGCACCACGCCACCAATGAGCACACCCGCACCCTCTCCCGAGTCCAGCCCCGAGCCAAAACCGAAGCGACGGCTTCAACGCCGGTATTTCATCGCGATCTTTGCCGCCATAGCCGTGGTGGCGCTCCTCATGTATTTTCTCAATCGCGGAATGGAATCCACGGACGACGCGTTCGTCGAGGCTCACATCCTGCAGGTGAGCCCGCAGATCGCCGGTCAGGTCAGCAAGGTTTATGTCGACGACAACCAGGAGGTGAAAGCCGGGGACCTCCTCGTCGAAATCGACCCGAGAGACAACCAGGCCGTCTACGATTCCGCCTCGGCGAACCTCGCCTCCGCAGAGGCCAAATACGCCCAGGCGCAGGCCCAGCTCAGCATCTCCGAGGCGGCGCTACAGCAGGCGAAGTTTGAGGTCGAGAACGCCCAGGCCAATGCCGACAACACCGACAAGGAGCTCAAGCGCAGCCAGGAACTCCGCACCCGCGGCGTCATCTCCCAGCAGGATCTCGACAACGCCGACACCGCCCAGAGAACGGCCAAGGCAACCCTCGACGGACGCAACAAGCGAGTCATCGCCGCGGGCGCCGAGGTAACGATGAACCAGGCGGCGGTCAAATCCGGCCAGGCTCAGGTGGAACTCGCCAAGGCCATGCTGGAAACCGCCAGACTGCGGCTCTCCTACAATAAAATCTACGCTCCGCAGGACGGACGCGTGACGCGCAAGAACGTCGAGCCGGGCAACTATGTGCAAACCGGCAGCGCCCTCATGGCGGTCGTCCCGCACGACGTCTGGGTGGTGGCAAACTACAAGGAAACCCAGCTCGATCACATGCGCAACGGCCAGCCTGTGGAAATCAAGGTCGACGCCTACCCGGCGCTGCACCTCACCGGGCGCGTCGAAAGCATCCAGAAAGGCACGGGCGCTCGCTTCAGTCTGCTGCCTTCCGAGAATGCCACGGGCAACTACGTCAAGGTCGTGCAGCGCGTCCCGGTGAAAATCGTCTTCGACAAGCTGCCGACGGATACCCCGATCCTCGCTCCCGGCATGTCGGTCATTCCTGTAGTCAATACTCGCTAACCGCTTGAATACCCCGTCGGGAGACAAGGTGAATCCCTGGGTGGTGACGGTCGTCATCTCCCTGGCCACATTCATGGAGGTGCTGGATACCAGCATCGCCAATGTGTCGCTTTCCCACATCGCCGGCGGCCTCGCGGCGGGACTCGATGAAAGCACCTGGGTGCTGACCACCTATCTCGTCGCCAATGCCGTGATGATGCCCATCAGCGGCTGGCTCAGTACGATCTTTGGGACAAAACGATTTTACATGACGTGTGTGGCAGTCTTCACGGCAAGCTCCCTGCTCTGCGGCATGGCCCCCTCGCTGAACTGGCTCATCGCCTTCCGGCTGATCCAGGGCATCGGAGGCGCTGGCATGGCTCCGGTCGTGCAGGCGATGCTCGCCGATATCTTTCCTCCCGAGAAACGAGGAATGGCATTTTCTGTTTATGGCCTGTCTGTCGTTTTCGCTCCCGCCATCGGGCCGACGCTCGGCGGGTGGATCACCGACAACTACAGCTGGCACTGGATCTTCCTCATCAACGTGCCAGTGGGAATCATCTCGCTCATGCTCACCGCAGTGCTGGTGAGCGAACCGGAGGCGGCCAAGGTGGAGCGAGCGCGCGTGTTTCGCAATGGTCTGCGGATCGATTGGATCGGGTTCTTTCTGGCGGTAGTCGGCATCGGGTGCCTCGAACTATTCGTCGATCGTGGCGAGCGCAGCGACTGGTTTTCCTCTCCTGCGATTCTCACTGCGGCAATTATCGCCGGCATCAGCCTTTTGACCTTGGTATTCTGGGAGATCCGGCAAAAGGAACCCATCGTCGATATCCCGTTGCTGAAACTTCCCTCATTCCTTGCGTCTTTCGTCACCATGTTCTTCATGGGCTTCATCCTTTTTGGCACGACCGCCCTGCTCCCGCAGTTCCTCGAGCAACTCCTCGGCTACACCGCCCAGCAGGCCGGGCTGGCTCTCACGGCAGGCGGAGTATTCCTCATGTTCATGATGCCGCTGGTGGGCGGCGTACTCATCCCCAAGTTCCCGGCCAAGTACCTTGTCGCCGTGGGGCTGGTCATTCTGGCGGCGTCTTTGTTCAACATGACTCGCTTCAATCTTGGGATCAGCTTCGACATGGCCGTGCAGGCTCGCATTTTCCAGGTGGCGGGCATCGCCCTGATCTTCGCGCCCATCACGCAGGCGGCTTACAATGGTCTACCCCCAGGAAAGAACAACAACGCCTCCGCCCTGATCAACCTCGCACGCAATCTCGGTGGCAGCATCGGCATCGCCGTTTGCAGCACGATCATCGCGAGGCGCGGACAGTTTCACCAGGCCCGGATCGTCGAGCATGTCTCAGCCTTTGACACGGAGACGCAATCCGCTCTGGTCCATTTGAAGGCCATGCTTCCGCATGACCCGTCTTCCCTCCAACCTCTTCGATATATTTACGGAGAGGTCCAGCGGCAGGCAGGCATGCTCTCCTACATCGATGCCTTCTGGCTGATGGGCATCTTGACTCTCCTTGTCCTGCCTCTCGCCTTCCTCCTTCGCCAGAGCCACGGTCGCAGCGATGCGCCGGTGGGGCACTGATTTCCGGAAAAACGAGTGACAACGCCTGCGATTTCTGCGACTGGCATGGCCCAATGCCTGAAGCGGAATCTGAACGCATTCTAGCTCGCGACCAGGGCCGGGAGCACTGGGACCTTTGGGGTCCCTATCTCCCGGAACGCCAATGGGGTACGGTTCGCGAGGATTACTCGGCCAACGGCGACGCCTGGACGTACTTCCCTCACGACCATGCCCGCTCCCGCGCATACCGATGGGGTGAGGATGGGCTGCTGGGCATCTGCGACAGCGACTGCCGCCTTTGTTTCTCCGTCGCCTTCTGGAACGGCAAGGATCACATCCTCAAGGAGCGTCCCTTCGGCCTATCCAATCCCGAGGGCAACCACGGCGAGGACATCAAGGATTACTTCTATCACCTCGACAACACGCCCACGCACAGCTTCATGCGCGGGCTGTACAAGTACCCTCAAACGGAGTTCCCCTACCAGCAACTTCGCGAGGCCAACGCTGGGCGTTCGCGGGAGGAACCGGAGTACGAATTAGTCGATACTGGCATCTTCAACGAAGGACGGTATTTCGACATTGTGATCGAGTACGCGAAGTTTTCGCCAACCGATATTGCCATCCGCATCATCGCGACGAACCGGGGACCGGATGCCGCGCCGCTCACGATCCTTCCCACCCTGTGGTTCCGAAACACGTGGTCCTGGGGGGAAGAAGGCGTCACCACACCCGAGATGCACCTCACTCCCGATGGTTCGATTCGCGCGACACCATGGGGGCTTCCCGTGCATCAGCTTTACGGGGACGCGCCGGATGAAGTCCTGTTCACCGAGAACGAGACGAACAACCAGCGGCTTTTTAACGCACCCAACGCGACGCAATACGTCAAAGACGCGTTCCACGAGTATATCGTGAACGGAAAGAAAGATGTGGTGAACCCAGCCAACAGCGGGACGAAGAGCGCCATGGTCTTCCGTCGCATGGTGGAGCCGGGACAGACCACGGTGGTGAATCTCCGGCTTACCGAGCATCCCCAGCCTGCACCGTTCAGCACGGAGTTTGACGCGCTTTTCAAACTGCGTGAGGAGGAGAGCACGGAGTTTTATAAGGCCATCGCGCCTGGCGCATCGGAGGAGGATCTCCGTATCCAAAAGAGTGCACTGGCAGGGCTCCTCTGGTGCAAAAAGTTCTACTTCTTCCCCGTCCTCCTGTGGCTCGAAGGCGACCCCACCATGCCCAAGCCCCCAGCGGAGCGTTGGAAACTGCCCAATGCGTTCTGGAAGGAGATGCACGCCCATGACGTGATCTCGATGCCAGACTGCTGGGAGTACCCGTATTTCTGCGCCTGGGATCTGATGTTCCAATCCGTAGCCTTTTCGCTCATCGATTCACAGACGGCGAAGAAGCAAAACCTGCTGCTGCGCGGGGAGCGGTACACCTCCCCAAGTTCACAGATGCCCGCCTACGAATGGGCGCTCTCCGATGCCAACCCTCCGATCGGCGGCTGGGCGGCATGGCGCATCTATTCCATCGAACGAGGCATCAAGGGTGTGGGTGACCGGGACTACCTCAAGCGTGCCTTCAACAAGCTCCTCATGGGATACTCCTGGTGGGCAAACCGCGTCGACCAGACAGGTGACAATGTCTTCGAAGGTGGCTTCCTTGGCTTGGACAACATCGGAGTCTTCGACCGTCGCTATCCCCTGCCCGATGGCAGCCGCATCGAGCAGAGCGATGGCACGTCATGGATGGCGACCTATTCGCTCAACATGCTCAACATCGCCCTCGAGCTGGCTCGCGAAGACCCCATCTACGAGGATATTGCCGACAAGTTCCTCAACGATTTCATCTACCTCGCAGCATCCGTCAATGCCAAGGGCACCCACGGCTTCAGCCTCTGGGATGACGAAGATGGATTTTACTACGATGTACTGCGCCGTCCCGATGGGTCTGTCGAGTATCTGCGGACTCGGTCCATCGCCGGACTCACGCCGCTCTTTGCGGTGGAGAGCTTCGGATCGGAAGTGGCGGATTTATTCCCGCTCATGCGCAAGCGCATCGAGTATTTCCAGAAACACCGCCCGCACCTGCTCGACGAACTCCACCACATCGGCAAGGAAATCGACGGCCGCCGCCTCGTCTCTCTCGTGCCGCCCGAGCGTCTGCGCCGCATCTGCGAAAGGCTGTTCGATGAAAACGAATTCCTCTCGCCCCACGGCATCCGCGCGCTTTCGCGGTATTACCTCGACCATCCGTACACTTTCACAGAGGGTACGGAGACCGAGACCCTGAGCTACAGTCCAGCGGACAGCCCGGTCGGGATGTTCGGCGGAAACTCCAACTGGCGAGGGCCGGTCTGGATTCCCATGAATTACCTGCTCATCGAGGCCCTGCAAAAGTTTGGCTTCTACTTTGGAGATACCTTCAAGGTGGAATTTCCCACCGGCAGCGGAAACGAGATGAACCTCTGGGACATCTCGATCGAGCTACAAAAGCGTCTCGTCTCGATCTTCCAGCAGGATGAAAATGGCAAGCGCGCCTTCAATGGCGATGTCGAACTCTTCCAGAACGATCCGCACTGGAAAGACCTGCTGATATTCAATGAATACTTCAACGGCGACACCGGGGCGGGAGTCGGCGCCAGCCACCAGACCGGCTGGACCGCGCTCATCGCCAAGATGATCCGCCAGATCCACACCTTCCAAGCCGATTAACCCAACCCACTCCACATCTATGAAACTCGAAGGAAAAGTAGCTCTCGTCACAGGCAGCGCCCAAGGCATCGGCCAGGCCATCGCAATCCGTCTCGCCAAGGAAGGCGCTGACGTCATCATCGACGACCGTCTCGGCAACACCGGAGCACAGGAGACATGCAAAGAGATTGAGTCCCTGGGGCGGAAGTCCCTCGTCGTCGGAGGCGACCTCGCCAATCTCGCCGATAACCGCCGCCTCATCACCGAGGGCGTGTCGAACTTCGGCAAGATCGACATCCTCGTCAACAACGCCGGCGTCGAGAAGGGCGCGGACTTCTGGAATGTCACCGAGGCCGACTATGACTTCGTCCTCAACATCAACCTCAAGGGCACGTATTTCCTCACCCAGGATTTCGTCAACCACCTCCGCGACACGAAGCGTACCGGCAAGATCATCAATGTCAGCTCCGTACACGAGGAGCTTCCCTTCCCGCACTTCTCGACCTACTGCGCGAGCAAGGGCGCGCTGAAGATGCTGTGCCGCGACCTGGCGATCGAACTGGCCCCGCTCGGGATCACAATCAACAACATCGCCCCGGGCGCGATCGAGACACCGATCAACACCAAACTCCTCAACAGCCCCGACCTCATGAAGGCGCTGCTGAGCAACATCCCGCTCAATCGACTCGGTAAACCCGGCGATGTCGCTGGCGTGGCGGCGTTCCTTGCCTCTGAGGATGCAGACTACATCACCGGCACGACCATCGTCGTCGACGGCGGCCTGCTCTGGGACTATTCCGAACAGTAAAGATAACCTTAGTGCGAGGCGGCGGCGCGGAAATCCGGCCCCGCCTCCTCCGCCTGAGCCTGGGCTCGACGGGCGGTGATCTTTACAAAGAGCCACATTCCTCCCACGTAGGCAAATGTCGCAAAGGGGATCAGGATGCCCTCCCAGGTCGGATACAGTCCCAGCCAGATGCCCATCCATGAGGGCAATTCCAGCCCCGGGATCGGGTGCACTGGCAGCCAACCGACCGTCTGGAAAAGTCGCGTGGTCGAGCCGAGGAACGTGAAGAGTACGAAGATCACCAGCACACCAGTGACGACGAGCATCTTGCGATACGGGAGCTTGGCCCCGATCGCGAAGACGGCCACACCGAGCGTACCGATGAGCAGGAAACCGATGAGCAGGCCGAGCGACACGGCTTTCATTCCCGCCTCCAGGATGAGAGACTGCATGAAGAGCGTCGTCTCAAAACCCTCGCGGAAAATCGTCATGAAGCCGACACCCATCAAGGCGAGATTCTCCCAGCGGGTGGCGCGTTTGCGTTGAGCCGCCTTGCTCAGATCACGCAGGCGGGCATTCCATCCAGTCCAGTAATATTTATGGAAGACCCAGTTGGTCACCATGAGCAGGATGATCACCGCGATGACCGAGATCACGGCCTCCAGGGTTTCCCCATAGCGGGAGAGACCTTGGAGTAAAGTCTTGGAAGCAGCAAAAAGCCCTGCGCTAGCCCCCAGCGCGAGCCATGCTCCCAGACCGATACGACGGCGAATTCCCGCATTTTCCGGCCCGCGCAGTCCAGCCAGCAAGGCGGCAAGAATCACCACAGCCTCCAATCCTTCACGAGACACGATGAGCACGGTGCTGATCGTCGCGGCCATCGGGGAAAGCCCCACCTTGACCAGCGCGGCGCATTCATCGAGCGCGTCCAGCGCATGATCGTATGCACCGCTCAGCGTCTCTCCCTTGGCGCGGCTGTCGAGCGCAGCCTTGATGCCAGGCCGCCCCGGCGAGCCATCGAGAAAAGCCTTCTCCGCCTTGATCGCGAGCTGTGGATCGCGAGGCAGGGCTCGGGATTCGATTTCCAGGTCAAAGCTGGCGTAGGCGTCGACGCGCAGTTGCTCCGCCTTCCGCCACTGGCCGTCCATGGCTGCGGCAAGGGACTGGCCCAGCAGCGCGCGAATCTCCAGCACCGTCTCCGTCACTACATCCGCGCCCGTACCTGCCTTCTTCAGAGCCAGACCAAATTCCTTTTGCAGCAGCGAGGAGATCTCCTTTACGTCTGACTCGATCTCGGAAAGGGCCACCTTGCGGTTGATACCTGACTCCAGCTTCTCAAAGCCCGCGAGCAGCGTGCTGCCGTATTGGTTCAGTGCCTCCGCCTTGGTCTGACGCCACACGGGCATCAGTTCGTTCACGATCTGCCCCGCCTGGATCGTGAAGGTCTTCGCCTCGCGATATTCGAGAGGAATGATGATCTCCCCATCCCTCACTCCGGACTGGTATTCCATCGGGATCAACCGGAGGAGCTTGAGGACGATGCGCTCACGACGCTGGACGTCTTCGGCGGAGAGGAGGTTCGGATAACCCGCCTCGAGCGCGAGCCGCCATTCCGAGATCAGCTTGGGCAGATCAGTGTTTCCCGCCAGAGCCGCAGCGACGAGCTGGGTCGAGGTCACCTCGGGGGCCTGGGTCGGGGGCTTGGCCCCGACGAGAGCGAGGATCGAGGGCGGGATCAAAGAAAGCTGCTCGATCTCCGCCGAGCGGGACGCGATCAGCTGCGGTGTCGCACGTCCGTCGAGGACAAGTCGATACAGTGCATCGCTCTTTTCCCGGGCGCGGGTGATCTGCCAGAGGACATATTCCTTCGCCAACAATTGAGCGACCTGTTCGCGATGAATCCCCTCGCCGCCCAGCCGTTGCAGGGCGAGAGCGCCCTCCACCGCGCTGACGTATTTCGGCAGTTTGATGATGGCACGCCACTCGCGGGCCTTCTCGACATCACCCGCCGAAAGTGCGGCCAGCATCTGGAGCGCCGCGACGTGCTGGAGGCGCGCCTGCAAATTGCCCAGCGATTGCGCCGCATCGGCTTGGGAAAAATTCTCCGATTTGTCCCAGATCGCCTTGGCGGCGGGATCAGTCAGATCCGGCAGAAAGGCCGCCCGCGCTGCCTGGATGCGGGCCTCGTCCTCGCTCGACCAGCGATTTCCATGCAGGTCGAGCAGGCTTTCATCGATTACGCCTTGCAGGGTGCTGACGTCGTCGATCACGTCAGCCCGGGACGAGTGGACCGTCAGGCCCAAGACGCCCGCGAGGAGGACGGCTTTTGCAAGGGTACGCATGGCAGAAACTACGTTTTAACTCTGCACCTTGACGCCGGAAACTGCGGCGCTCTGCTCGATCTGAGGCACGAGCTTGTCGGTCTTTTCCTTCGCCTGGGTGGCGAGTTCGTCGATCTCGGCGGCGGAGATTTCACCCTGCTTCTCGCGCTTCTCGATCAGATCGAGGAAGTGCTGGATTTCGTCAAAACCGGAGACCACGGACTTGGCGAGCGCCTTGTCCTTGGCGGCGACGCCGGATTTTACGGCATCGTACATGACTTCGCAGCTGCTCATGATGCCACGCATGTCTGAGATACGGCTGACGGCCTGGAATCGGCCCGACTTGCTCGACGAGTAGCGGGATTCCTTCCAGTCCTCAAAGTAATCGGAGAGCGTTGGTGTCATCACAACCATCGCTCCGAAACAGTCATTCACCGAGGCATTCCAGGCTTTCGCGTCGGCCACGAGTTCGCCGATCTTCTTGTTCACGTCCTTGGCCGCCGCCACGAGCACCTCCGGCTTCGGCATCGTCTTGTTGTCACCGACGGGAACCACCCAGCGCTTGTCGCCACCCCATAAGGCCGGCTCGATGATGTAGGTGAAAAGGCTGCCCTGCTTGTCGATCTTCTTGCCATTGCCGAGATCCAGCACGACCGGTGCGACACCATCAGGACCCTCCGAGGCCGGGACACCGGCATCGAGGTAGACATCATAATCCGCCATCGACTCCACGCCCGCCACGATACCCTCGACGGTTTCGTAGCCGAAGCTATCCATCGCCTTGTAGTTCTCCTGCATCTTGCCGACCAGGGCGTCCATCTTCTTTGGGTCCGCCTTGTAAGCCGCCTCGACTGAGTTTCCATTCGCGGCCACGACCGCCGCGTAGGCATCGCTGTTTTTGACGAACTCCTCGGAGGCGTTGTGCATGCGCTCCAGGCGCTCGACCAAGTATTTCTTCACGCTGGCAGCCGTGGCGGGCGCATCCTGCGCCTGCACTGCACCGCAAATTGCCAGAGTCAGCATACCTGCCCGAAGAAAAGACGAAAACTTCATATTGAGATTGAGTCGCACTCTTAACCAGTCCGAAACGGTTTGCGAGGGAAAAATTTGGCGGGGAATTGCGACAAAAAGACCCGGATTTGCGCTTGAGATCACGTTTTTGGCAGAGAAACTGACCCCCGTGAGACACCTCCACCTGTCCCTCATTCTCTCTCTTGCCATGATATCCATCGCCCACAGCCAGTCTGAACCCTTCTATATCGGCACCTACGGGAAAGCCTCGGAGAACCAGGGCATCTGGCGCTCGACGCTCGACACCAAAACGGGAAAACTGAGCAAGCCCGTGCTGGCCGCCGCAGCGGATAACTCCGGGTTCGTCGCCATCACCCCGGACAACGAATACCTTTATGCGGCGGTGGAAAGCGGAGACGCCTCGATGGCAGCCGCTTACAGGGTCGATGAAGACGGAAAGCTCACCCTGATCAACCAGCAGCCCTCTGGCGGCAAGGGAACCTGCCACGTCTGGCTCGCGCCGGGTTACGTGTTCGTGGCGAATTACGGCGGAGGCAGCGCCGCGTGCTTCGTCACCAACCCCGATGGAGCCCTCGGCGAGCGCACCTCGCTCGTCTCCTTTACCGGGTCCGGCCCAAACCCCAAGCGCCAGCAGCGCCCGTACGGACACTCCGTCATCACCGACCCGGAGCTGAAGTTTGCCTATGTCTGCGATCTTGGATCAGACAATGTCTGGAGCTACCAGTTTGACCGCTCCACCGGCACCCTCACGCCCACTGATCCGCCGAGCGGCCGTCCACAGCCTGGTGCCGGACCGCGTCACTCCGTCATGTCGTCCGATGGCAAGTACCTCTACGTGAACGGCGAGCTGGATCTCACCTTGAATGTATTTTCCCGCGATCCTGCCAAGGGGACCCTGACGCTCATCCAAACCGAGCCTCTTTTGCCCGTGGGCACCAATACGGAAAATATCACCAGCTCCGGGATTCAGATGCATCCCTCGGGCAAGTGGATATATGTCTCCAACCGCGTCCATGACTCGATCTCGGTCTTCGCCATCGGAGAGGATGGAAGGGTCACATTCGTGGAAAATGTCCCCGCCCTCGTTCAGGTCCCCCGCGCCTTCGGCATCGATCCTATTGGGAAATGGCTCATCACCGCCGGGCAGAAAGACGGCAAACTCGCCGTCCTGAAGATCGACCCGGCGACCGGCCGCCTCACCGCCACCGATCATCGAGCAGACGTGCTCAATCCGTCCTGCATCACCTTCGTCAATCCGACTCCCAAAAATGGCGGCGCACACTGATACCTTTGAAGTCGCCACGCGCGGCAAGGGCACCTACGAGATCACCGACGAGGTCGAGCGCATCGTCCGCGCCAGCGGCATCCGCACGGGCACGGTGACGGTTTTCATCCAGCACACCAGTGCCAGCCTCATCATCTTTGAAAACGCCGACCCTTCGGCCCAGACAGACCTGAAGACGTTCTTCGAGCGCCTCGTGCCCGAAGATTCCAAAGGATTTGTCCATACCCTGGAGGGGCCGGACGACATGACATCCCACATCCGCATGGTGCTGACCCGGTCGAGCGAGGTGATTCCCCTCGCCCAGGGCCGCATGCAGCTCGGCACCTGGCAGGGCATCTTTGTCTTCGAGCACCGGCGGGCTCCCCACCGACGGCGCCTCGTCGTCAGCGTGGTCGGCGAGTGATCAGCGCGGCTTGATCACCAGCGTCAGCCACCCGGCCAGGAAAAGCAGTCCGCCGATCGGCGTGATGGCTCCCAGCCATTTGATGTTGGTAACGGCGAGGATGTAGAGGGAGCCGGAAAAAATCAGAATGCCGGCCGCCCAGAACCAAACGACAATCGGCTGACGTTCCGCCGCCCAGAGAGCAGCCACGGCGTGGAGCAGGTGATACAGCACCGCTGTCTGCCAGATGGCCAGCGTGTCATTGGCGGTCAGGGTGGCCTTGAGCCCGTGGGCTCCAAAAGCTCCGAGAGCGACTCCGAGAAATCCCAGGACGGCGGCGACTTGAATGGCGAGAGACATGGCTGGAAACTTTGGCGGGTTCCGGCCTAAAATCAACTCTCGGAAAATCGGGAGATTCCGTCGCGCAGGCGATCCTCGGGAATCTCCGGGCCGATAAAGAGCGCCAGAGGGACACGGACTGTGGGTTCCTTTCCCACGGAGAAAAACTGCGGTTCCTCGAAGCGATCCACCTTCTGAAAGACGAAAAACTCCTCTGGTTCCTCGATGAAACGGACGAGGCCCTTGGCGCGAATCACCTCGTCGGGCAGGCCGCGCAGGAACGCGGAGAAATCCGACTTTTTCACCAGTTCGGGCAGAGCGAGTTCGATCGACGAAAAGTGGCTGTCCTGGTGATGGTGATGCGAGTGCCCTTCGTGTTCGCAATGATCATGGTCGCACCCGCAGCCCGCCTTTTCCACCAGCCGGGCGCTTACGATGCTGGCCCGGGCGACGACCCTGGCCAGTTCCGCCGCCACCGTGGCGACGTCGGAAATCTGGCCCCGCACCTTGTGCTCGCGCAGGGACTCCTTCACCTCCTCGACCCGCTTCGCATCGACCACATCCTGCCGGGAGATAACGACATGCGCCGCAGTGCGGGCCTGTTCGCGCTCCAGCGCGTTGTGCCAAAAGCGCTTTTGCCAGCGCTTCCCATCGATCAGGGAAATCTGGATCGGGAGGGTGAATTTCTCGAGCCCGGGCTCCAGCGAGAGCATCTCGATCAACTGCTCGGCATCGGTAGTTCCATTGGTCTCCACCACGGCAATCGAGCCCGGCGTGTGCTGAAAAGACTCCAGTGAGGAAACCAGCTCTTCGCGCGACCCGCAGCAGACGCAATCCCCGCTAATGGCGCGGATTTCCTCGGTAAATGCCCGCAGTTGCTCCGCGTCGACACCGGCGTTCTGGTAGTCGTTGATGATCACCTTGGGGGCGACGCCCTGGGATTTCAGCTCCGGGAGGAGCGATTTCAAAAACGTGGTTTTGCCCGAACCCAGAAACCCAACGATCACGACGAGAGGCGTCATGCGGGGAACATGGCAGAAAACTTCATTTCGGCAAACGGTTTGCAATTGCCAGAAATGCCTCCGTGGGTTCGTGTATGGCATGGCCACAGAAGACACACGCGTACCGGTGACGATCCTGACTGGATTCCTCGGCGCGGGCAAAACCACTCTCCTCAACCGCATCCTCACCGAAGAGCATGGGTTGCGCATCGCCGTGATTGAAAATGAGTTCGGCGAAATCGGCATCGACCATGAGCTGGTCATCAACACGGATGAAGAGCTCTTTGAGATGAACAACGGCTGCATCTGCTGCACCGTGCGCGGCGACCTTATCCGCATCCTTGGCAGCCTGATGAAACGGCGGGACAAGTTTGACCACATCCTCATCGAGACCACCGGCCTCGCCGATCCCGGCCCGGTCGTGCAGACCTTCTTTGCCGACGAGGAAATGCAGGACAAGCTCAAGGTGAATGCCGTGGTCACCCTCGTCGACGCGAAGCACATCCTGCTTCACATCGACGACAGTGAGGAGGCCAAGGAGCAGATCGCTTTTGCCGATGTCATCATCCTCAACAAGTGCGACCTCGTGACGCCGGAGGAACTCAACGCGCTGGAGCGGCGCATCCGCGGCATGAACGCGCTTGCGAAGATTCACCGTACAACCAATGCGCAACTCCCGATCGCCGACGTGCTCGACGTGGGAGGCTTCAACCTCGACCGCGCGATGGAACTCGATCCCCACTTCCTTGAGGAAGAGGAGGACGAACACGATCACTCCCACTGCGACCACGAGCATGGCCATTGCGAGCATGACCACGACCACTCGGATTGCGATCACGACCACGGCGAGTGCAAACACGAGGAGCATCACCACCACCATCATCACCACGATGAAACGGTCACCAGTGTGGCCTTGGAGCACGTGGGTGATTGCGACGGCGAAAAACTGAATGCCTGGCTGAGCGAACTCCTTCGCACCAAGGGACAGGACCTCTTCCGCACCAAGGGTATCGTTGCCATGCGCAACAACCCGAAGCGCATTGTCTTCCAAGGTGTTCACATGATCATGAACGCGGCGGACGGCGGGCCCTGGGGCGAGCGCCAGCGCAAGAGCGTGCTGGTTTTCATCGGTCGCCACCTTGATCGTGCGGAACTCTCCAAGGCCTTCCAGGCCTGCACCCTGTAAATCCCCATGGGCTTGAAAAAATACGCCGCCGTCCAGGCGGATGACTGCATCCTGAATGTTCAGTGGGCCGGCGACCACCTGTGCGTCACGCCGGTCACCGGGGCGACCCTGGTGATCGACAAGGAAGGCGAGATCACCAGCGCCCTGCCCGACCATGGTCTTGGAAATGGAGCTTCCTCCGCGACGCCCGACCTCATTGCGACCTGCGGGTTCGATGGCAGGGTGCGCTTTCACTCCCTTCCTGCCTGTGAACCCGTCGCCGAGGTCAAACTCGGCCGCAGCGTGATTGAGCGCGTCGTCTGGAGTCCGGACGGCCAGCACCTCGCGGTCGGCTTCGGCAAGAATCTCCTCGTCCTCGACCGCAAGGGAGAAACCGTCGCCACCTTCGGCGAACATCAGACCTCGGTGACTGATGCGGCGTGGAATCCAAAAAGCGCCCGCGAGGTTGCCGCTGTCAGCGGAGGCGGTGCGCGCATGTGGCGCCTCGGGGCCACCGAGCCATTCGCGAAGTTTGACTGGGGCGGCGCAAGCCTTTCCGTGGCCTGGAGTCCGGATGGCCGCTGGCTCGTAACCGGCGACCAGACCGCGAGTGTTCACCTCTACGATTTCAATCGCGACTACCCCCTGCACATCCAGGGTTACGAGACGAAGGTCAAAGCCATGGCGTTCTCGCCAGATGGCAAGAAGCTCGCCACCGGGGGAAGCCCGATGGTTACCGTCTGGGATTGCACTCCGAAAAACGGCCCGGAGGGCTCGACCCCCAGCCAGTTGCAGTTTCACCAGGGAGACGTCGAGGCCATAGCGTGGTCGCCCGACGGCAAATATCTCGCCACCGGCGATATCCTCGGCAGGCTGGTCCTGTCGGCCAACGATAAGCCCGTTTCAGCCTTCCAGGGCGAGAATAACATCACCTCTCTGGCGTGGAACGCCGACAGCACCCTCCTCGCCGTCGGGGATGGCGACGGGCTGGTGGTAGTGTTTCAGGCCGTTTAGCGCACCGCTACTTCGTTCAGAATGATCGCCCGGACCATCCAGATGCTTCAACGAGCCTTTGGGCAATCATTGATCACCGCCTCTCCGGGAAAAGGCTCCAACCTGGATATACCAGCGTGGAGCCTGCTGGCATTCCTGCTCCTGATTCTGTTCTTCGCTCCCTTTGTCGTTAGGACCAGCGTCTTCTCGGGCGATGAGCCTCATTACTTGATGGTGGCAAACAGCATTATCCTGGATCACGATCTGGATCTGAAAGACGACTACATCGCAGTCGCCAACGGCTCCGCACGCGCCGGCGAGCACTTCGTTAAGCAGAAACTGGCGCACCACACCGCGGTGGTCCAGACGATCGACAGGAAACCAGAAATCATTGGATTCGGGTTTGAGCCCGATGCTGCCGAGTTACTTCAGAGACCCGCTACCGTGGAAAAATCCGTCCGCGCAGTCGGATGGCCCTTCATTATCGCGGCATTCTCTGCGCCGTGGCCATCTCAGACGGAGATCGTGGCGAAGATCCTTTCCCACTTCCTTGTCCTCGGTACGGCACTCCTCGTCGCGCTCACTGCCAGGTCTCTGGGCTGCAGCATCACCAGCGCTGCCATCGGTGCGATAACTATCGCCTTCGGTTCACAGTATTGGATTTATGCCAACACGGCATTCGCGGAACCCCTGCTGGGATTTTGCATCGCCCTGTCTATCTATGCTCTCCAGGTCCGAAAACATGCCGCCTTGTTTGGTCTGGCTCTTGTGACCGGCATTTGGGCCAAGTTCCAGTTTATACCCCCGGCCTGCGTTTTTCTCGTCCTGGCCTTCTTCCGTTTCTCCCGCCCTCGCTTCGCCTTGGCGGCGGCCGTGCTGTTCGTGGGAGGAGTGGGAGTGCTTGTCTTCAACCATTATCAATACGGCCAACTCCAGCCTCCCATGAAGTGGGAAACCGGCTCGCCGCTCGCCGCGATGTATTATTACTTCGTGAGCAGTGAGACTTCCGTCTTCTCGAAAAATACCTGGCTCGTTGTTGTTGCTGTAGGCCTTGCCGCGTCATTTCTTCCCGGAGTTCCTCGTCCCAATATCTTCTGGTGGGTGATCCTGCTGGCTCTTTCCCTTCCCTCGATTTTCTGGGCCTATTTCAATGGCGGCTTTTGTTTTCCGGGGCGGCTCTTCATGTCTCCCTTCATACCGGCGGCGATTTTCTTCGCCGTCCTCGCGGAGACAAAGATCCGATCCGTCCGTTATCTAGTCATTGGCATCCTCATAGCATCCATCCTTCAAAACTTTTTGGGAGCCATGACCAATCCAGACCTCACCTGGACGTACTAGTAAATCAGGCTACGGTACGCTCAATGCACCTACGGCCCGACAGCCGGGCGAATCTCGCAATGCGACCGCGAGAAATCCAGGCGCACTCCGGAGCCTTGAATGCGAAATTCCGTCGTCGAAATATCCAGGAAAGCGGCCTTTCCGCGAGAAGCCGTCAGTTGATCGCAAAACAGGTCGAAGGCGCCGCCATCATCGGGTGAGCTATTCTGGATGGAGAGATGATTTTTCACGTTTGCGGTATCGACGAGTTGACCATCGCTTCCCGTAACCACGAGTTTCCCCGAGAACTCCACCTCCACGTCAGACATCGTTTTCCGGTCGACGTGGCTAATTACACAGTCAGGAACCATCACAAATGCAGTCGCCGGGGCTAGAATGTCCAATTCAGCTTTTGCTGCCAGGACACCACAGAGAAAGGCCAGAAGTGCCAGGAGAGTGGTACGGAGAGAAGAAATCCGGCGCATTGGTATCAAATCCCGATGCTCAAAATACGCGATTTCCAGAAATAGAAAACGCGGATCGATGACCGACCCGCGTTTTCCAAAAGCAACAGATGGCTTCGAGCCTTACATGCTCATGCCGCCATCGACGGCGAGCACCTGGCCGGTGATGTACCCGGCCTCGGGGCTGGCGAGGAAGGCGACCGCCGAGGCGATGTCGTCAGTGGCACCCATGCGAGCCTGCGGGATCTGGGCGAGTGCGCCCTTGCGGATTTCCTCGTTGAGCACCGCCGTCATGTCGGTCTCGATGAAGCCGGGGGCAACGACGTTGGCCGTGATGCCGCGACTGGCGAGTTCGCGGGCGAGCGTCTTGGTGAGGCCCACGAGACCGGCCTTGCTCGCGGCGTAGTTGGCCTGCCCGGCGAGGCCGAGGAGTCCGCTCACCGAGCTGATGTTGATGATGCGGCCCGAGCGCTGCTTGACCATGGCGCGGAGGACGGACCGGGTGAAGTTGAAAGCGCCCTTGAGGTTCGTGTTGAGCACGACATCCCAGTCGTCAGAGCTCATGCGCATGGCGAGAGTGTCGCGGGTGATGCCCGCGTTGTTCACGAGGATGTCACAACGACCGAAGTCGGCCAGGATCTGCTCGCCGACCTTCTGCACAGCGTCAAAATCGGCGACGTCCACCGCGTAGGGCTTGGCGGAGTCTGGCGTGGCGGCATTGATGGCTTCGGCGGTCTTGACGGAATTGGCCTCGGTCCGGCTGACGATGGCCACACGG
Organism: Terrimicrobium sacchariphilum; assembly: GCF_001613545.1. Lineage (NCBI taxonomy): Bacteria > Pseudomonadati > Verrucomicrobiota > Terrimicrobiia > Terrimicrobiales > Terrimicrobiaceae > Terrimicrobium > Terrimicrobium sacchariphilum. The sequence continues at coordinate 180,861 of NZ_BDCO01000001.1, forward strand.
GCTCCCTCGGCTGCGAGGCGTTTGGCGATGGCTTCACCGATGCCGCGTCCGGCGCCGGTCACGATGGCGACTTGGTTTTGAAATCTCATGGCTACGAATTAAAGGGAAGCGGTCACTTCAACACACCGAGGCGGGGCGAAAAGCAAAAAATGACGCCCTCCCTTGCATTGACGCGCCGCCGGAATCGCATAATCTCTCCCAAAACGCAGGGGAGCCGCGCTGGCTGAGAGTTCCGGATTTACCGGGAGACCCTTGGAACCTGATCCGGGTAAGTCCGGCGAAGGGAGCGACCGGCGGCTCTGCGTCAAACGAAAAGACCTGACATGATCGCATCAAAAGCCGACCTGGAGCCGCAAAGCGCAGATCCCCTCCCCAATTCCACCCGCGTGTACGTCGAGGGAACGCTGCATCCGGACGTCCGCGTGCCCATGCGCGAGATCGCCCTCAGCCCGACCAAGGGCCTCAGCGGCACGGTCGAGGTCAATGAACCCGTCCGTGTCTACGATACCAGTGGACCATGGGGCGACCCGGCTTTTGACGGCGACGTGGAAAAGGGCCTCCCCGCCATGCGCCGCGACTGGATTTTGAAGCGCGGCGATGTCGAGGAATACACCGGCCGTGAGGTCGTTCCTCAGGACAATGGCTATCTCAGCGACGAGCACTCCCGTCTCCGCAACGGCGGCCTCGGCCTCCGCGCCCCGGAATCCGCCCAGCGCAAGCCGCTCCGCGCCTCCGCCGGGCATCCCGTGACCCAACTTTGGTACGCCCGTCAGGGAATCATCACCCCGGAGATGGAGTACATCGCCATCCGTGAGAACCAGGGCATCGACCGCCTGCGTTGCGACGACAAATCCGCCCGCAACACCCTCACCCACCAGCATTCCCGCGAGGCCAGCCCGGAGTTCATTCCCTCCATCTTTGGTCGATTCCCGCAGCGCATCCCCAAGGTGATCACGCCGGAATTCGTCCGCGACGAGGTGGCCGCCGGACGCGCCATCATTCCCGCCAATATCAACCACCCGGAAAACGAGCCGATGATCATCGGGCGCAACTTCCTCGTGAAGATCAATGCCAACATCGGCAACAGCGCCGTGGCCTCCAGTATCGAGGAAGAGGTCGAGAAGATGCGCTGGGCGACGAAATGGGGCGCGGATACCGTGATGGACCTCTCCACCGGCAAGAACATCCACGCGACCCGCGAATGGATTCTCCGCAACTCGCCCGTCCCCATCGGCACCGTGCCGATCTATCAAGCCCTCGAGAAAGTCGGCGGCAAGGCCGAGGAACTGAGCTGGGAGATTTTCCGCGACACGCTGGTCGAGCAAGCCGAGCAGGGCGTCGATTACTTCACCATTCACGCAGGCGTGCTCCTGCGCTTCATTCCCCTCACCGCCCGCCGCATGACGGGCATCGTGAGCCGCGGCGGCAGCATCCTCGCCAAGTGGTGCCTCGCGCATCACAAGGAAAACTTCCTTTACACGCACTGGGACGAGATTTGCGAGATCATGGCGGCTTACGACGTGAGCTTCAGTATCGGCGACGGACTGCGCCCCGGCTCGGTCGCGGACGCCAACGACGAGGCGCAATTCGGCGAACTCTACGTGCAGGGTGATCTCACCCGCCGCGCCTGGGATCACGGCGTGCAGGTCATGAACGAAGGCCCCGGCCATGTGCCCATGCACATGATCGAGGAAAACATGGCCAAGCAGCTCGAGTGGTGTCACGAGGCTCCCTTCTACACGCTCGGGCCGTTAACCACGGACGTCGCCCCCGGTTACGACCACATCACGAGCGGCATTGGCGCCGCCATGATCGGATGGTACGGCTGCGCCATGCTCTGCTACGTCACGCCGAAGGAACACCTCGGCTTGCCGAACAAGAAGGACGTGAAGGACGGCGTGATCACCTACAAGATCGCCGCCCATGCCGCCGACCTCGCCAAGGGACATCCCGGCGCCCAGTACCGCGACAATGCCCTGAGCAAGGCCCGCTTCGAGTTCCGCTGGGAAGATCAGTTCAACCTCGCTCTCGATCCGGTTACGGCGCGCGCGTTCCACGACGAGACTCTCCCGCAGGAGGGCGCAAAGACCGCGCACTTCTGCTCGATGTGCGGGCCGCACTTCTGCTCGATGAAGATCACCGAGGATGTGCGCCGCTACGCCGCCGAGCAGGGACTCTCCGAGCAGGAGGCTCTCGAAAAAGGCATGGAGGAGAAATCCGGCGAGTTCCTCGAAAAGGGCGCCGAGGTTTACCAGAAAGCCTGACATTGTTAGGCAAGCAGAATTAGGAATTGCAACGAATCTGTTACGCAACTCATAGCGTAACGGATTCTTAACAATCAAGCGGTAGGCAACCCGGAGCCTGCCGCGTATTTCAGCGCGCTTTCACCCGATGAAAGCGCGCCTTCTCTTTTCGACCCTCGCGGCGGTGGCAGCATCCACGCCCTTCACTCACGCCAACGACTTCCCAATCAGCACCTCCGTCACTAATGCGCAGTCGATGACCGGCGGAGAGAGCGCGATTATTACCTCTACAGGTTCATTGATTGTTGGCGGAAGTTTTGTTGCGGTCACCGTGACAGGCAGCGGCACCTCCTCCCTCGAGAACAGCGGGATAGTCCGACAAACAGGAACAGCCAGAGCGCTCTACATCAATAGTGCTGGAATATCATTCACTCTGAGAAACAACTTTGGCGCGACGATGGAAACAGTCTCCGCCGATGTCGTACAGGTCAACAAGGCCGGAGCTAGCATAATCGTCCAGAATTCTGGAACCCTTAGCGCAGGGGGTGGAAATCAGGCCCTCGATCTCAAGACCATCACCAGCGGCACCAATTCCATCTACAACGAATCCACCGGTATCATTCGAGCGGACGCCGCTGACGCTGTGCGCCCGGGCGTGAACGGCTACATCGAGAACAGTGGAACGATCGAGGCGATACCTGTCGTGGAGGGCAGCGACGCAAGCGGGAGTGATGGCATCGATTTTCAGACAAATTCCGGAGGACAGGTCATCAACAGCGGCTCGGTTTCCGGTCGCCACGGCATCACCGGCGGTTCGGCGACGTTCAGCATCGAGGTCACAAACAACTTGGGCGGAACGATCACAGGCGTGAACGGTTCCGGCGTGAATATCGATGATCCCGGGTCATTCGCCAAGGTGACCAACTACGGCACGATCACCGGCAATTTCGACAACACCAAGTACTCCATCGGTGACGGCGACGGCGTTGACGTGGATGGCACAGTCAATATCTCCAACTACGGCAACATCATCGGCAACGGCGCATCGGCGGGCAACAACTCCGAGGGCATCTCCATCGGAGGCGGCACCATCACCAACGCCGCCGGAGCCTCGATCTACGGCCAGAACAACACGGGCACGTCGTCTGCTGGCAATGGCATCCTCGTTGACGATTCCAATGGCGGCGCAGCTTATTCTGCCACCACGGTAACGAACTCCGGCACGATCCGCGGCTACAGTGGCTTTGGCATCAAGATGATCGGGTCCTACAACGACACAATCACCAACAATGCGGGAGGCACGATCCGCGGCGCAGGCACGGGCGCAGCGATCCAGACTGGCGACGGCAGCGACACCGTGACCAACGCGGGAGCAATCATCGGCGACAACGGCTCCGCTATCGACCTGGAGGGCGGCAATGACTCGCTGAAAATCCAGGGCGGCAGCGCCAGCATCACCGGCAATGTCTCCGGCGGCTTGGGCACGAACACAGTCGAGATCGACCTCGGAAGCGGCAACTCCTTTGCCTACGCCGGATCGTTCTCGAACTTCTCGACCGTCCAGGTCAAGAGCGGCACAACCACCCTCACCGGGGCCAATGCCTACACCGGCGCGACCCAGGTCACCGGGGGCACGCTCGTCCTCGATGGCAATGGCCGACTGAGCGATACGAGCACGCTGAATCTTGATGGTGGCCGTCTGGAGCTTTCCGATAACTCCACCCAGACCTTTGCCAGCATCTCGCTCACAGCCAATTCGGTGATCGATCTGAATAGCGACACCGTCCTTACCCTGGCTGCTTTCGGCACGATCAACGGAGCATCGACGCTTTCCGTGATCAACAGCGGCGGATCAACCTTTCGGTTCCTCGGAGATCTGACTTCCGACGTAAACTTCCAGACACTGCTCGGCAATACGACAGTCAATGGTGGAGCCGCCACAGCTAGTTACGACGGCACCTACACCACGGTCGTTCCAGAACCCGGCACGGTCGGCCTCATCGGCCTCGGCATCGCCTTTGCCATCGGCATGGCCCGCCGCCGCCGCAAGTCTTCCTAAAAAGAAGGAGAAAAGGTCAGGCGGTCGTCCCGTGAGGCGACCGCCTGTTTCTTTTAGTCGACAAACTCCTTTACGACGATGGAAGCGTTGTGCCCGCCAAAGCCGAAGGAGTTGTTCAAAGCCGCCCGCACCTTCATTTCCCGCGCGGTGTGCGGCACGTAATCCAAGTCACACTCGGGGTCTGGATTATCGAGATTGATCGTTGGCGGAACCACCCCGCGATTCACCGCCAGCACACACGCAGCAAGCTCAATGGCACCGGCAGCACCAAGCAGGTGACCTGTCATCGACTTGGTGGAGCTGACCGCGACCTTGCGGGCATTGTCGCCCAAAGCGCGCTTGATGCCGTTCGTTTCGCAAATATCGCCGATCGGTGTCGAGGTCGCGTGGGCATTGATGTAATCCACCGTCTCGACTCCGGCGTCCTGCATGGCGAAGCGCATGGCATTTGCCACCTCCTGCCCTTCCGGGTGCGGCTGGGTGAGATGCCAGGCATCAGCGGATTGTCCATAGCCGCCCAATTCCGCATAGATGCGCGCTCCGCGCTTCTTGGCATGTTCGAGTTCCTCGAGCACCAGGATGCCTGAGCCCTCGCCCATGACAAAACCATCGCGGTCGCGATCAAAAGGACGCGATGCCTGCTCTGGATTGTCGTTACGCAAACTCACCGCCCGCATGGCGGAGAATCCCGCCATGGCCAGCGGAGTCACAGTAGCCTCGCTGCCTCCAGCCACACAGACGTCGGTGATGCCATCACGGATCATGCGGCTGGCTTCCCCAATGGCATGCGCCGACGTGGCGCAGGCGCTGACCGGGCAGTAGTTCGGCCCGCGAAGACCAAACTCGATCGATACCAGCGCTCCGGCGGCATTGGCCATCATACCGGGTATGACAAAGGGCGACACGCGCGACGGGCCCTGCGCGATTAGTTTCCGCGCAGCCTTCTCCAGGGTATCCAACCCTCCGACGCCCGTTCCGATGATGACGCCGATGCGGTTCAGATCCTCCTTGTCGAGTTCGAGACCGGAATCCTTCATCGCCATGATCGAGGCGGCCATCGCGAAATGAACAAATCGATCCGTGCGCCGGAGCAGTTTGGAATCCTTGAAATAGGGCTCCGGGTCGAACCCGCGAATCTCGCCGCCGATACGGCACGGATAATCCGAGGTGTCAAAACTCTCGATGGTCCGCACGCCGCTGCGTCCGGCGATCAGGCTCGCCCAGTATTCCTCCGTATTCAGTCCATTGGGAGCGAGAATGCCGAGACCGGTAATTGCAACGCGTCGCCTGCTCATCTGTTGCGATCCTTTCGATTCATGATGTTCACGGTTTAGAAAATTACTTCGGCGGCAGCGCCAGGCGATTCGGGATTTCCCGCTCTTGTTTTCGCTCGATTCAGGCTATTGTATGACGAGCGTAATTCAACGACTTTCTGCCATGCGATATGACAAGGACCATAAGGACCGTACGCATCGTCACGTTCTCGCTGTGGCATCAGAGCGATTCCGGCGCGATGGATTCGCCGGTGTGGGCGTGGCCTCGCTGATGAAGGACGCCGGGCTTACCCATGGCGGATTCTACGGTCATTTTCGTTCCAAGCAGGCCCTTGTCGAAGCGGTCATCAGTGAAGGTCTTGAGGATACTCTGCACCATCTTGAGACCGCCGCCACCGATATCGAGTCACTAGTCGATTTTTATCTCCGCCCGGAGCATCGCGAGAACCGCGCCCAAGGGTGTGCCGCCGCCGCCCTGGCCGCCGAAATCGTCCGCGAACCAAAACGCGCCCGTGTGGCGTTCACCCGGAAACTTGCGCGGATCATTGCTCACATCCGATCGCTGCTACCGGACAGAAGCGAACACCGGGCGCAGGCCATCTTCGCCCTTCTCGTCGGCACCCTGCAGCTTTCACGGGCTGTATCCGACCGCTCCCTTTCGGATCAACTCCTCCAGGCAGGCCGTATAGCTGTCCTCGCTCTCGCAGATTCGCGTATCGAGGATACATAGCGACCGATCTCCTCGGTCATCCCCAAACTTCCCCTTGCGAAACACGGCGGCGTGATATAGCAACTATATACGCTATATTAACGCTATAGCTCATCCCACTCCTCCCACCGATGAAATTTCGCCTCGCCGCTCTCGTCCTGACCACCCTCTTCGCTCTGGTCCCGTCCCGGCTTTCCGCCGAAGAAGCCAAATCGCTGATCTCAAATGGTGATTTTCAGAAAACAGGTGCTGACACCAGCTGGCCCGCCGACTGGGAACAGGACAAGGAAGCTCCGATCACTTGGGAAAAGGAGGAGGATACGGCTTTCCTCAAACTGGTCGCGACGCAACCCGAGATGACAGTCCAGCAGACGCGTACGATCGATCTCCCGGAATCGACCAAGGGCGTGGACCTGGGTATTCGCTTCCGAGTGGAGGGCTTCAAGTTTGGCACCAATGCCGCCGGGGGGCCTGTCTTCAGCAAGGACATGCACTTCAACTACCAGTTCCTCGATGCCGAGGGGAACCGGGTACCCAAATCCGGAGGAGGCTTCGTTCTCGACTCTCATGCGAAGGAATGGACGGATGTGAATCGCCGGGCCATGGTCCCCGAGGGTGCGAAGAAGCTCAAAATCATCGTCATCCTCAACAAGCTCACCGCCGGCACACTGGAAGTGGCCCGCATCACCGCGACCGAAGCACCGGAGGCTGAGATAAATGCCATCAAGGAAGCAAAAGCCGCAGCCGTCCAAAAGGCGGTGGAAGACGAGGCGGCAATCCCTGGAATCCTTGCCCTGCCCACCAAAACCGAGCCCTTGAAGGTCGAGGGCAACCGGCTGGTCACGCCCGAGGGCAGGCAGGTGTTGCTTCAAGGCGTCAATGTCCCGAGCCTCGAGTGGTCGGAGAAAGGCGAGCGCATCCTCCTCTCGATCAAGGTCGCCATCGATGACTGGAAGGCCAATGTGGTGCGTCTCCCGGTTCACGATGACTTCTGGTTTGGCCGAGGCAAGGGAGCGAAGGCCAAACCGAATGATGCCGAGGCCTATCGCAAAATCGTGGACGATGCCGTCAAACTCGCTGCAGCGCGTGGTGCCTACATCATTCTGGACCTCCATCGTTATCACGCCGCCCCGGAGAGCGCAGTCGACTTTTGGAAGGATGCGGCCTCCCGCTACAAGGACAATCCTGCCGTTCTTTTCGACATCTACAACGAGCCCACCAACATCAGCTGGGAAATCTGGCGCAATGGCGGCGACGTGACGGTAAAAGGCAAAGGCGGCGCGCCCGATACCACGTTCAAATCCCCCGGCATGCAGGGTTTGGTCGATGCCATCCGCTCGACCGGAGCAAAGAACATCATCATCGCAGGCGGCATCAACTACGCCTATGACCTGACCGGAGTGCTCAACGGCTTCGCCCTTGATGACAAGGGCGGCAACGGCCTCATGTACGCCACCCATTTTTACAACTGGCACAAGGACTGGGAAAACCGCTTTCTCAAGGTCGCGGAGAAATATCCGGTACTGGTCGGAGAATTCGGCGCGGATGTCAAAAAGATGCCTTTCATACCGGCCAAGAACCAGGAAGACCCCGCCACCTGGGTGCCCGACGCCCTCGCCATGGTCCAGAAGTACAACCTGAACTGGACAGCGTTCTCGCTGCATCCCAAGGCGACACCGGTTTTGATCTCGGACTGGGACTACACCCCTACTTCATTCTGGGGCGTCCATGTGAAAGACGCCCTCTCGGGGAAAAAATTCGAACTCGGTAGATTGCGCTAGCTACGCATTCGTATTGCCACTTCCCGCCATCCCCTCACCCTTGGAGGCCGGGTTTCTGGACTTCCGCTTGGCTGTCTTTTTCTGTTTCCGGGAGTTTGCCACACTCAGGGCAAGCTCGTGCTCCAGCTCGGTCATCTTGTCGACGAAGGCATGCTCGACGTCGATTCCCAAGCGGTTGGAAAGGGAGAATATCCACCAGAGGCATTCGGCCAGCTTGACCTCGAGCTGCTTGCGTACGTCGTCCGGAGCCATCCAGCGGCCCTCTGCGCCCATGACGAGACGTCCAAGCTCACCCACGTCGCTCTGCAACCCCACGACATCCTCCTGTTTGGACCAGCGGGAGCCGTGGTGCACTTCTTCGAGCTGATGGTACAGCTGGCGAACTCGCGAAGCTTGCATCGCGGCCTGGGCCAGCCCGACATGGATGGGGGTATTAGACATAGTCAGTTCTCTTTTTCTCCGCTCGTGTAGGCATCGAGACGGAGCACATGAGGGTGTGAGTAGGTTTTACGGATGAGGTCGACCGGATTGGTGTCCGCGCGAGTGATGTAGTCATCCCAGACGAGAAACCAGAGCCACCCAGCGTCTTCCGCGACCAGCGCGTCAGGATCGGGCATCGCGCCAACCTCTGTAAGCGCGATCATTTTGCGACCCCGGTAGAGCTGGCGCAGATTGTCAAAGACCGCGAGGTAGGTCCCACGCACGCCAGCAGGGGCATACAGATCGGCGCCCACGATATCCACACAGTCGTCACCGGGATACCACTGCTCCGCCACCGGGCTGTCCGTGGTCGTCCAAACCCACAGCAGGTTGTCGAGATGATGGACCTTGGTAAACCTCTCATACATGAGCCGGTAAAGACGCTTCGTGACTTCCGGCCCCTTGGCGCCCCACCAGAACCACCTGCCCTCGGCCTCATGCAATGGTCGCCAGAGAACAGGTACACGAGCATCACGCAGCACCTTGAGCTGATCCGCTATGCCGTCCATATCCTTGATCACCGCCTGATATTCCGGCGACCCCTCATCCATGACCTTGCCAGCATCAAAAGTCGTCTGGTTGGTTGAGTAACTGCGCCAGACCTCATTCTGCGCACCGAACGGCGAAAACCAATGCCAGGAAAAGGAAACGATACCGCCTTTCGACGCCCATTCGCGGGCCTTCTCGATCTGGCCGTCAGGTCGTCCATAAGCACTGGAGGAGTTCAGCAGATCAAATCCCACAACCACCGGCACATACCCGGGCGCGATCGATGCAAGATAAGCTCTGCGTTCGCCCTTTTCGTCCTGCTGACCTGCCAGCACGTACTTCCCAAACCTCTGGCGCAATCGGGAATACAACTCTCTGGCCTCGGCTGAGGCATTGGGATTCACGGGATGATCGGCGACCTGAAACGGCATAGGAGCCGGAGCGGGGGAAACCTCGACGGCATCGGCCAGGATGTACCCCCAGTCGGTTCCGAGCGTCACCGTGTTTTCCCCTTTGCGCAAGGCCACCCGGCCAACCGTGATCCACTGGAACCCCTCGGTCTTCGGATAAAAGCCATTTCGCTGGATAGACCCGTTCACCAGCACGGGATTCATTTTTTCCTCTGGAGCTGCGTAGCGAATGCGCAGGGTGTAGAACCCCGCCTCCGGCGTCTCCACCGGGATGTCGACCGCGTCGCCCGGCTTTGCAAATCCTCCGATGTATCCGTTGCCGGAAAACCCGGGTGTTTCACTGCTCTTGACCGCTCCACCGTGGAGGCGCCCCTCCTCCGCCTCGACCACGATAGCCTCGGCAAATGCCGCCGACGCCATCTGGCCAGATAGAACCAGAAGCGCCGCTACCGGCCACCGGGGGAAGTCAAATGAATCGGGCCACCGCACGACGGGACTCTATCTCGTCGTAGCGACACGCTGAAAGCACGATTACCGGACAGAAACCGCCTGAATCGACGCCAACCCTGATCAACAAAGGGCCTGCAGGCTTAGAGGTGGGCGACATTTTTCACGATAACATACAGCTCAACGCGAATAACGTTGGTATGGCTCAACCGCCAGCAACCACACTTTGGCGATCTGGCCGGCAACGGCCAGAGGCGGCGTAATTCTCATGGGTTATTCCCGTCCCGCGCGATGCAAAAGCATTCGCCATTTCGCGGAAGTGATTGCTCCCGGGGCGGATTTTGGAAAGATCGGTATATCCTGATGCGCTCGCTCGTTTGCTGGACAATCTGTGCGTTCCTGTTCGCAATGGCGCAGCCCGCCCGGGCTTCAAAGTCGCCCCGCGAGCTCGCATTGCGTGCGCTGGAGGCACAGCGAACGGAGGACGACCGCCGATTGACCACACTCACCGTGCCCGACCCTGCGCCCGGCTGTCTCCCGAATGGAGCCGAGATCTTTGTTGTGAGCGGGTATATCAATTATCGGTGCGTGCGTCTGTTCATGCAGGAAGGGAATGCCCTCCTTCAGAGAATCACGACGACACGAAGCTGGTTTTACTCCCCTGAGGAATCCTATGTGACCGAGGAATGGGAACTCCCTCCCACCGAGTTTGCCGCCGTCTGGGAGGCTGCCCGGCTGATCAGTCAATCCACCGCCGTCAGAAAAAAACCAGCCAGGCCGAAGGATCCTGACGGAAAGTTCGTGAGCGACCGTCGGATGGTCTCCATGAGCAGCCACGAACCCACTTATTACGTCCGGGTCTGGTCGGCATCGCGGCTCTGGTGGGACCACGGGTTCCGGGGAATGTCCGCATCTGATAAGGTCCAGGATTTCGAAAAGGTGCAGACCCGGGCGATGACATCACTCATCGAAACCGCGTTTCCCGAAGGGACGCCGGGCAAGCCATTCGCCCTATCCGCATGGGGCCCCTTCCTTGCAAAGCAACTGGAAGGGAGCGCAGTCGCGTTGCAGGGCCTCCCTCAACATCTGACGGCGGCAAATACGATCACCATCGACTGCTCACTCCGTTTGCTGGGCCAGATGGGTTACGAGCCAGCCCGTCCCATCATCAAGGCAGTCGCGGAGGATGCCGAAAAATCCCCGTCCGCGGCATACTGGAAGGAATCCGTTCTCCGCGAATGCGGCTATGCTTTGCGAAAAATCGCCATTCAGGAACGGTTCGATGGCGAGGAAGTCGACCGTCTCATTCACAGTTACGGCCGCAGGCTCAATCCCGACAATGACATGGTGCAGTGGCTTCGGAATCAATACTTCGCAAAAAACCCTGAGGCGTATTTTTCCATACTCTCCCGTGACCTGACCGCAAAAAACACTCCTGAGGTAGTGCTGTTGGAAAGTATCAAGGAGGTGCAGGACCGCTACCCGAGCGCAGGTGGACCATTGCTCGCTGGAGTCCTGGATCACCCCTCGACAGAGGTCTCGGTCCATGCCGCCATGGCCCTGCTAAAATCCTCTCCGGATGATGCAGCGTCGCTACAGGCACTCACCCGGGCGGCGAGCGATCCACGCGCCACGATTCCCAACGACGCGCGTTCATTCTCCGACTTCGGACGCGAAATCGCTCTGGATTATCTTTCCTCGAGGAAAAACCGTATTCCGCCCCAGTATCGGTGGGATTCCGCACGAATCGATCAGCAACTGGCCTTGCCTTGGGAGGACGGTCGCATGATCAACCGACTCATCTCCGCGCGAGTGTGCCTCGAAAATAAACAGTTTTCCGACAGGGACCAGATTACGGCCTATCGCAAGGCTCTGGCGGAACCCTACACCATGGGGACGGCAGAAGCCTGTGAGGAGTTAATCAAGCTCGACGACAGGGCCTCAGCCGACCGCATCAAAGAAGTGCTGTCAGCCCTGCGTGCCGGATGCAACAAAGGCTTCCGCTGGGAGGAAGACCGGGATGCCCGATATCCATGGATTGGAAAGGCTGATCTCACCACGATCGAGGAGTCGTTGCCGAAGATTCTCCACTAAGATTTTCCCACCGGATCAGCGCTGTCCGCCGCTGGCCTGATTCTGCCGTAGGGAAGCCGTTTTTCGGCAAGGAATAGAATCCTCCGCCATGAAGGCGCGCGAACACCACTGAGCACCTTCCATAGCCATGCCAGCAAAATCCAAAAAACAACAGATGGCCGCAGGCGCCGCCCTGTCGGCAAAACGCGGAGAGCGTAAGAAAACATCGCTCAAGGGAGCTTCCAAAGAAATGGAGAAATCCATGTCCGAAGGAGAGCTGCGCGATCTTGCCAAAACCGACCGCAAGAAGCTTCCGACCAAGAAGTGAACCATACACCGCCGGAGAGCAAGTCAATACAAAAGCAGATTGTCCTTCTGTACACCCCTCCCCGGGAAGCTTCCAGCTATTCCCTGATTCCATCCTCAGGCCAGGGAGCATCCAATCCATCCGGTCTTCAGCCAACGATTCCCAGCTATGAATACACAACACTGCATCGAAGTCTGCAATCGACTGCTCCGGGGTGAACAATCCGCTGTCGACGCCTATACAAAGGCCATCTCGACTCTGGAAAAGGACCACACCGTTCCTGTTGAACTCATTGCGATCCAAAAGGACCATGAGGAAGCCGTTTCGATGCTTGCCGAGAATGTTCGCTCCATGGGAGGCACTCCCTCCACCGATGCCGGTGCCTGGGGAGCGTTCACCAGTTTTGTGCAGGGCACCGCAAACCTGATGGGAGACAAGTCCGCGCTTACGAGTCTCCGGGCTGGGGAAACCGCCGGAAAAATGGACTACGAAGCCGCGGTTCAGGACGAAGGCGTCATGTCGTCGTGCAAGGAACTGATCCTCACGGAACTCCTCCCCACCACGGAACGACACATCGCATCACTGGATACCTTGAGGATCTAGGTTTTCCCGCCCCGGGGATAAGTCATTTTGCGCCTTCCTTGATCAACCACTCAAGGAAGGTCTGGAGGAATGATGTCTTTTCTCCGTCAAACGGTGTCAGCGCGACATAGCCTGTTCGCGTGACGGTGATTTCTTTGAAAGGGGTCAAAAGATGCCCGGCGTCTATGTCGGCCTGCAATACCGGCAGAGGACCGATCCCGATCCCCAAGCCGTCGACGACTGCCTGTCGTGTGATAAAGAAGTGATCAAAGACTCGGCGGGCTTGGTCCGGGCTGGGTGCGACCTTGGCATGTTCCAGCCAGTCGGTCCAATCCCCAGGGCGGGTTTCACTAGCCAAAAGAACGTGTCTGGCGACATCCACGGGACAGCGAAGAGGTAAGCGGTCGTACAATCCGGGACTGATGATGAGCGTGTCGCGTTCATCAAGAAAATGCACTGCGCGATATTGCGGCCACATTGCCGCTTCCGCAAGTCCCCGGCGAATGGCCACATCAAATCCCCCGCGCAACTCATCGTGGAGGGTCGTCGCCGAGGTGATCACTACCTCGATATCGGGTTGTTCAGCATGAAATAAATCCAACTTGGGAATCAACCACCGCATGGCAAACGTCGTCGGTGCATTGACACGCAGAAGACGACGCACCGCAGGACGACCACAGGCCTCGGCGGCCAGACTCATACGGTCAAAGGAACGGCTGACTTCCGCAGCAAAAGCGCGAGCCGCCGGGGTTGCGGCCATGCGTCGGCCTATTCGGACAAACAGGCGCTGCCCCAGCCATTCTTCGAGCATCTTTATCTGTCGACTGACTGCCCCGTGCGTTAGTCCCAGCTCTTTTCCTGCCTCGGCGTAGCTGCTTGTCCGTGCAGCCACCTCGAAAATGCGCAAGGTGTTGAGAGGGGGCATATCGCGCATAAACCGTGAGAAAAACTGTCGGGTATGGTGAAAAGTTCAAGTCTATTCAAGAAATACTCACTGATATAGGTTTCGCGCGCACATGAAGATCACCCATCTGAAAAATACTCTGATCACGATGACCGCACTGGCATTGGCGCAAAGCACCGCAATCGCACGAAACGAAGATGGCTCGAATCCGGATCTTGGGCAGAGATCCCTGTCGACGGAGTCCGAACCAAAGATCGTGGTGATCGGTGGCTCGACAGGTTTTGGAATCTCCTACCTGCCGCTTTTGGTGATGGAGGACAAAAAACTCCTGGAAAAACATGCTGCGGCACTGGGGCTCAAGGTCTCCATGCAGTTTCAGCGCTTTCCCACCTCCTCGCCCATGTATGATGACCTCGTAGCGGGCAGGATCGACTTTGCCTCGGGCGGCATATCCCAGTTGCTGACGAGTTGGGATAAAACCCACAATGATCCCACCCTCCAGGTCCGAGGCGTGGGAGCGTTGAACTCCATGCCCCTGTATCTCGTCTCCTCAAACCCTGACGTAAAGACGATCGCCGACTTCACAGTGAAGGACAAAATCGCTTTGCCCGCCGTCCGCACCTCGATCCAGGCCGTCATTCTGGCGATGGCGGCAGAGAAGGCATTCGGCAAAGACCAGGCTGACAAACTCGAGCCATTGACCGTATCCATGGGCCATCCGGAGGCAATGCAAGCCATTCTCAGCGGCAATTCCGGGATCGACGCCCATTTCGCCTCGGCGCCATTCATGTATGAAGAGTTGGCCAGACCCGGCATCCGCCGCCTGCTCGACAGCTACGAGGTGGTTGGTGGCCCCCATACTCATAATGTCGTTTGGACCACCACCAGATTTCGCGACGCGAATCCAAAAATCGTCACGGCTTTCGTCGATGCTCTTCAGGAAGCTCTCGATCAAATCAAAGCCGACCCGGCAGCTGCGGCGGCTCTTTATGTGAAAGTGGAAGGCATCAAGAATATGTCAGCCGCTCAGGTTGAAGAATTCCTGCGCCGGCCGGAAAACGAGTGGACGATCACGCCGAAGAAATTCATGCCGTTTGCCGCTTTTATGAATCAACAGGGCATCATTGCGAATAAGCCGGCAGATTGGCGCGAACTCTTCTTCGAGAATATTACAGACGGCAATTAGCCGCTAGTATAGAAAGTCGTACTCGGGTGCTTCACTATCCTTAGCTTCGGATCATCGGGAGGAAGCACATGTCAACCCTCAGGCCGACATTGTCGCGTGTGGTCCAAGAAAGACCAATACACGCTTCATTGAAGAAGTGGCTCCTGAGGTAGGATTCGAACCTACATTTTTGAGAGATTTTCTAGAGGGGCATCCTCAAACTGTTGCGGAAATTGTCGCGGAAAATAGAACCAAAGACCCACAAAGGCCAAGCATCGTGACTTTTCACGATTCCAATCCTTGACCATGAGCGGCCTTCCCGTGATCGTCACGGAATGGGTACGCGAACGGTCCTCGGAATGGCCATGAAGCGGGAATTTCTAGTCGGTGAACCCGCTTGGGCCACGGAGATTCCACAATACCCGCTTCCCCCTGGCCTTCAGGACGGAGCATTGCTGCGAATTGTGGATCAACAAGAGCGCGATCTCGTTCTACGCGATGAGGGGGGAAGGGAATGGACCATAGGCCATTGGAACGTAGATCCGGGATGGTACTTTCGCCTCGATGAGAAATGGTATCCCGAGACACACCCGGAATGTCAGACCGCGATCGCTTGGGAAATTGCCATTCTGAGGGGAGAACGATGGGCGCACTCGATTGAATCGATGCGGGAAAGCACCCTTGCACGTCTGGAAGCAATCCAAGCCAGATACCCCGAATGGAAAAGGCTACGGAAGGTGTGGGGTCTAGGACAGAAACCGAATAAACCACCCGGGAAACGATAGAGCCCTATGCCGCCGGTGAACGCCATCCCCTTCCCTGCTTCCGCCGTCGTCAGTGTTCCCCTCGATCGTGTTCAGAGTACGACCGGACACGCTCTCGACAAATCCGATATGGGAGAGCTTCGGTAGAAAAACGGCGATGTCTCCGGCCTGCGGGAGCCGTTTGCCGTCGTTTGCCCACACCTCGACGCCGTAGCGCCCCCGGCACCAGTCGAGGAAGTACCGGACAGCCGCTTCCTTTGGGAGCGCCTTGACCTTCGGGCGCCAGCCTTGCCGGGCAGCTTCAGCCAGGCAGAAGCACACAAAGGCCGCACACCACGGCTCCCGGTTGTCGTCGCCCTGCGGGTAGCTGGTATCGTTCCAGAAGAGCGCGATTTCCGGCCCCTGGTTGCGCGAAGTTTCCCGGGTCCCGACGTATCGGGCCGCGATCTCGAGGGGCGAAACCGCCAGCGGTGGCAAAGTGCTGGTCATTTCGCCCATGGTTGAGACATCGACCAAATGCCGCCGCAAAGGCGAACCGCCGCCCAAATAATGCGCCGATGAAGCCAGCCCACCCCTACCGCCTGCATGGCCTCGAGAAAGAGCGCGTCACACTGCGGGCGGGTCTTCCGGTGGGGTTCGCCTCCCCGCAGCGAATACAGCCAATCATGGAGCACTGCCGGGAACTTCGCCGGGCCGTACGGGTCAAAGCCCGGGATGTTCCAGAAGATCGACGGCACCGAGGCGTAGTCCGTGACAAATCCCGCCGGCACCTCGAAACGCTCGCCGTCTTTGGATACATAGACGAGCGGAGCAAGGAGCGCCTGTTGCCCATCCCTGTAGTTCATCCACCGGAAGCCCGGCAGAGGATCTTGGAAGCCTTGCGCGGGAGGCGTCATTTCGTCTCTTTGAGTGGCGACGGGAAGAAGTAAGCCGCCGCGCCGAGCACTGCGCCAGCAGCTGCAGCTCCGCCAACCGCCTGCCAGTTCTGGGTGGCACCATTGGCCTGCACGTACTGCACCGCCGCCGTAGCGCCCCCCGTCACCGCTGCACCGATCACCCCGGCCACAGCTCCGAAGAGCACGGCCCCAACTTTCGAGACTCCGTTTTTCAGGTTCATATTTTTTAGCGATGCAATTCCCTCCAGCGACGATCTTCGTTCGCCTCATCCTGGACGATCTTGATAACCTGCTCGGCCATCATCGCCTGCTTCGTGCTTGCCGCTGTGGCCGCATTGAAGGCGTCAAGCACCTTGGAGTTGAGAGACGCGATATAGATCGCCAACGAAACGATTGCGGTGCACAACGCCACCACAACAGCCCCCCATGGCCCGAAATGTTTCGCGCTCCAGGCTATTCCGCTCACCGGGTCTTTCGGAAGATTGTCGCTCACGGCATTTCCTCCTTCACCCGAAGGGATTCAAATTGTTCCTCCGTCAACTCAGTAGCGCCGGGGATTTCTCCCGCTGAAAAAGCCGCCGCAACATCCGATTGCCACAGGCACCGGTAAGCAACTCGCCCATCAGTCAGCGGGATTGGCGAAATAGTTCCGTCGTTCAGGCTCGCCGCTCGAATGCGGGTCCTCCCTTCATCATCCCAAAATGCCCCAATCGTGCGGATGCGATCTGACCCATCGGGTAAGACCTCGCCGAACTGCGCCCACAGCGGCCCGAAAACGTCGGAAACCCGCGCGGGATCAATCGCAACGATGCGCTGATAAGTTTGGAAACTCATAGCAATCCGAGATCCTTTCCGAGCGTCGAGCGATAGAGCTGATAGACCCCCGCCCATTGCGCCTGGCTCAGTCGCG
>NZ_BDCO01000003.1:600000-790156 GCF_001613545.1 Terrimicrobium sacchariphilum
CGGCGTAGTTGGGAATGAGCGTCGGAGTTTCCAGGGTGACTGCGCCGCAGCGGATGAGGACCTTTTTGCCAGCCGGGTTGCGGGGATCGCCGTACATCCAGACCTTAATGTCCTGGTCCTCTGCGAGCACCTTGGCGGTATTCTCATCCGTGGCGTTGAAAGGTGCTCCGAAGGAAACGTAGGGGAAGCCGAGCTTTTCGCGGGCGAGCTTGTTGGCATCGGTCATGTGCTGCTTTTGATGCTCGTAAGGTTCACCGCCAAACTCCATGATGCGCTTTTTTCCGTCCATGCGCTCGGCGTGGTCGTAGCCATGATTCCAGAACTCGATGCGGCCGCTGTCATGCTGCTGTTTTGTCCAGGCGACGAAGTCCGCGATATTCTCGTTTTGGATGCGCGTGGCAATGATGCCAAACGTTACCTTGATACCTTTTGATGCAGCATAATCCGCCACCTTTTTCCACCGGGCATGAACCCCGCTGCCTGCCGCGCCGAAGTCGTCGAGCTTGATCACGATCCTGGGCGGCTGTTTTCCGCGATAGGGGTCGGCCTTGATCTCATCCTCTAGGTTCTTGAGGAGTTGCGGATCGAAAGACGGAACGGGATGTCCGCCTCCCTCGGCGATTTGCGGATCCGGGATATCGTCCAGCTCGGCGAGGGAAAAGTCGTCCAGATTGACTGGTCCCACCGGCCCCTTGCCTGAGGATGAGAGCCTCACCTCCAGGGTGGCTGCGCCTTCGGGAGCCGCCCCAGCCATGGTGTATTCCTCGTTGAAGAAGTTGTTGGCGATCATCGCGACCGGCCACTTGCGGATCTTCGCAGGGGCGGCGGCGATTTCCTTGCCGTCGGCGCTGCGAAAGACGAGCTTGGCGTCGAGGTTACTCTGGGGTTGCTCCAGTGCCTTGGGGCTGCCCGCCCAGAAGTTGAGCTTGTAGGTCTTGCCGGGAGTGACTGGTACGGCGGCGGAGGTCAGTGAAAACCGAGCCGGTTCGCTTTGCATGCGCAATCCGTTCTTTCCGAGCATGGCTGCATCGGGCGCGACGGTGGCTGCCGTGGCAGAACCCTCCAGTTTCCAGGAGTCGAGACCATTTTCGAAGCCGCCATTGGGCAGCGGGAGTGGGATTTCTCCAGCGGCAAGCGAGCCGCCAACGAGCATGAGCAGGGGCAGGAGTTTCACAAGGGGATTGGAGGGGAAATGGGGGGCTATTCGATCGTGACATCGAAATCGTCGAGATCGACGATACCTTTGGACCGGCTCCAGGAGCGGATGTTGATAACCATGGACTCGGCCTCGTCAGGCACGGTGTATGACGCATTGTATTGCTTCCAGTCGGCCGACATTTTGATGCCGATCACCAGCGGGGGCTGGCCTTTTTCGTCCATGAGCGGACGGCTGCGGGCGCCCAGAGGTTGCAGCGACACTCCGACTACATCGCCATGGGGGGAGCGCGCCCAGAAGCTGATCGTTACCTTCTGGCCCGGACTCACCGTGAAGGCGTCGGAAAAGAATCGCGCGCCATCCGTCTCCGATTGATCCTCCACACGCAGGCCGTGTTCACCGGTGCGGGCTGCCGCAGTGGAGATGCTTGTGATGGGTGTTTTCTCCGTTGTCTTCCACCCCTCCAAGCCCGACTCGAAGCCAGGATTGGGCAGGATCTGAGCGGGGAGAAAGGACGCTGAGGCGAGGAAAATACCGATGATGAGGGGTTTCATGGGAGGATGTGTTAGTTGGCCGACTTTACTCGTGCGGCGAGTTCGGAGGGAGTTAGAAACTCGGCTTTCTGCTCGACGAGGAAATCGATGATCTTGGTGAACTCCGCCCATTTTTCCGGCGTACCCCAGGACATGGGATGGCCCTGAAGGACGAAGTATTCGCGGTCCGGATTCTTGGCATAACCTTCGAGGAAGCGCTGGAAATCCGGCTGGCCGACCTTGGACTCCAGATTCACGGCCCAGACGCGATCCAGCACGGTGACCTTGCCTCCAGCCTGGAGGTCGAGTGCGGCTTTGTCCATCGGCTGGGGGTAGAGCCAGACCTTCATGTCGGGTTCGTCCGCCATGACCTGGTATGTATTGGCATCGCCAAAGCCGTTGCTGGCACCTCCGGGAGGGCCAAAGGTGTTGTAGGCGAAACCGAACTTCTCCTTCGTAATCGCTTGCCCGTCGTCGAATCGCTTCTTTTGTTCCTCGTAGGGGCGTTTGTTGAACTCGTTGTACTTCACGCCGTCGACCTCATGCATGGCGTGATCCCAGCCATGGAACCAGAACTCCACCTCGCCGGAGGCATGCTGCTTTTTCACCCACTCGATCAGAGCGGGAGAAGCCTCGTTGAGTTTCTCGGGATTCACGCCGATGCTGACCTTGGCGTTTTTGGAGGCAAGATAGTCCACGACCTTGATCCAGATGCCGTGGAGGTTGCCACCGTTGATCGGGCGGAAATCGTCGACTTTGATCACGATGAGCGGAGGCTTGGCACGCGAAGGAATGACGACAGGAGCTCGGGGCTGCGGAGGAGGAGTCTGGACTGCGGCAGATGCCGCCCCACTGGCTCCTTCAAAAACGAAATCATCAAAGTCCGCGGAACCAACTGCCTTGCCGAACGAGTGAACCCAGATCGCGACACTCGCGGCCTCGGGCGGAACGGTGGCTTTCAGCCCATACGGGCTCCACTGGCCGTCGGCTTTACTGACGCCGACCACGGGATGGCCGGCACCCGCGCGCTGCGACTCCTCCTTGATCAGCTTGCCCGCCTGATCGTAGAAAAAGAGGTACACGCCGATGAACCCCGCAGTCTCAGTGCGCGCTTGGAAACGAAGTTCCACCATCGCTCCGGGCGTCACCGGGATCCTGCCGCTCGTGGCGGAGGAGCCTGCGTCGGGACTGTTGTCGGTGATGCGGAGTCCGATCTTTCCTGTATTGGCTGCTTCTGGGACGACGGTCGACATGGGGTCGAGCGACCAGCCGGTCGCGCCGTCTTCAAAGCCGGGGTTGACGGGAGCCTGGCCGAAGCCAGTGGTGAACGCGGCGAGCGCGAGAAATGCGGGGAGGAGGAATTTCATGGGACAAACTGCCTGGAGCCAACCTAACACGGTAGCCTGGGTCTGCGACTGTCGATGTTTTCAAACTGTAGACACGGGTTGTCTACACGTTGAAAGGAAACTCAAGAGCACATGATTGCTCCGTGCGGGATTCGCTTTAGGTTGAGCGGAGCTATGAAGTTCCCCTTTCTGTGCGCTCTCGCCGTGGCCGGTTCGGCCTCTGTCCTCCTGGCTCAGGAAACCTCCTGGCGCTCGGCTTTGTACCCGACGGATTGGACCCCCGGCTTTAGTGATGGTTCAGGCCATTTTTTGCATGATTTCTCCTACGCGGGATACCATCGCGGTGAGAAGCCCGTGCCCCGGATCGAGGGGGATGTCCTCGACGTGACGAAGCCTCCCTATCAGGCGGACCCGACCGGGGTGAAGGATTCGACAAGCGAAATCCAGGCGGCGCTTGACGCGGCGGGGGATTCCGGTGGAGGGGTGGTGTTTCTGCCTGCGGGTACCTATCGTATCCAGCCGCAGGGAGCAGCCAACTTTGTGTTGCGGCTTCGCGGCAACAAGACAGTCCTGCGCGGAGCAGGCGCGGACAAGACTTTCCTCTTCAACGATACGCCGATGATGCGCGGCAAGGTGGTGATCGCGGTGGAGCCGGAGAAAGCCATGGATTGGAGGGACGAGGGTAATGGCATCCTCGCCAGTCCGCTCGCCCAGGATGTCCCGAATCAGGCTGCGGAGATCGTTTTGAAAAGCGTGGAGGGGTTTTCAGTAGGTGATCTTGTGGTTCTGCGGAGCGACCTTACCCAGCGCTTCATTGATGAGATTGAGATGACGGGCAAGTGGCAGCCGGCTGGCGCAGCTTCCCCAAACCGCACGCTGATGTTCTGTCGTCGTGTCGTGGGAATCGATCCCGCCAAATCGGCCGTGACGCTCGATGTCCCGGTCCGTTATCCGGTGCGCGTTGCGGATCTAGGCCGTTTGGTGAAGATCCCTGGCGAACTCATTTCAGAATGTGGATTGGAGGATTTCTCGATCGGCATGAAACAGCATTCCGGTGTGGGAACGGAGGAAGAGGATTTCAACAAGCCCGGCACCGTGGGATATGACGTTCATGGTGCTTGCGCGATCAGCCTTCGCAATGCCGAGAACTGCTGGATCAAGGGCGTAAAATCCTATGCTCCCTCTGGCAACGATCCGAATATTCATCTGCTATCGAGTGGGATCGCGCTACGTCGTTCGCGGTTTGTCACCGTGGAGGATTGTTCGTTGGGCTTTTCCCAATACAAAGGCGGCGGTGGCAATGGCTACCTGTACACGCACAATGGTCAGGAAAACCTGATCATCAACTGCCGCGCCGAGGCCGGGCGGCATAACTACGACTTTGGTACCATGGCTTGCAGCGGCAACGTCATTTCTGGCTGCTATTCCAAGGACGGCTCTCATGCATCGGACTTTCACATGTTCCTTTCCATGTCGAATCTCCTCGACCGGATGACCTGCGATGGAGACTTCCTTGAGGCGCGATACTTTCGGCCCTGGGGTGGAAATCCCGTGCATGGCGTGACGACCACGCAGTCGGTCTTCTGGAATTCCAAGGGATTGAAATACTCCAGGGAACGCCAGGCGCTCGTATGGTCCCAGCAGGTCGGAAACGGCTATGTCATCGGAACCAGCGGTCCCTGCGACAAGGTGGACTCCGATGATTATGTCGAGGGTGTAGGCAAAGGCGATTCCCTCATCCCGGCGTCGCTCTATCAGGATCAGCTACAGCGTCGCCTGAAGGCGGCGAAATAAGATCCAGCGGGCCTCGGCTGCTTTCTACAGGATGAATGGAATAGCTGGATCGGCTTCTTTGCCGAAGGTCGGGATGGTCGTATCCTAGCGGCAGATTCATGGAAGTGAGCGATGCAACCATCAAGACGCACCGGAACGGCGTGTCACCCGTAGCGCAGCATGTCGTGCTCGCGATGACGGAGGATGAAAAAGGGTTGTTCTTTCGAAATAGCCCCTTTGGCCTGAAGCATTCCGCCGTACGCGAGAGCTGGCTGGATACGTCGCTCGTCGACGCGGAGACGATCGAGGATGCGCTGAAGACGATGAAGCCGACGATCCTCGTCACGGCATGGAGTTGTCCCCGGCTGCCGGAGGCATGGGGGCAGGAGCCGGACTTTCCCATCCGCTACGTTTGCAGCGTCACCGGGTCGGTGAAGCCACGGGTGCCTCGCTCCTGGATTGAGGACGGCGTGATCGTGACCAATTGGGGAGCCATGGCCAGCACGGCCGTGGCGGAGCATGCTTTTCTCATGGTGCTCGCGCTGCTGCGCTCGCTCCCGCTCTGGGAGGACTGCATGGCAGATGAAACCTCGATGTTTGAGATGATGCCGCGCCTGCGCACGCGAGTGCTGCGCGGGAAACGGGTCGGTCTCCATGGCTTTGGCGCGGTGGCGCGCGAACTCGCGGCCATACTTAGGCCTTTTCATGCCGATGTTGCAGCATATTCCCACGGCGTGCCGCATGCGATGATGGAGGAGTTTGGCGTCACGCCATGCCTGGACCTTCGCTCGCTTTTTGCCCGGAGCGAGATCCTTATCGAGTGCGAAGGACTCAACGAACGAAGCCTCAACTCGGTCACGGAGGAATTGCTGCGCCTGCTGCCGCAGGACGGGGTTTTTGTTAATGTCGGTCGCGGGGCTGTCGTCGATGAGAGCGCGCTGATCAAACTCGCTGCCGAGGGTCGCCTCCGGATCGGGCTGGATGTGTTTCGGCACGAACCTCTACCGGCAGGCTCCCCGTTGCGCGGGCAACCGGGTATCCTGCTTTCGCCTCATGTTGCCGGGCCGACCTGGGAAACCTATCCCCACTGCGGCCAGGAGGCTATGAGGAACCTGCAGCGCTACCTGCGCGGCGAGAAGGTCGAGAACCGCGTGACGCTGGAGGTTTACGACCGCGCGACTTAGCGGCGTTCTTTTTGCCTGCCTGGTCGGCGGATTTGTCGACTTTTCTCAAGTCGGGCATGGTCGTTCCCAGATAGAACTCTCCCTCGACCAACATGCGCACTGGAGTGCCCGGTATGCCGGTTTCACCGCGATGCAGCATGTCGATTACCATGTCGACAGCCTTCTGGCCGATAAGGTAGTCGCTCTGGTGCACGCCGCTCATTATGCTTTCATCCTTGTTTAGAAAAGCGCTGGCAAAGGCGACGTCTTCAGGAATTCGGTAGCCGACGTTTTCGACCGCTTTCTTGGCTTCGTTGAAGGCGAGGATCACGTCAGGTCGATTTTCGCCGATCCATGCAGCCAGGCCGGCATCCTGGGTGGCGTCCCATGTCGCCCAGTAGATCGGGATACGGGCGAGCTCAGGGTGCTCATCCAGGAAAAGCAGGAAGACACTCTGCCAGGCGCAGTCGACTTTGTAGTTCCAATCACGAGGGATGCACAGCCCCGGCCTGCGATAGCCAAACTCCAGCACCTTTTCCATCAGCATCATCATCGTGTGATAGTGGTGGTTGGTCACCAGATGTAACACGGCAGGGCGCATACTGAAGCCGAAGGCCACGGCCGAAAGCTCGTCATAACGAAGGTCGAGAAAGCTCTTCGCTGAGGGCTGCGGGGCAAGCAGCGTGCCCTGGATGTTGCGGGCGCGCAGGATGCGGTGCAGACGCTCGATTGTGATGCCGTCCTTGGCCAGTGCAAACTCCTCGATATTGTACCCGCGCTCGGCTGCGCGGTCGCACGCACCCATATAATATTGGTTGAACTCCTCGCAGCCGTAAAGATTCTCGGGATTGGCCCAGTTGTGCACCCAGGCGAGCGAGGCTTGATAATGCACCGGCCGATTCGCCTGCCGGTAGGCATTCAATGCCGCCAGCATCGGATCGGGGCGATATCCCATCGACTCCGCCAGCTTCTGGATTTTCTCCCGGGTCTCGATCTTCAGCTTGGGACTGTTGCGCAGCGCCAGGCTGACCGTTGTGAAATGCATGTGAGCCTTGCGGGCAATGTCGCGGATCGTAACGCGGGGGCTGGTCGACATACGAGGAAGGTTCTACAGGTAGAAGAATAGCGCAACCAAATACCGCTTTCGCCGGGCGGAAACCATTCCTAATGTTCTCAAGTCAAAGCGGTGCTTTCGCTGCGCTGTTTTGTCCCCAGGCAGGTTTCATCGCAGGTGACCCGAGGGAAAAGGAAAAACAATCTTGAACGTCACGGTCTCTCCCCCAACACCCGAGCATTCCGCGCCGGCCCACCAGCGTGTCTGGCAGGCGGGTACGCTGGTTTATACCTCGACGGGCATCGTCATTCTCTTTGCCTGGCTGCTTCTTGGTGATTTCGCCTGGTCGATGCGCGACCGTTCCGTGGGTCCGATGGCCCAGTGGTATCTGAGTCAGTTGAATGTCCCCAACATTCTGTTCGGGCTGCTCATCAGTTCCTTTCCCGCGCTGATCGGGTTGATTCTCGGTCCGGTGATCAGCGTGAAGTCAGATCGTCATCGCGGAAGGTTTGGACGGCGCATTCCGTTTCTGCTTATCACCACGCCCTTGGCGGCGGCGGGAATGATCGGCCTGGGATTCACGCCGATCCTCGCGCGCTGGGTTCACGCCCATTTCCCGAACGAGAGCGAGATGCTTGTCTCACTCATCTGCTTCGGCGTCTTCTGGGCAGCCTTTGAGGTGGCCACCATCGCCGGGCAGGCGGTTTTTGGAGGATTGGTCAACGATGTGGTGCCGACGCCGCTGCTGGGGCGATTTTATGGGTTGTTCCGGGCGGTGAGCCTCATCGACGGAATGATCTTCAACTACTGGATATTCGGGTTGGTGCCCCATCATTTCACCCTCATTCTCGTGACGGTGGGCATCTTTTACGGAGTGGCCTTCTTCTGGGTTTGCCTGCGGGTCAAGGAGGGTGAGTACCCTCCGGCGCCGCCGATGGAACCCGGCAGGCGCGGGGCGGTCGGCGAGATGAAGACCTATTTTCGCGAGTGCTTCAGCCAGCCGTATTTTCTGGCGGTCTTTGTCATGCTGATGGCGGCAGGGTTGACCTTTTCGCCGGTGAACACCTTTAGTATTCCCTACGCCAAGAGCCTGGGTGTTGACATGGATATGTTTGGCAAATCGCTTGCGCTTACCTTTGCGATTTCGCTTTGCCTGGCCTATTTTCTCGGCTGGCTGGTCGATCTCTTTCATCCGCTGCGGATGGTGATGTTCTGCCTGATCGGCTATGCGGCGGTGGCGATCTGGGGAGCTGTCTTTGCCCGCACGGCGGATACCTTTCTCGTGGGCTGGGTGCTGCACGGAGTGCTCTCGGGCTGCTATTTTACCTGTGCGGCATCGCTCGGCCAGCGGTTGTTTCCGCGCATCAAATTTGCCCAGTTTGCCTCTGCCTCGGGCATCGTGATGTCGCTGGCTACCATGACGTTATCGCCCGCTATGGGAGTCCTCATCGACCAGACGCATAATACCTACCGATACACCTTTGCCATCGGAGCCGGTCTGGCGACCTTTGCCCTGGTGGCGGCGGGTTTTGTCTATCGCAGCCTCATGCGCCGCGGCGGCCTCGACAAGATCCCGGAGTAATCTAGCTGTGGAAGCAGCGATGCAGCCACGGATCGGTGGCAAGGGCGTGCTCGATGGCGGGCATGCAGTTGCGTGATGAGAGGATGGTGTAAAAGTCGGCCTTGATCGTGGGGGCGATGCGGGCGGCCTCCAGCCACTCGGAGCGGTCAAAACGATCTGACTCGATGGCCTGCCAGAATCCTGTGGCATCAAAAAGCCCGGCGATTGTTTCCGTGGCTCCCTGCCCCTGGATGATGCTCATCAGGTAGGAGGCCACGCCGACCTGCAAACCATGGAGGCGCGGACGCTGGCTGAGTCCATCGAGGGCATGGGAAATGAGGTGCTCACTGCCGCTGGCTGGGCGGGAAGATCCGCAGATGGCCATCGAGATGCCATTCAGCAACAGGGCGGAACCCAGGAGGCGCATGCCCTCGAGATCGTGCTTTGGCCGGCCGATGAATTGATAAACGCTGGCGTCGGAGAGCAGAGCGGCAAAATCGTCGACTGGCTCGCCCTTGGCATGAAAGGCGAGTTTCCAGTCCGCTACAGCGGTGAACTTTGCGACGAGGTCGCCGACGCCGGAGTGCCACAGGATCGCAGGGGCGCCGAGACATACCTCGGTGTCCAGGACGACACCCATCGGCATGCTGGAGGGGAAGGAACGGCGCTTGCCCTCCACTGTGAGACTGGACTGCGGGCTGCAGATGCCGTCGTTGGAGAGGGATGTCGGTACGGCGATGTAGGGCAGGCGGGAGAGAAACGCGACGTATTTCGCGACGTCGAGCGCCTTGCCTCCTCCGAATCCGATGATGGCATCCACACGCGATGGCAAGGTGACGGCAAACTCCGCAGCATCCTCAAAACTGGCCGACTCCACCGGGATCTGACTGACGATGGCGATACGATCGGCGACCAGAGACGTGGTGAGGACGTCGTGCAACGCCTCGACTATGTCTTTGCTGTAAAACAAGGCCACGCGGCGAAAGGCGTGCCGGGTGGCATAAATGCCGACGCGCTCGAGGGCGCCAGGCTTGACCCGGACGAGGGTGGGGATGGCGGTCTGTCGCTGGTTTAGCATAGGAGCGTGTCGCGGATGGTAGTCCAGGAGTCAAATCGGACAAATCCTTCCTTACGGGCAGTCAGTTCGTCGGCCAGCCAGCCGCGAGCGAAGCGACGCTCCTCCGGCACCAGCAGCGAGGGATTGATATCGGGTCTTCCATCCCCGGCAAATGCTACGCAGTCGCACCTCCGCAGTGCATCGCGGGTGATCTCGAGCTTGTTGACACCTGTGCCCGGATCGAGGAATGGCGATGCTGGAGGCAGGCTCATGATCAGCCCCCGGGCGGGATCAAATACACCGGGATTGCTGTATACCTGGATCGAAATACCTGCTTGGGCAAGAAGTCGCTCGATGTACCACGCACATCCTGCCGAGGCGACGAGCACCTCCCATCCCTGGCCCTGGAGTTCACGTATCGTAGCCGCAAAGTTGGGATCGACCTCCATCTGATCGACCAAACTCAGAAGCTCGGCTTCGCTGCATCGGATGCGAGAGAAAATCAGCGCAAGTGCTTGAAAATGGGTGATTTCTCCGGAGACATAACGCTCCCAGGGGTCTTCATCCTTGGGAATCGGCCAGCGGGCGCGCACAAGATCAAAAAAATCCTTCCGGGAGATCGTGCCGTCAAAGTCAGATACCAGGATGCCAGCCGGGCGTTGCATCCCGGCATCTTTGGGGAATTTGCTGGGACTCGCAAGCCGCAGTCAATATCTCGCCTGCCAAATCCTGCCAGTCTCGTAATTGTCGACTTTCCCGGTCTTTGTCTCGTGGGCCGCCGAAAAGCCCCCAGAAGCGAGATCGGCAGCAACAAACTCCCCTTTTCGGTTCTTTCGTCGGCATATCAAGGAATTGGGAAAAGTCAGGAGTGCAGGCACCTGCGGGCAGGGGAGTTGTTTATTGCATCAGGTTTTCTCAAAACCTAGATGTGGAGCATGTTGGAGACGGGTCCCCAGTATAAACGAGTCGCCAAATTGATAAAAAAGCGGATTCTTCACGGAGACTACTCCATCAAATCCATCCCCTCGGAGCGTCAAATCGCAAGAGAGCTGAATGTCAATTTCATGACGGTTCGCCGGGGTCTTCAATTGTTGGTGGACGACGGTTTGATTGAACGACGCCGGGGAAGGATGAGGGTCAGGGATGACGGAAAGGGAAGCCGGCGGATTGTAAGGGTTGCGTTGTTGGTCCCGATCCTCGCTTCCTCTCGGGTCGACGAATTGCGCGTAGCCACCGAGATTGCCGCCGAGAGTCGCGGTATATCCGTCCGGACCGTAATCTATGTTCACTGGGACGACCCGGTCTTGCTGGATGCGGTTCAGGGATTTGATGGTGCTTTTATCGTTCCTCCGGAGGAACCTGTTTCACCGGAGGTCCTGAAGGTTGTCCGAAACGCCTCCTTACGGGTGGTCGTGCTTGATCAAAACCTGAGCGGATTTGGGCTGCCTTCTATTCTTCAATTTCCGACCAATTGCGGACAGGTCGTGCTTGATCATCTGGCCTCGCTGGGGCGATCCCGCATCGCCTGCTTGAACACTCAACCGGAACATACTCCGGTCCTGGAGCGGATTGACCTTTGGCGCTACTGGATGGCGGCCCATGGCTTCCGGGGCAAACTCTACAACCGACCGGTAAAGTCCGGCGAGGTTACTTCGACGGCAGCATTACGCTACATGAAAGAAATCCTCGAAACCGGCATGGATGCCGACGCCATTTTTTGTATCACCGCCGCTGCGGCGGTGGGCGTCCTACGGGCTCTTGCCGATTCGCGTCGCAAGGTCGGGGCCGAGTTTCCGGTGGCGGCTTTTTCCGGGGAAGGAATCGCAGAGCTTTTGAACCCGACCCTGACCAGTCTGAAGTCCCCGGATATTGGTCCCTATCTGAAATGCTGTCTGGATTGGATGCTCGCTGGGGATGAACCTTGGGACGGTCCCTTGATCATGGCTCCGTCGGAAATCCCCTTGTTTTTTGGAGAGTCGACCGGCGGATCGGGGGGGTGATTTCGCCGCACGCGATGCGCTTCTCTGAACGGCGGGGTGAAACCAGGCGACAGGTAGATGGTTTTGGCCGCACAACTCTGCAGGAGAGTCGTTTGGATACGCTCTTTGCCTAATCTGCCGCTTTTCTTCCCGCGAGCCGGGGATGTGAAGATTTTTTCCGGATCGTCCTTCCGGATTTGGGGGCTGTCCCCACGCTTTCTCGCCAGACGATCCGGTAAGGGATTGTTTCACTAAGCAAGGGAGCGTCGCTTCCAGCCAGGCGTGTTTCCACGATGCGTATGGCCGCCGCAGCCAGTTCCAGATTGTTGGTTGCCGTATTGCAGAGCCCGGGGGTGGTGTATTTGGCCCGGGGGTCGCTGCCAAGACAACAAAGACTGAGATCGCGAGGAATACGGACCCCTGCATCATAGAAAGCCCGGAATGCAGGGATGGAACCCGCTGCACTTCCTGTCACGAGAGCAGTGAACGGAAGTCTATGGGGGCTCAGGCTTTCGAGGTAGTTGGTAAGAAACTCCTCTGATCTCTGGATGCTGTCTGTCCCGTATTGCGCGTGAACTTCCAGGATGGGAAAGCTTTTCAGGCCCAGCCACTGGCAGGTCTCCAGAAAGCGATCGACCCGTCGTTTTACCTCATGGAAAGGCGGTTCACAATTCAAGTAGGCAATGTGTCGATGGCCGTGCCTGGCGAGGACGGTGACAAACTCGCGGATCACGGGGAATTCGTCTCCAGTGACAAAATCAAGGCCCAGCTCCCCCGTATCTCGTCCGAGAATCACTACCGGGGTCCTGTTGTTGCTCAGGCGCCCAAGCAGTGGGGATCGGAAGGTAACCAGCTCCGGCGGGAGAATGAAGGCATCCGCGCTGATCTCTTCGTCTAGAAAGTGAACCTGTTTCGCGTCGAAACGGGCAACAATCAGTTTCCATCCTCGCTCAAGGCAAAGCGTTCGCAAGGACTGTTCATTTCTGTCGAGCAGAGGATTGATGTCATGAGGGCGACAGAAGCAGATGGTTGCTGCGCGTGACTCTGGGCTGGCAAAAACGCCGCTGCCGTTGCGCCGGGAAATGAGGTGCTCGTCCTCCAGAATCCGCAGCGCCGACATCACGGTGTGCTGACTGATTTGGAACCGTTTCATGAGCGAACGCACGGAGGGGAGTCGATTGCCGTTCGGGAGGGAACGAAGCCTTTCCTTCAGGATGTCAGCCAAGTGCTCGTACTTGGTCTGATGCTGGAGGGGATTGGTGCTCATAGAGCATGTCTATTTGCAGACGGACCCGCCTGTCGAGTCAACCGTATGGATACGCTTTGTATCTATAAAGAGCCAATATGTTTGACCGGTCGGTTGGTGGCATGACTATAAATCTCCCATGAAATCCCTCCGTCTCTTCCTAGTCATATTTGCGGCTTCCGTCGTCCTAAACGGTCATGGAGCCATGGTGCTTGTCGATTTCAGTACCTTAGTTTCCGGACCATTGAACAAGACGGATACCGGCACGGGATATATTTGGAATAGCGTTGCAGGAGCAAATTTCTCGTTTTCGAATCTGGTCGACTCCGGTGGGACGTCCACGAGTCTGAGTCTGTCCAGTTCCACTCCTGACAACTACAATGCGGTCGGAGCGCTGGTGACGGGTGCAAATTCAAGTCCCGGTCCTGCCTGGATTGGCAGTAATTGGATTTCCCAGGATAGTCTTTTTACGACCACTACCGTCACTTTGACGCTGGGCGGGCTTTCGGCTGGTCAGGTTTATAATTTTGAATTTTTCGGTGCCCGAGGCAACGCCGCTAACCCCGTGAATAATAATCGCACGGCGCTCTACACCGTAACTTCAGGCTCTTCCTCGGGGAGTGCAAATCTGAACACCTCCAACAACACAAACACGACGGTGAATTTCAATATTACAGCGGATGTCACCGGAAATGCCACGATCACCATGGCGCTGGGAACCGGGAATGACAGCGGGTTTGCGTATTTGAACGCGATGAAAGTCACTGCTGTTCCTGAGCCGGCATCCGTGGCTTTGGTCATCATCGGCGGAGGTCTGCTTCTCTGGGTCAGGCTGAGAAAGCGCTCCGGAGTTGATGCCGCCTCCGTGCTGCGATAGCCGGATCGAGATTTGGTCGGCGGATTTTACGGCTCTCGACCGAGTGGGGTCGTCTCCATTTTTTGAAAAGTGAGCCGTGCTCTGCCGGATGTACCTCCAGTCATGAAAAAAGCAGCTGCAAACTCCCTCCTCGCGATCGGACTTTTCGCCACCGTATTGGCAATCACCGGAAGTGTTCAGGCGAGTGATCCCATCGAGATACTGTTTGTTGGAAACAGTTTCACCCATGGCCATTCCGCACCGGCCCAATATTACAATAGAGACAAGGTTACGGATGCAAATGGCACCGGATTTGGGGGCGTGGCCGGCTTGTTCAAGCAGCTAACGTTGCAGGCGGGGTTGAACTATAATGTGACCCTGGAGGTCGAGGGCGGGCGGACTCTTCGGTGGCACTGCGAAAACAAAGCGGCGATCATCGGTCGGCCGGTCTGGGATGTTGTGGTCCTTCAGGAACTAAGCACCACCCCTCTTCCGGCAAACCGTGGCGGTAATCCTTCCCAATATGCGCAGAGCGTGGCGAAGCTCCAGAGTTTGATCCGGGCAAATAATCCCGCGGCGTCGATTTACCTGTACGAGACCTGGGCATCGCCTGCCTCGGTGATCAAGCAGGGATATACAAACTCCGGAGGGCTGCAGGCGATGCAGAATGACCTCCAGGCGGCCACCTATGATGTATATCACGATCTTGGTGTGACGGGGGTGGCTCGGGTCGGGGATGCATTCCTGAAGGCGGTAGACCAAGGGCTGGCGGATCCAGATCCTTCCAATGGAGTGGAGCCGGGGAAGATTAATTTCTGGGGTGAGGATGCCCGACATGCGGGTGCGTATGGGAGCTATCTTTCGGCTGTGGTGATCTTCGCAAAGATCACGGGAGTTGACCCACGGTCTCTGGATGTGGGCGAGGGTAGCGCGGCGCAGGGACTCGGACTCGATGTCTCGATGGCCCGCGAACTTAATCGCATCGCTTTTGAAATGACGACCCTTGCCGAGCCCGCTCGACAATCGCTCCCAAACTGATCGAGAATCATGCCCCGCTTTTTCAAAATCCAGTATCCCGTGAACACCCCATCACATAACATCCGGGGCAGATTTTTCCCTGCCCGTAGTGTCTTGTCCGCAGCAGCTTTATCCATGGTGCTATATACCGGCGTCGCATGGGCGGCCAGTGAGGTTTTGGAGGACTTTGAGTCGGGGCCACAGGTCAAGGTGGAGAACAATTCCCATCCCGACACCCAGTGTCTCGTGGTCGAAGATCCAGGGAAAACGGGCAATCACGTGATGAAGCTATCGTGGGCCGCTCACTCCGGAACGCATGTTGCAGGAAGCTTGTCGACCCCTGGTGCAGTGGTTTTTCGGGAACCCGGTATTTATGAGGTCACGGTCAAGGTGAACCTGGAGCAATGTCCACCGGAGTCCAGAAAAATGGCTTTGCGTGTGGTGGATGCCAGAAATGAAGCCTTTCAGTACTCCGTTCCCATCGAAAAGGCTGGCGAGCCCGGATGGACCGAGATGAAATGGACGATCAACACCAACGATCCCTTGCCCGGTGCCAGCAAATCCTGGGGTGATCGGGTCGACGGGGTGATGGATTTTCCGGTCAAGTTTTACGGTTTTGCCATGGGACTGAAGAATCGAAAAACCGAAGGGGGAACATTGCTTTTTGACGAAATCTCCGTGACGAGAATTTCCGATTAGCGTGCGGGAAAACTCCTTGGTCGTCGCTAAGCAGACATCTCTTGCGGGTCGGCGTCCAGGTTCCTTGCTACCAGACGAATGATCCTGTGTATTTTCGGGCGGCAAGATGGAGATATTCCCTATGGGCTTCTTTTCCTTCGGGCTGGCGCAGCCCAAAACTCCTTGCGGGGATCGATACAGCAAAGCTGACCGCGGCCCAATGAGACTCAAACATTGGTTGCTCATGGGATTGCTGCCTCTCGCGCTATCGATCGCCATGGCAGACGCGAATCCTCCGGGAATCGGTGCTGATATTTCCAGTGTTTTTGCTCGCGCCAAGCGAGGCGAGCCTCTCCGGTACGTTGCATTGGGTGGCTCCATCACCCAGGCGGGTGCGGGGTGGATCGGTCCGTGGCTCAGGCAGCAGTTTCCTCAAAGCGACATTACCTCCATCAACTCTGGCATGGCCGGGACAGGAAGTGCTCTAGGGATCTTTCGGGTGGAGCGGGATGTGATTTCCCATCAGCCGGACCTGGTTGCCATTGAGTACTGCGTTAATGATGGATATCTGAATGACGAGGATGCGATCCGGTATATGGAAAGCCTGATCGTACGGCTCAAACAATTGCCCAAGCCTCCGGCAATCCTGATCATCGAGGCTGCAGACAAAAATACGGTCAACCTTCAAAGACACCGAAAGGTTGCGCAACACTATGGCCTGTTGGAGGTGGATCTTCAAAAGTCTGTGAATGAGGCGTTGGCTGCCAAGGGGCGCGGCTGGGACGATTTCTTTTCCGATGCCGTGCATCCTAATGCAACGGGGCACGCCTTTTACGCCCGGGTTATCGAGCAAGCTCTTGAGCCTTTGCTCGCGGCGTCGCCCGGCGCCGTTCCGCCGCTGCCGCAGCCAATCAGTTCCAAGCCGCTACTGCTTGATGGAACGATGTCGGCCCTGGCTTTTCGAGTTGATGATGAAGGCTGGCACTATGAACCCTCTCCCCCTCAGGCGGCCCGGTTTTTCCGTGGGGTCCTCACGAGCGAGCTGCCGGGCGTGCATCTGCCTGTATCGTTTCGTGGGACCTGTGTCGGGCTCCTGTACGCAATGAACAAGGATCAGGGCGTGTTTTTTGCCAGTCTCAATGGAGGGTTGCCAAAGGTAATCAAAACCAACTCCCGGGATGGCTACGCCAGTACCATCCTCAGCAGCGACCTCTCTCCCGGTGAACACCGGCTTGATGTGGTGCTTCCTGTCGCAAGCGAGCCTCGGATGCGGTATAATGGGCCGGTGCGGCTAGGATATTTGCTGTTGGCAGGTACCGCCCCGCAGGCTGAGACAACAAAGCCAGACGATGGGCCTTTTCATCCAGAGATCCTTGCCTCGTTGAAGTTCATTCCGGTTCCTGCCAGTGACTGGGGCTGGACCGGCCCATTCCGGGCTGAGACGGGCGCATTTGATGCGCGTTCGATGATCTCGGCTTCTTTCCCGCCGGAATCCGCTGAACCTGGCGAGATCGAGTGGCGGGAGATTCCGTCTCAGGACGATCTCTGGGTCGATCTGGGAAAACTGCTTGGCACAGAACCCCCTGCTACGGTTTTTGCAAAAACCCAGCTCGAGGTCGCGAAGGAAGGCAAAGTCCTGCTGAGCCTCTCCGTGGATTATTTTGCCAAAGTGTGGGTCAACGGGCGTTTGGCTGAGACGATCGCCGGGCCTCATGGAGACGTGATCCTGATTCCTGCCACATTGCGTGCCGGGACCAATGACATCTTGCTAAAGCTCGGCTCAGGTAGTTCGGGATTCGGCTTCTCATTGGCCTGGAGTCGTCTTGCTGAGTGAGGAAATATTCGCAATCTTACGAAAGGCTGCGAACAAAACGAACCCGTCGGAGAAGGCTCCTTCACTTGGTACAAGGGGCTTGGTGAGAGCTGCTATTTCCCGGGATTTTCCCTTTTCTAAAATGGGATGCATCAACTGGCGACCGGGAGCGGCTGATGTGGGGTCACCATCTGCATGGCAGATCCCCTGCGCTTTTCTTGGGCTGAATTGGGGTAAGGGCGGAGGAGGACTGACTGCAAGCAAACGAGATGCCTGCGGTTCTCAGGGCTTCTGCGTCCAGGAAGGCGAGCGGCTGGTCGAACCCTGGATGCGGGCGTGCAGCTTGGCAAAGTCTTCCGGCATCTGCAGGGCGGCAGGTGGCGTGTTCTGAAAGCTAAAGTAAAACGTGGCCAAGCCGTTGTTGTATGCAACCGGCAACCGACTTTCCGTGTCGACCCACGCCTGTCGCAGGTTCCAGTCCTCAGAGTTTGAATAAAGATCTGGTGTCCCTGTGCGTGCAGGTTTTTCGTACAGCAGCGCCTTCCGTTTTTCAAAGACAGTTTCCTTCGCGGGATTGGCCTCTGTAACCCATGAAAACAGTGAGGCGTTGAGAAGCCCTACCAAACCGGGTATCAGTGTATTCGGAGAAAGGGCGATACGTCCGGTGACAGAATCCCTGACCATGGTGATTTTATCACGGCTCCACACTTCGGATATCTGCCCGTTGCTCCAGCTTATTTTATAGCACTCGGTCCCATCAAACGACGCGCAGTCCACGCGAGTGGCCTGGGGGCGTTGGGCGGCGGGTGTCTCATTTGTCTGAGAGTTCTCCCGGTAGGTGATATTGACAGTCCATGCCTTGTTGCCCTCAGGGAAGACGATACGGTCGTCAGCTTGGGCTGCTCCGACGACGAGCCACAGAAAGATGAGTGCAGCGGCTGGTTTATTCATAAACGGGTTCCAACTGTTGCCCGATGATTTCTCCGGTAACACGGTCAATGGCTACATGGAGCCAGTAGCGCTTTTCACCTTCCACGAGAAACTGGGAGAGGTTGGTCGCTTTTGGCCCCATCCGTCCGGATTGGGCGATTACGTCAATGAGAAGGTTCCAGGTTCGGGTGTCGGTGACTGCTGCGAGCGCGCGCATGGGGGTTTCGGCGTACGTTTTGTTGCCCCGGTCTTCCGTGCTCGACATAGCTGTCTGGATCGAGGCGCTGAGTTTCGTCGCGATGTCCCCGTTATTAAGCAGAGGGTCCGACCGGAGTTTGAGGGCTATCGCCGAGGCAAGGTTTTTAGCGAGAGAGTCCGGAATATTGTAGGCGGTTCCGGGATTGGCTGCATTTTTTCCCGCCCCTCGCAGTACCGCCTGGATTACCGTTTGGGGGGAGTTGTTCAGTTGCAGTCTGCCTGTAACAATTGAGGGTTCATCGGTCAGGCTGAACACATCCAGCAGCATGGAATCTCCGCTTTGTTCGGACCAAAAATCGAGAGTCTTGAAGGGTTCATCCCGGAATACATAACCCAACTCCCCAACGGAGCGGAACGGGCGGTCAAGGATCACCGGACGCCGCGGGGATGATACCCCTCCGGAAAATGTCTGCCGTCCATCTCCCGTGCTGTCCGTGCCGCGAAATCCATCGGCCGGGCGGATGATGCCATCCGGGCTGCTATATCGCGCCCGGGAGGTGGAGGTGTTGATCTGCCAGTCGCCTAGATAATATGGACTGCCGGCTCCATAGGTGAAGCCTGCAATACGGGGCAGGAACCACTTGACGCTGTGCGCTCCAGAAGAGGACGGCCAGATGGTCCGATTTGTGCTGAAGGTGGTCGCCGGGCTGCCCTGGCTTTGCGGCCAGTCTCCCGAGAGAGAGAACCTGTCGGTCCGGGCATCAGCGTGGTTGTAGAACAGCCTGGCAGCAGTGGAACCGACGATCTTGGTTTCGTCCGTGGCGGTGGAACTGACGCTGGCTGAGGAAATCCCCTGGAGTCGGAGCATTTGACTATAGGGGTGCCAGATTCCGGCCTCGTCCTGGAACTCAAGCACCACGCTGAATTCATTGGTCGGACGTGTGCGGCCAAATACTTGAAAATCGCTGTCAGTTTCGGATTTCGGAGTGAAGGGAACGGCACTCTCGCCAGAATAAATCGCAGCAAATGGGTTGGAGCGCCCGGTGCCGGTAACATGCGGGTACTCTCCGCTCGGCACATCGAAGAGACAGTCTGGGTCGGTTGCCGAAGTATCAACGATGCTGGTGGTAAGCGTGACCGGGTTGTTGACAAACGCAGAGCTGCTGCCTCCAGGATCTCCAAAATAGATGATGCCTTTTGACTGCTCGGTTCCTTCAAAATCCGAGGGGGTGCCCGTGTTGTAGGCCGCCTGCATGGTCGATCCGCTGCCGACATGGATCCATTGAAACCAGGTGGTCATCGCCAGGCCATACGTCCGCACCCGGAAACGAGCGGGGCGGGCGCCTGAGGATGTCGCGGGTAACTGATGGGGGTTCCAAAGCTCCGGCTGGAGCCAGGCTCCGAGTCTGCCTTTTATCCCGTTGGTGTAGCTGCCGGGAGAGGTGGCCATCACGATCTGGTGCAGGCGGTGAAGGTACGGCAGATTCTCAATCCCGGCGAATGTATTGACAACCTCGCCAGGGTTGAGGCCATCAAAAATGCGGCAGTAAATCATGGTCGGGTAGCTGTCGGCATCGGCCTGATCGATGATGCTGGCCCCAATCCGAAAGATCTGAGCGTCCTTGACAGCGCTGGATTGTTCAAAACCAAATCCCATTACTCCATTGTTTGCGAGACTTTGATCCGGACTGGCAGTGTCTTTTGGTCCCGGGTCTCTCCCGAGCGAGCCGCTGAGGATGCCGGCTTTCAGAAGCTCAAAGAAGTTGGGTTCCCGCCCTTCTGCGGCGACGACATCCAATGTCTTGATGGCGTGATCCGAAGGCATGGGATTGGCGAGTTCCACGTAGTTCCAGCGCTTGTTCGCATTATCCCAATTCAGGCCGAAGCTGGCGCGGATGGCGGCATCGGAGATGCCTGAGGCGTTTCCATTTCTGGTGATCCATGCAAGTTTTGCCAGGGAAAAGCGGCGTTGCAGCAGCGGGCTGCCTTTGGCGATGGGGTAGGTGAGACTGCCGCCGGCATCGTCGTAATGGGTGATCACGAGGTCCGATGGCGCCCTCACATTGGCGAGATTACGATTGGCTTTTCCTGCCATGTCGGCCTCGGCTCCGTAATTCACTGTGCTGCCCGCCGGTGTAGTAGGCCTGGCCGATGGTGCATTGGCTGATCTGCTAAATGTGCTCAGATACGGACTGGCCTCAGAAGCGGCTTTTTTACTCAGGAAATCCAACATGTCCTGGCGGCTCAATAGCGGGTTGTCACCCGCCCATTGCTGGAGAAATCCTTTGCGTGCGGATTGGGTAAGCAGGTTTGACCAAGGGGAAAAAAGTGTGCTGCCGCCTTGATTACGCCGACTTACAAATTGATCGATTACAGATTGTGAAAGCCCGGGAATGACACTCAAGTCCGCATAAGACACGTAAGACTTGCCAGCAGTCGCTCCGGGCTCGGCGGCTACGGCCGCCTGAGGCAGGCCGGCCACATTGATGTCCAGGAGTGAACCCTGGTCGTAAATCACATAGGCGTAGCGGCCGAGAACGGCATTGGCATTCGCGCCGCCTGGATCGGCCCAGAGGCTGCCAGAGGCAGCCTCGGTATCGCTGCAAACGCGCGTTCCTGACCGGGTGACATAGATCCAGTCCGGAGGTTTTGCCGAGAACGGCTGTGCTGGTTGAGCGCCAAAGAGTTGTGGTTTGTTCCAACGGGCCGGGGTGACCCTGCGTCGATTGGCCGAGACATTGGTCGTGGAAACGTCAGACGCTACCAGGGAGGGCAGTTTGGCGGTGTCGTACCCGGCCGGATAGTTTGCATTATAGCGGCTGACTTGAAGAAGCGATGGGGGGAGTTTGGCGCCCGTGCTGTCCACATCCGTGGAGAAGTCTGTTGCCGGAAAACCGAGGCGTGCAGGAACAGAGGTGGAATTTGTCAGAGCTGGGTAGATGCGGATGCCGTTTACGGTGTCGCTTGCGTTTGCACTCGAACCTGCATCAATCTCTTGCAGCAGCCCCGACACAATCTGCTGCATTGCACTTTGGGCGACTTCTTCAGCTTTGATGGCTTGCCCATAGTTGCTCATGGACTGTTTGTCCAATTGCACGGAGATGAGATATGACAAAAGCAGGGCGGCCAGGATGGTGATGATCGCCAGAGTGGTAACCAAAGCCGCGCCTTTGTTTCTAGCACGGTAAGTTCTGGCGCGAGGAGGGCGGGAAGAAGTCATCGGATGGTGGCAATGGGGAGGGCTACCTGGCGCTCGAAGGATTTGAGTCCCACCCTCAGGGGTTCCGGGAGGCTGGCGATGCCGGAGCCGGAGCGAATCAGATCATTCCAGTATGCTGCGTAGCTTTCATTAGGGTCGGGAGTCCCGGAAAATGCATCCATCAGCTCCGAAATCCTGCCCGTGTCTTTGGCAAGCTTCAGCGCAGTTGAGTCAATCACCAGCAACGACAAAACCAGAGATCGGGCGTTCGTTGTCGAGGAGGGATTGTCATAGTCGTATTGAAACAACTTGCTCAACGTTCCATCTGCCAAAACAAATTGTACCTCCAGTCGGAGCACCCCGTCGGTGAGGGCCTGGGAGGTTGCCTTATCCAGATCCGGCATGAGGCCATGCGTGCCGTAAGGCGGCGTACTTGTTGAATCGAAGGAATACCCATAGTCATACCGGATCAACTCCGGTGCCGTGGGCAAGCCGGTCATTTGATAAGCCACCAGGGCAAGCTTGCGTTCCTGGCCCGGACTGGAAACCCGTGTGAGAAAAGCCAGCGCAGGCTTCCCTCCAGTATCTACAAAAGAAGCCAGATCCCGCCGTAGCACGCTGGACTGGATGTCCCGGTCCATCAGCCCCAACACGGTTCGAGCTTGGGTGAAATTGTCTACCCTGGCCCTACCGGTGCTCCATGTCTTGGACGCCAGCGAGACCATCTGTGATAGCAAAAGCAAGATCACCGACAATACGGCCACCGCTACCAGCAATTCGATCAACGTAAAGCCCACGGTGCGCCGGGGCGATGCATCCCAGCTAGTCGTCTCCACATCTTGGGATGGAAGTGGAGTGAAGATGGAATTTCTCAGCTTTCGGGAAAACATCAGGATTATCGAGGGGGAATGCTGGCGAGCACTTCATAGTGTCCGGCCGCATTTGCCGGCGACGCTTGGGCGGGCCAGTGAAAATTAAGATATACCGAGAAATTCTTCCGACTCCCCACGGCCGGGGCGTCAACGCGATAGGTCAGGGCGTATCGAGCTTCAGCCGCCGAGGGAGCGATCAAGCCGTTCTGATCCAGATTGACGACTGTTTTCGCTATGCTTGAGCCAGGCTGCAATGCGGGGATTGGAAACTTTGCACCCAAATTGCTATCTGGTGTGTTCCTTCTCATCGCCAAAAGTTTCTGGCTCAAATGACTCACCTGCAGAATATCGGCTGATTCCTTCTCGGTTCGGATTCCCACAGCGAACAGCCCCATCAGGGCGACCAAACAAAATGAAGTGATTCCCAAAGCCAAAACAACTTCGGTCAAGCTGAATCCAGGGACCTTCCGAGGAGTATGCATTTTCTGGGGGAGTGTTACAAAGTGAAACGATAAAGATTACATAGTACCTACATCAATGTTTTTTTTAGGTAGATTTGCTCTGGGATTGGGTTTGGATATTTTAGCGAGGAGGTCAGAAATCCCAGAAACATCGGATTTTGTTCATTTCTTCGGTTGCAAACAGTTTCCTTTTGAAACATTGTTGTCGCAACTCCCCTTCTGATGTCTTGTCCCACAATCGCCAGCAAGGCCTTTTCGCTCGTTGAACTCCTCTGTGTCATTGCTGTCATTGCGATTTTGACCACCGTTTCGATTCCTGCACTCAGGGGCCGAGCCAATGATATGAACGCGGGGCTGCACGTGGCCGGTGGGGTGATGGAGTTTGCGAGGCAGTACGCCATAAGTCAAAACACGTATGTTTGGGTGGCCGTGCGCTCATCGACGTCCGGAGAGGATGGAAGAATCGCGGTGATTGCCTCAAAAGATGGGACGGATCTCTTGTCGTGGTCTTCGGCTTCCACAGATGTTGCTTCATCCACAGATCTCGAATTGGTCGGACCGGTCCGCACTCTTCCCAGAGTGCGGGTAGTAGACGCAGCCACGGCATCGATTCCGAGTATGCCAGCCGTTTCGGGCGCCGTTAAGATGGCGGAAGTCGACTTCCAGGTCGGCAGCGGGAGCGGATCGCAGAATTTCAATAGAGCGGTTCAGTTTACCCCCACAGGCGAGGCACGGGTAACGTCCGGAGTGGTTGATCGATACATCGATATGGCGCTTTTACCGCATCAGGCAGCGCTTACGGATCCTAATCAAGCGGTTATCCGGATTTTTGGCCTTACGGGGAAAAGCGTGGTTTATCGAAATTGAAACTTACTGGACGGTCGCGATCGCTCCATGCCATTCCGGACCAGGTGTGATTCCGTTGGGAAGGGATAACAGAAGGTTTTCTCCTATTCGTGGAATGAACATAGTCAGTGAACCCTGGGTTTCTGTTTAGGCCAGAGAACAAGGTCTTGCCGTGAAATCACAGTTCCGTGAAAGTCTCTATGGAGACGTGAAATGGAACGGTGGTGTGAGTGAAATCTAGTACTTTGCCAAAAGAAGCTAGTGCCTCAGATTTCGATCCAGCGTGCGGTATTGGATGGCTTCCATCACATGTGGAGGTTGGATGGTGGCGCTTCCGGCGAGGTCGGCGAAGGTGCGGGAGACCTTCTGAATGCGGTTGTAGGCGCGGGCGCTGAACTGGAGGTTGGTGCTGGCGTGGCGGAGGAGCTCCTGACCGGCGCTGTCGAGCCGGCAATGCTCCTGGAGCTGGCCGTGCGACATCTCGGCGTTCGTGCGCGTCTTGCGGGATGAGGCAAAACGCTCGCACGGGAGCGGATGCCGGAGGAAGTGTCGGCGCTTTCCGTGCTGCTGGCTTTTACCTTACGTCGGTCAGATTCGCGAGGAGATTGGAAATCAGCATCTGTGTGCGCGGGCTGGCTTGCGATAGATTGAGTAGTCTAAGGCGAGCGATGGCGGTTTCCTTCTCGGAGGGCGTCAGGTGTTTGCGGACACCCTCATAAGCGGCAGCAACAACATCGGGATCATTGCTGGACAAAGCCCACTCCATTTCTGGGGCCGTGGCATTGGATCGCTCCATGGCAAAGAGCATCATCTTACGGCCTCGGGGATGAGCGTTCTCCAACGCCTTGGGAAAAAGCGAGAAGGCGGGGGTGCCCAGGTTTCTGAGGTTACTGACCACATTTGCGGAGCTATTCTCGTCTCCCCAGTACGGTTGGGAAGCGGTGATGAGCTGTGCGGCGTATCCGTTGATCTTCTCAGAGATCTTTAACGAGGCGACAGAGTTTGAATCATCCGGAGGCACCCCGGCCCAATGGCGGATAGCTTCAGGAGGCGGCGTCTTGCCGGTGGTATGGCTGTGGAGTTCATTCAAATTACTTGCGACGTTCTCCAACGCGTATATCGCTGCAGAACGCAGCTTCTCCTGGGCAGGAATGATTGCGGCTATCTCAGATATCAGATCAAAACTCTCCGCGTTCGAGCAGAGGGAGCCCAGGGTCTCGAAATCAGCGGCTCCGGTTACACGGGTTTGACGGAGTTGATCGCGAATAAAGTGTTGGAGCGAGGGTGAAATGAGTTCGTCCGGCTGCTTAAGAAAGACAACGATAGGTTTCTTACCATCGAGAGAATATGATGCGTTTTCGGATAGGATTCCCTTCCACCAAGAGGTGACCTGCACAGTTTGTGCGGCATCATGGAAGCTGCTTGCCTTCGGGGCTTTTGAGATGCTGAAACACAGTCCGTTGGAATCACTTTCTTCAAACCTGATAGACCCAAGCGGATCGTAGCGGAACCTGATACAGCCATTGGAATCTGTGAGGAGAAACTTTCTGCCTTTCTTCACACGATCATGTTCGGCCGTCGCGAACAGGCCGATGCCCCTGGCCGGGGAACCGTCGGCTGCCAAGACCTGAACTGTACGCTCGACGGTGCAGGAATAGTGTTCAACCGTAATTGCTGCCGTCGCAAGGACAACGCCTGTCAGAATTGCGGCCGGTCGAGGGTGCCTGGGAAGTGCAAAGAGTCCTGCCAAAAGCAAGGCGAACCATGGCCAGCCAATCATCAAGGCAAATAACGCCCCCAACGCAGCCATATCCGGGCCGTTGTTTGCCGCGATAACAGCACCAACCCGATAGCTCATCAGGAGAGTGAAAGCCATCGTGGGAGTCCAGATGGACGCGGCCCACGCACGCTTCCGAAGCACGAAAGTCGCAATCAATGCTGCGGCAACCAAAATCATCAACGGAAAGTGAAATTGGTACGGCATGGATGATGATTAGTTCTTTAGTGCCATAGGTTGCGATCCAGGGTGCGGTATTGGATGGCCTCCATGACATGGGGCGGCTGGATGGTGGGGCTTCCGGCGAGGTCTGCGATGGTACGCGAGACTTTTAATATGCGGTCGTAGGCGCGGGCGCTGAGCTGGAGATTGGTCATGGCGTGGCGCAGGAGCTCCTGCCCGGCGCTGTCGAGTTTGCAATGCTCCTTGATCTGGCCGTGCGACATCTCGGCGTTCGTGCGCGTTTTGCGGGATGAGGCAAAACGCTCGCGCTGGATGCGGCGGGCCTCGATGACGCGGGATCGAATCGCTGCGGACGGCTCGGCGCTTTCGGTGCTGCTGAGATCCTTGTACTCCACGGCAGGGGCTTCGACATGGAGGTCGATGCGGTCGAGCAACGGGCCGGAGATGCGGTTGCGGTAGTTCTCGATCTCGCGCGGCGAGCACCGGCACTCGCGTTTCGGGTCTCCATAATAACCACATTTGCAGGGGTTCATCGCTGCGATGAGCATGAAGTTCGCCGGGAAGGTCACGCTGCCCGCTGCGCGGCTCACGGTCACCTGGCGATCTTCCAGGATCTGCCGCAGGGTTTCCAGCGTGGTGCGCTTGAACTCCGGCAGTTCATCGAGAAAGAGCACGCCGTGATGCGCTACGCTCACTTCGCCGGGCGAGGGATTGGCTGATCCGCCGACGAGGCCGACATCGGAAATGGTGGAGTGGGGGGAACGGAACGGCCTGCGGCCGACGAAGGGTGCGTCGTTTTTGAGCATCCCGGCCACGCTGTGAATCTTTGTGGTTTCGATGGCCTCCTCCAGCGTGAGCGGCGGCATGATGGTGGCGATGCGCTTCGAGAGCATCGACTTCCCGCTGCCCGGAGGTCCGATCAGCAGCAAAGCGTGGTTGCCGCTCACAGCCACCTCGATGGCGCGTTTGACATGATGCTGCCCCTTGACCTCGGAGAAATCGACTTCGTCGCGAGCCATGGACTCAAACAGCGCCTCGACATTCTCGGTCACGGGCGACAGTTCGGCCTTGCGGGTGAGAAACTCGTAGGTCTCGCGGAGGTTAGTCACGCCATAAACCTCGATGCCCTCGACCATGGCCGCTTCGCGCGCATTGGCGAGAGGAAGCACGACGGCCTTGTGCCCGCGATTGCGCGCTTCCAGTACCATCGACAGCGCACCCTTGACGGGACGGACTTCGCCGGTCAGCGCCAGCTCCCCGGCGACGAGGCAGCGGGCGAAGCGA
Organism: Terrimicrobium sacchariphilum; assembly: GCF_001613545.1. Taxonomy (NCBI): domain Bacteria; kingdom Pseudomonadati; phylum Verrucomicrobiota; class Terrimicrobiia; order Terrimicrobiales; family Terrimicrobiaceae; genus Terrimicrobium; species Terrimicrobium sacchariphilum. The sequence goes on from NZ_BDCO01000003.1 coordinate 626,983, forward strand.
GGCACATCCTCATCCAACGCCGCCGCGATCATGCCGAGCGCGATGGGCAGGTCAAAACTGGGGCCTTCCTTTTTAATGTCGGCGGGAGCGAGATTGATCGTGGTGCGCTCGCGCGGCCAGCGGTAGCCGCTATTCGAAATGGCCGTCGTGACGCGATCCTTGCTCTCCTTCACGGCGACATCCGGAAGCCCTACGACCACAATTTGCGGAGCGCCAGGGCCGGTGTTGACCTCGACTTCGACTTCAACAGCGTCGACGCCCTGAATGGCGGCGGAAAAGACTCGGGTCAGCATCCCGTGAAATTACATGATTCCCCTGCGGCATGTCGAATCTCGCTTCCGGAACAATTTGGGGAGGCAAGATTGGGAGTTTTTGCTGAGAGCGATCGACTGAGAGCATCATCGGCTCGTTAGCCTCGCAATAGCCGCCGTACACCCGGCGAGTCGGGAAGAATATGTGCCTCGTCGATTTGCTCGTCTGAGCGGAAGGTGACGCCTTCCGCCAGAAGCATCTGTTTTTTACGCAGGAGCACCTTGCCGAAATCCTGGCCTCCGAAGCCGCCCAGGAGTCCTCCGGCGGCCACGACCCGGTGGCAAGGCACATCGTCGTACGGGCAAAGGCGCATTGCCTGCCCGACGGCTCGCGGAGAGCGACAGTCGATCGCGCTTGCCACCACGGCATAGCTGGCCACCTTGCCGGTAGGAATACGTCGCACGGTCGCATAGACGCGTTCCTGGAATTCGGTCGGTCCTTTCGATCTCATTGCCAAACCGATGCAGAGTAATTCAAGCGCTCTACGGAGGACAACACATCAGCGCTCCGGACTTCCTGCCCGGTGTTGGTGATTACGCACTAAGGGTTCACTGCCCGCGCGGACTGGTTCTTTGACAGCCCGGCGCGAAGTTCCTTTTCCCGGGTGGTCGGCACAGGCGCCGGACTCGTGTCATCCTTGACGGAACCGACCTCGACGTTCCAGCCATGCCACTCGCGGAAGGCGTGGTAGGCCCAGTCCCAGCCGTATTCCTCGAAAATCTCGATGCAGTCGCGGAGATAGCAGGCGGCGCTATCGCCGGGCGCCCAGCGAATGGCGCTGAATTCTCCGACGAAGATCGGCACGTTGTAGTCCTTTTGAAACTCGCGGACGGGGGCGAGGATTTCGCGCAGCTTCTCCTTGTTCCACAGGACGCCCCGGATCATGCCGGGATACTCCACGCCCACCGGGTAGCCATCGAGCACGCCCTGATGGGTGAAGGCCAGCGGGTCGTACATGTGGATGCTATAGACTATTCCCGGTACAGCGATTGGTTCAAAGAAGGGAAGATTGCCCCAGCCGCCGTACGGGCCGGGTTCGACGATGATGGCGCGGTGCGGGTCGATTTCCCGAACGCGGTGGGCGGTCAGATCGGCGAGGGAATGCCAGTCGAGCAGCCCGGGTGCAACGGAACCCTCCGCCGGTTCGTTAAGCAGGTCATATCCCCAGATCGCGGGCTTGTCCTTGTAATGGCGGGCGAGCTTTTCCCAGACCTCGAGGAATTTCTTCTGATACTCCGCTTTTTGAAAGATCGCCGACTGCCGGGATTCCGTCGCTCCCGGCGGAGTGTGGAGGTCGATGAGGACGCGGATGCCGAGCTGCTCGCAGAGCGGGAGCATGCGATCCACTTCCGCCATGGTGGCTTCCAGCCATTGGTCATACAGCGCGAGGTCCAGTCGCTTTTCCGGGAAAGTGCCATCGTACCAGTAGAATTGCCACCGGATGAGATTGGCTCCCCACTCGGCCAGCTTGCGGATGTCCTCCTCGCGGCCTTGGGGGCCATACATCACTCCACGCAGCCGGGGCAGGTCCGTCCGGCGGTCGAGCTTTTCCGGGGGAAGGAGGGCGGGCGGCGAAGCTGGTCGCGAGCGAAGCTTCCCCAGGACCAAGAGCGAGACGTCATCAAACCACGCCTTTCCGCTTGCATCCTGGATGCCCAGCATCAGGGTCGCCTCCGTCACGTCTGCCGGGATGGTCGTGATGAGTCCGCAGGACTTCCAGTTGAATGTCCCGTAAAGATCCATCAGGCCTTGATAATCCGTGCCGCCGGGAGCCACGGTTTTCAGCATGACCTTGACGCCGTTCCACGGTTCGCGTGGCCTCGTGACATTCTCGCCCCTCACATGGGCGGAAAGCGCGATCCGCCGACCCCGGACGCTCTCGGCCGACAGCGGGATATGGACAAACCGGCTGCCTTGATCGGGCAAGGTGACCAAGAGCGATTTGGCTCCAAAGCCCTCGGGAACAAGCGTCGCATTGCCCGATCCCTCGCTCTTCCAATCGGGTGACAGGACTCCATTTTCAAAATCCACGCTCACTACGGGTTGGCTGCGGGAGGAGTCGGTCTCCCCTTGGGCCAGAGGAGTGGCGAGCAGAAGGAGTGCGATGAACAACGCGATCGGGGGCATATTGCGACCATGGCGGAAAGCTAGGCTTGGAACAAGCGGAGGAAGTGCGCCAGGGCAACGTGCGTCTGCACGCTCTCGGAATAAAAATTCATTCAAAACTTGACGTTTTTTAAAAGACGACTACTTTGATCGTATATTAACGGTGGAATAGCCAAGTGGTAAGGCACAGCTCTGCAAAAGCTGCAAACGCAGGTTCGATTCCCGCTTCCACCTCCCTACCTTTTGCCATCATGACGAAGTCACTCCACAGCCCGGCCATATCGGCATTGCGCCGGGCTGTGGGTGTCCTGATGGCGGAGAGGTGTTGTCGCTGAGCACGCTTTGGTTTTCCGGAGGGAAAGGGGTTCTCGCCGGGGTTTTGCTCAAGTCGACACACTATGCAGTTTTTTACACACACATCATTATCCACACTGAGCAGCGGCAGGCTGCGGATCGCGGCATTTCCGGGCTTTGCGCCCTTTTCCTGGAGAGAAGGCGACCGGGCGTACGGGCGGGATATTGCTTTTCTCACCCTTTTCGCCTCGCTTCACGGACTGGAGCCGGTGGTGGAGTTTCACGATTTTTACCGACTCTGGGAGTTGCCGGGCAGGCAGGCGGCGGATGTCGCTGCGAGCGGCATTTCGATGCGACCGGCCTGCAATGACGGCGTCACGTGGTCGCGTCCCTACAGCGAGGTGAGGCGGACTCTTTTGGTCCGGGCTGCTGATACAGAGGTGATTCGCGGCATCCGGGATGTGACGAGAATGTCTGCCGTCCCCGGGTCTGCCGCGGATTGGCATGCCCGGAGATTTCTCCCCAGGAAAGCTGAACTCTCATTTATCGCGAATCTCGAGGAGGGAATCGAGGATCTCGTTCTCGGCAATACCGATGCGGTAGGGACTGGCAGCCTCAGCGCCCATCATCATATCGCAAAGCATCCCGGGCTGGCCGCAGTCGACGTGCATGGAGAGCTGCCACCGGAACTGATTTCCTTTGTGGCGAGAACGCCTGTGCTCGCGGCCCTTGATGACTTTATCGCTCATCATGGAGCCTGCTACTGAGATATGCTGACGGCCCCCGCGCGCCATTCGACCGTCAACAAAACTCAGAAATGAACCTCCAGCGTTTATTCTGCCCAGGGGCGAGGTTTGAAGCGCGAGCGTGAACGAGCGACAAATACGACAAAGGCGCCTGCGATCACGAGGAGGGTGACGGTCGATGGTTCAGGAACCATGGCGATGCCTGTGATGGTTTGCTCCTCGGTCAGATCGGCGAAGATCGTGTAGCTTGCGGTGCTGCTTCCCGGTTGGTGAGAGAGGATTTCATTGTCCCAGTTTGAACGGTTATTGCCGATGTAGAGCGTGCCGTCTGCGTCAACCCCGAGGCCGTAGGATTGATACACGCGGCGGTTCAATGCGACAGAAACGACATCGTCGGCGACCTGGTAGACCGCTTTGTAGCTTCCGACGTAAAGAGTACCATCGGGAGCAAAGGCGACATCTCCCGCCGAGTCGACCGAGGCATAAACGGTATGTGATCCATCGGCGGGATCGAAGCGATAGACCGCACCAGCGAAGGTGTCGCCGGAGTAGATGTACCCGTCGTGACCGATGGCCAGGTTGGACAAAGACTGGCCCTGGAGCGTCCAGGTATCAATGAGCTGTCCCGATGCATCATATTTATAGATGCCATAGTAAAAGCCGACGGCGCCCACGGAATAAACATTGCCGAGGGCATCGACGGTGACGCCGTATCCATAAGAGTCACTCGGTTTGGTGGCGAATACTGTGCCATTGCCGGAGGGATCGATCTTGAGGATGTACTGGCTATCGTTGACGTAGACGTTGCCTGCCGAGTCGATGGCGATGCCGCGGGGATCATAGAGTTCAAACGCCCGGTCCCAGGTGATATTCCAAACCGACGAGGTGCCGTCGTTGAAAACCTTGAGAATGTTGCTGGGTGTCCCCACCATGTTGTTGGACGAGGCATAAAAGAGCAGTGAAGCATGCCCTGCGGCCGGAAAGACGATCCCGGCCAGCATTATCAGGGTGAGGAGGATTGTACGGACTTGTCCCATCCGCACAAAATACCGCCTCACGGCATTGTGAATACTCCCCTAAATAGAGGGGGACTGGCTGCGACCGACCGGGAAGGGTGGGTTTACGGGAGAGAGTCGCGGGACGAGCCGCCGAGCCACAGAGCCAGGAGGCTGGCGCGGCTCTTGACTCCGTAGCGGTTGTAAATCGTCATCACGTACTTGTGGGTGGTGGGCGTCTTCTGGCCCATGGCATCAGCGATCTCTTTTTCACTCCGCCCATCCAGGAGGAGCGAGAGTATGCGCTGCTCCGCCGGGCTGAAGAGCTTGTCGCCAGCCAGCAGCCCATTGCCCAGCAGGAGACGGCGATGCAGCGCGGGTACGCTGCGGGCGGCGAATCCGGCGAGGCTGGTTTCCTCGCGCGTAAAGATCCTCTTGGGCGACTTTCCTTTACGCCTGTAGCGGTCGATCATGAAAAAAGACTCGCATCGTTCAGTGACCGGCAATCCGATGGTCATTCGGTCCAGGATGCCGGGAATCTGAAAATACAGCTTGTAGTGCGTTGTCTTGCGAAAGGCGTCGAAGTCGATCCACTCACCACTGCGCAGGCTGTGTGCCCGGAACGTTCCTGTTTCCGCCAGGGATGCGCGCCCGGTCATTCCCACATGGTCGATTTTGTTTGCATGCGAGCGGAGGTGAAATGTCGGCGTGAGCTTTCCGTAGTGCTCGGGCTTGTAGTATCGGTTCAGGATCTCTTGGTATGACGGCGGTTCCGGGCGAAGCGGCAGCCTTACCCTCAACCGCCAGCCGAAGAAGGGGTCCTCCTCTGCGGTTGCCGTGTCCTGCACCCGTGCGGCGGCAACCCAGATCGCATTATCTGCATCGACCTCGCGGACGATCCACTCCATTAAGTCGCGCAGCGCGCTTTCCGTGGCCGAGGCAGGGCTCAGGGATATCCGCGTCCATAGATCGGCGAGCGACTGAACCCTTTCGGACGAAAGCGAAATATGGCTGGGAGGTGTTGGCGGGTTCATCTGCGGATGGGGGATGCGGGACCATAGCCCGTGACCGACCGAGGAAAAGATAAAGCTCTGACAGGAGCGCAAAAAAAACTGTGTTGACACAAATAACGACTAGAAATATCGTCATTATGTATGAGCAAGATCTTAAGTGAAGTTCTCGATGCCAATGCCGTCTATGCCGAATCCTTCGGAGACAAAGCCAATCTTGCCCTTCCCCCTGCGCGGCAATTTGCCATCCTTACGTGCATGGACGCCCGGCTTGACCCTGCAAAATACGCGGGATTGAGCGAGGGTGATGCTCATGTGATTCGCAATGCGGGCGGACGTGCGAGTGATGATGCGATCCGCTCGCTGGTTATTTCTCATAAACTGCTCGGGACCCAGGAGTGGTTTGTCATTCATCACACGGATTGCGGCATGGCATTGTTTACCGACGATATCATTCGCGGGCTGCTAAGGAAGAGTCTGGACACCGCCGAGATCGGTGCCGAGGGTTGGAAAGATGTGGGCCACGGGCCTGGGGCCACCGAAGGCGATTTCATTGACTGGCTGACTTTCCCGGATGAAACGTCCAGCGTGATCGTGGACGTGGCGCGGGTGCGCAATCATCCGCTCGTGCCGAGCTACATCCCGATCCATGGCTATGTCTACGACGTCAAGTCGGGCAGGCTGATCGAGGTGCCTGAGGCTACGAAAATCGGCGCTGCTTCTCCGTAGGCTGGCTCTCGTTCGTTGCAGGACAAGGCAAAACAAGACTCGCCAATGCCGCGACCGTAGCGCCGGAGGTTGACGAGTATAGGGCGGTCTTGCGAAAACGGCGGGCATGGCCGTGATCGTCCAGAGAGGAACGTCGGTGCGAGTGCTCATCAAGGCGCTCGCCTTTTCCGCCGCATCGAACGCGGCGGTGCTGTTCGTTTTCTGGTACGGGAAGTTTTTCTGGCCCGAGGGCCTGCCAGCCTGGGCGCATCACATCTTCTGGCTGGCCAGCGGAGTGAATCTGGCGGGGGTGCTTTTGCTGGGAATCCGTTATGCCCCGGTGATTCTGCTCGATGCCATCCCGGTGTGTTTGCTTCTCGGTGCTGCGTGGGAAACATCCCTCGTCGGTGCTGCGATCAACATGATCGAGGCGGCGGTGGCGGCCGGGGCGATCCGGGCCATTCATGGCGGGAATGTCACTCTCCGTCTGAACCAGCTGAAGCCGACTGCGACGCTTCTGGGAGTGTCGCTCATTGGCTCGTGGGTGACCGCCCTGCTGTTTCCTGTCTACCTGATCCTGCGCGGGCAAATGCCCGCGGCCGAAATTTGGAACGCGCTCGGCAATTGGAATCTCGCCAATGCCGCAGGCATGCTCCTCATCGCGCCGCTGGTATGGTCGCTCTATCGTCGGACCTGGAACTGGCGTGGAGCGAGCGGAGAGTTTGCCTGCACGCTTGCCTCGATGTTAGCGCTGAGCCTCACGGCTTTTGGCGCGGCCTTTAGCGGGTTGGGAATCAATTTCACCTTCCTGGTATTTCCTCCGGTGATTTATGCGGCGGTGCGCTTTGGGTGGGCAGAAGTCAGCGCCGTGCTGGGCATGATGGTTGCGATGATCTACGTGACCCTCGGCTGGAATGCTCACGTCCTCAAACCGGAAGAGCTGGTGGCCGCGATCTGGTTTGTCCAGGCATTCAGCTGGGGACTTGCCGCGACGGGGTTCCTGATCTCCGCTTTGACGACACAGCGGCGCGAGGTGGAGCGCCATGCCATGATCGAGCGCGAGCGTGCGCTGCAGGCTTCACTCTATGCGGAGCGGATGCGGCTCGCCGCACTCCGCTACCAGATCAATCCCCATTTCATCTTCAATGCGCTCAACTCCGTGCGTGCCGCGCTCCCTTTGACCGAGGCCGTCGCGCGGGATATGCTGACCGATCTCTCCGGCTATCTGCGCTCCACGCTCGCGGCCGATGAGGTCGAGATGGTGACGCTGTCGGAGGAGGTGCGCAGTGTGCAGGAGTATCTCCGCATCGAGCAGCATCGATTCGGAGCGCGTTTACAGACTCGGGTGGAAATCGATCCTGACGCTGTCGGGAAGAAAGTGCCGGTGTTTATCCTCCAGCCATTGGTGGAAAATTCCATCCGTCACGGATTGGAGAAAATGAAAGGCGTGTGCGAGATTACGGTCATGGCGCATGTCGCGGAATCCAACCTGGTGCTGGAGGTGCAAAACTCTGGCCTATGGAACCCTGAACCGGATGGCGGGCGGGGCATAGGGTTGCAGAACGTCCGGCATCGGCTTGCTCTGGTCTATTCTGGCCGGGCTTCGCTGACGATCGAGACCGGGGAGGGGCGTGTGGGAGTCAAGATGATCATTCCCTCATGAAGGCGCTGATCGTCGATGATGAGGCTCCCGCCCGCCTCGAGATTCGAAAACTGCTCTCGCTTTTTCCCGAGGTTGAGGTGGTCGGGGATGCTCCCGATGTGGATGCTGCTCTGGAATTGACTGCTCGCCACCGCCCGGAGATATGCTTCCTCGACATCCAACTGGCAGGTGAATCGGGCTTCGACTACGTGGCGCAGGTGGGGGGGGACGGCCCGCGTATCGTTTTTATCACAGCGCATGACCGCTACGCCGTGAGGGGATTTGAATGCAACGCCATGGATTACCTGCTCAAGCCGGTGCGCGCCGAGCGCCTCGCCGAGACCCTTCGGCGTCTGCCTGCTCCCGCGCCAGCTCCGGCGAAGGAGCACGACCTCGTTTTTCTCAAGGGAGCCTCCACTGCTCGATTTGTTCCGTGGAGCGAAGTCCGCAGGATCGAAAGCAAAGGCAACTATTCCTCCGTCCATCTGGTCGATGGATCATCCCTTATGATGTTGCGCACCTTGAAGCAATGGGCGGACCTCGCGCCGACCGGTCACTTCCTTCAGATTCATCGCAGCATCCTGATTCGTCCAGGAGATATCAGGGAACTGCGATTGGCCGATGGTCGGCAACGTGAGTTGATCCTCCTCGACGGAGCGTGTGTTCCTGTGGGTCGGACCTTCTGGTCGGCAGTCCAAAGAATCTCGGGAATGAAATAGGTTGCGCGGGCATTCGTCAGCGATTTTGAGCGATTCGTCCCAAAATCGTTGTTTTGAGGGAGCAGCGCTCGTCTTGTGGCCCCTCGCCATGACTGCTCGCGCCCGAATTGTCTGCTTTTGCCTGCTGTTGACCCTTACCTTGGGAAGGGTTTCCCCTTCTTGGGCTCAGGATGTTTTCTATTCGGGAGCGGATAATGGTTTCTGGTTCACGCCGTCCAACTGGAGTTCGGGCGCAGTTCCTACCAGTGACAGTTCTTCCGAAACATACATAAACAATTTTAGCACGGTCCGGATCGACGCTGCGGGAGCAACGGCAAATAGGTTGAACATTGCAGTATTTTCGGGGGTCGGGACAGGAGATGGAGGGCTGATTGTGAGCGGTGATGGGCGATTGACGACGACATCGCTCTACGTGGGCGCCCGGGAAAACGGAACACTGTCGGTCATCGACGGAGGGCAGGTAATAGTCGCGCAAAATCTGGCTGTGGGCATTGGCGCTGGCGGAAATGGCAGCCTCACCGTGTTCGGCGCGGGATCCCTGTTTTCCTCGCTTGACCAGTTGGCTATAGGGACGTCGGGAGGTGAAGGTTTCCTGAAAGTTGAAGATGGAGGCAGGGTCGATCTGGCCTCGACGCTGACCGTGGGAGGTGTCAATGCGGGCTCGAAAGGGCACGTGCATTTGTATTCCGGCGGGATTCTCCAGGTTGCGTACATTCAGGAAACCGATGGCCAGGGAACGATTGATTTTGACGGAGGTATCCTGCAGGCCAGAGAAAACCAGTCGGACTTTCTGCGGTCCTTTGAGGCGGGAGATGTGACCATCGGGAATGGCGGGGGCACGATCGATACGAACGGCTACAATATCGGCATCTCCTCCGTAATCGGTGGGACGGGTGCGTTGACCAAGATCGGAGCGGGGACACTCACGCTCTCCAATACTGCCAGCAACACCTTTAATGGCCTCATCGTGCGCGGCGGCAAGGTCGTGATCGATACGGCGGCGTGGGTGTATGGCTATGCGGGCGATGTGGTGCTTGGCAACAGCTCAAGTCCCGGTGCTGCTGACAGCGCGGAACTGGCAATTACCGGAGATCAGCAGGCCGCCTCGTCCGGTCTCACCATTTATCAGGACGGCTTGCTCCGGGGAAGCGGGAGCGGCAATCGTATGTTCTATTCCTCCCTCACCATGACAGGAGGACATGTTTTCCTGGACAGAAGTTTTCTCTTTTTGGAGGGCGGGCTGACGACGAATGCCTCGGCTGCGAGCGCATTGATCGATGGCTCCGGATTGTTCAAACTAGGTGGAAATCCGCGGACTTTCACGATAGCAGACGGTTCTGCGACCTATGATCTCAACGCTGTAGTGCAGTTGGACAACGGCGTCCTCGTGAAGGATGGCGCTGGAACCATGCGCATCGCAGGCAACAACTCCAGCAACTTTTCTGTCAACCTGAAGGCGGGCACGGTGGCTCTCGCCAATAATGGTGCGCTTGGCACGGGAGCCTTTGTGGTCGACGGCGGTACGATCACCCCGGATAGCGGGGATCGCTCGATTGCGAACAACATCACGCTGAACAGCGGGCTCACGGTCGCCGGAAGTCTCGACGGCTCCGAGCGCAATATGACTCTTTCAGGCGTCATTTCCGGCTCCGGGGGGCTGACCAAGACTGGGAGCGGTTCCCTGACCTTGAGCGGAGTCAATACATATACTGGCGGCACGCTGGTCACCGGGGGGCGGCTCATCGTTGCCAACAATAGTGGGCTTGGAAATCCTGGAGGCTTCGGAGACGCTGCCGCGGCATCGGGATCGACCGCTGTCATTCAAGTGAATTCCGGCATCACTGTGAACAAGGCCCTCGCAATGTCCAACGGCGGCACGATCGATAATCGCGGTACGATCGTTTCGGGCTTCTTCGCAGGTGTCACAGGCTTGAACGGCGGGACCGTGCTGAACACCGGCTCGATCTCATCAACGAATGGAGATGGGGCGTACTTTGAGGCGGGTGCTGCAGGGTCGGTGACAAATACCGGCGGAACGATCCAGGGCAAAGGAGGAAACGGCGCGTGGCTGAAGGGCGGAGGGTCGATCAAGAATGAAGAGGGAGGCCAGATACTTACCATTTCCACAGATTACGATGCCATCTGGATCGAGGGTGGCGCCGGTACGGTGGACAATCTTACAGGCAGCACCATCACCGGACGCTACAATGGCGTGACTCTGGTCGATGGGGGCACCATCACCAATAGCGGTAACAGCACGATTCAAACGACGGGCAATGGCGGCCAGAATGGCATCCAGGGAAGCGATGCGGCGGTAACAGTCAATAATCTCGACACGTCGACGATCAGCGGTCGTCTTCGCGGGGTATGGCTGGACGCGGGCGGCACCGTTTTAAATGAAGGCACCATTTCGAACACGGCGACCTCGGGGTCGAATATTGCCGGAGTGCGGTTTTCCACCACGGCTGCGACCTTGATCAACAAGGGAACCATTAACGGTGGAGTGCTAATGGCGAATCAGGCCCATACAGCCACGCTCTTCTCCGGGTCAAAGATCAATGGAGCCCTCAACATGGGCACGAGTGCCTCGGCAGCCTTGAAACTGGACGGCACGGGCTCGCAGTTGCTCTCCGACGCTGTCACAGGTGCGATCACTTTTCGCGGCGCGCTTTCCAAGCTCGGTTTCGGCACGTGGACTCTCGACAAAAGCCTGACCTCGGTTGCCAGCACCGACATCCAGGCGGGAATATTGAAGGTGAACTCCACACTCAGCGGAAGCACCTCGGTGCGGTCGGGTGCGACGCTCGGAGGCTCGGGAACACTCTCGGGCGCGGTGACCGTGGAAGATGGCGGCATCATCGCGGCGGGAAACAGCCCGGGAGTTCTCACCCTTGGCTCTCTGGACCTAAGCAATGCCTCCCTCCTGAACTTTGAGCTGGGCAATCCCTCGAGCGACCGGATCGACGTGGGCGGATTGCTGAATCTCGACGGTGTTCTCAATGTTACTGCCGTCACGGGTTTCGGGGCGGGCACCTATCGCCTGTTCAATTACGGCTCTTTGACGAACGACGGATTGGCCTTTGGCAGTGTCGCCATGCCTTTCGAGTACCAGATCGATCTCAGTACACCGGGGCAGATCAATCTCGTCGTCACCGCCGCCGAGTGGCAGTATTGGGATGACAGCCAGACGACACCCAATGGGACCATCGAAGGCGGCTCGGGGGTCTGGGATACGGGCACGACAAACTGGACCAGCTCGAGCGGCAATGCGAATGCGGCGTGGAACGGCTCTGTGGGGGCTGTCTTCAAGGGCGCGGCGGGTACCGTGACGATCGCCGACGGCGCGACGGTCACGACTCCGGCGATGAGTTTCCAGGTCGACGGCTATACGATTGCCGGGACAGGCACGGGAAATCTCCAATTGGCGGGAGATGGCGCAATCGAGGTTTTTGGCGGCGCGACGGCGACCATCAGAGCAAAGATCACGGACGGTCAGTTGGATAAACGTCAGGCCGGGACGCTCGTTCTTTCCGGCGAAAATAACTACGCGGGCGGCACCACCATCTCGGCAGGAACGATCTCCGCGCAGAACGATTCCGCCCTGGGAACGGGTGCGGTGACGATTGCCAACGGAGCGAGGCTTTCCGTAGATACGACTCAGCTCCTGATTGGAGGTCTCAGTGGCGTCGCCGGCTCCCAGGTCATCCTGGATAATGGGAATGCGATGGGCATCGACCTAGCGTCTGGCTCCTCGACCTTTGCGGGAAATATCACCGGCTCGCTTTATGGTTTCCTCGTGAAATTGGGCGCGGGCACCCAGGTGCTCAGCGGGAATAACACCTTCGCGGGACAAGTTGATGTTTTTGGCGGCGAACTCGTATTTGCCAGCAACATGGCGCTGAGCTCCAATGCCTACCTCGGAGCGCAATTCGGGCAGGCGACAATCGCGGGTGTCGATTTGACGGTGGCCCAGCTCATCGGCAGCACCGGCTCCATCGTGCTGAATGGCGGTTCCCTGACACTCGGAGGAGCCAATGCGGCAAACACCTTTGGCGGCGCGGTAAGCGGGACGGGTGCATTGATCATGGACGGTGGCAACTCGTCCACGCAGACCATCTCCGGAGCCAATACCTACAGCGGAGGCACGACGGTGAAGAGCGGTACGCTGGCCCTGTCCGGCAATGGTTCACTCCTCTCAACCGGGGCGCTATCGGTGGATACGAACGGAACGTTCAATATCTCGGCGCTGAGCGGCAGTGCGACCACGGTCGGAGACTTGTCCAACGCGGGGAGCATCGTGCTCGGGGCGAAAAATCTGATCTTTGGCGCGGGTGGCAATACCACGCTTTCCGGAAGCATCACGGGAACTGGCGGGCTGACCAAGCAAGGGGCAGGGACGGTACGCATCACCTCGGCGAACCTTTACAGCGGCGGCACCACCGTCAATGCAGGAGTGCTCGAAACCGCCAACGCTGCGGCTCTCGGCACTGGCGCGCTGACCTTGGGCGGCAATGGAATGGTCGCGCTTGATAGCGGCACGACGCTATCGGTCCAGGCTCTCAATTGGCAGAGCGGCGGAACCTTCCGGTTTTCACTGGGCTCGGTCACCGCCTCGACCCCGTATGTCTCAATCAGCTCTCTGCTCTCGCAGGGTGGGACGGGGGTATTCAGCTTTACCGATGGTGGTTTCCAGGGAAACACGACCTATGATCTGCTTACCTTCGACAGCACCTCAGCGGTCGATGCGTCGCTCTTCACCGCCAACATGGTCTCCGGTTTAGGCGGTATCTTCGTTGTCCGGGATAATGGTGACGGAACGTCGACGCTCACCGTCCGCTACAGTGGCAGTGCCCAGAGTAATGTCATCAACAACTACGCTCCCGACTGGACTCCCCGGAATGCAGATTTTCTCGTTAACGGCAATGTCCAGTCTCTCGCGGGCAACCAGCAGGTGAATTCGCTCACTTTTGGAAATGGCTCAAATCTCGACATTCTGGGGCTGCTCCAGGTTACCTCCGGGCAGCTCAACGTGCCGCAGGGGCTGGCCTCCATTTCCGGCGGGACTTTGTTTTTGCCCGACGCACTGATCAAGCTGGGTGCGGGTCAGCTCAACCTGCTCGGCTATGTGCTGGCCAATGGCAATGGCTACGTGCAGGACGGAACGCTCTCGGTCAACGGAGTGCTCAGCCTCAAACAACTGATCGTGCAGTTTGGCGCGATCCTTAAAGGAGCAGGAACGATCATCGGCGATGTGCTGAACCAGGGAACCGTGGCGCCGGGCAATTCGCCGGGGACGTTGACCATCGCGGGCAACTTTACGCAGACCGGCACGGGTGATTTGCAGATCGAGGTGGCGAGCTCGAGTGTCTTTGACCAACTGGTCGTCACCGGAACAGCCAGCCTCGGAGGTACTCTGGCCGTGCAGAGCTACAATGGCTTTCAGTTCGCCTACGGGCAGCAGTTCAACTTCCTGCAAGCGGGCAACATCATGGGAAGCTTTGATTCCATCACGATGCCCGATCCGGAAATCTTCCGCGGACGGTTTCTGAGCAATGCAACGACAGGCACGTTGTTGGTGGCGCCGACCAGCTACACTCTTGTCGCGGAGACGCAGAACCAGCGGAACGTGGCCCATGCGCTCGATAGCTACATCCCTGCGACGAGCGGAGATCGGGAGGCGGTGAGCATTGCGCTCGATCTCCAGACTGCGGAGCAGTATCCGGCGGCGTTTGACGCGATTGCCCCCGGCTACTACGAGACGCTGACCGATACGACGATCGAGCAGGCAACGGCGCAAAATCAATTTGTTGCCCAACGCCTCAGTGCGGTGCGTCTTGGAGCGCGCGGCTTTCAGGCCATCGGCATCGAGGCTCCTCTTGTCAACGATCGCAATGGCAAGAATGTCCTCGATGCGAAGGATGGCAAAGACTTGCTTACTCCCTCGCCGGACAACAAATGGGGCGTGTGGGCGCTTGGCAATGGCATCTTCTCCAAGGTGACCAGCGTGAGCCAGATCCCGAACTACCGCTTCCAGAGCGGCGGATTCCTGGTCGGTGCGGATTACGCCTGGAGCGAGAACTTCGCCACCGGTGTCTTCGGCGGATACCAGGGGACGTATGCGAAGTACGGCAATGGCAGCATGTCGTCCGTGAACTCTGCGCTCTTCGGCGGCTACGCGACCTATCAGAATGGCGGCTTCTACAGCGACGCCATCGTGAGCGGCGGATACAATGGCTATATCGCCAAGCGCGCCATCCAATTTAGCACGATCGACCGCACAGCCCGGGCGAACCCGGATGGCGGGCAGTTCTCGACTTATCTCGATGCCGGGCATGACTGGCAGGTGGGCGGCTTTACCTTTGGGCCGCTCGTGAGCGCACAATACACGTATGCAGGCATCGCTCCGTTTTCGGAAACCGGCGCCGACAGCCTCGACCTGCGGCTTGAGCAACAGAATGCCAACAGTCTGCGCACCAATGTTGGCGGACGTATTGCCTACACCTGGAATGCCGGATCCCATGTCGTCCTGATCCCCGAGGTGCGGATGTTCTGGCAGCACGAGTATCTGCAAAACTCGACCGCCATCGGCGCCAGTCTCGATGGCGGGGCCGGGGAGTCCTTTGACTACATGACCACTGTGCCGGGGCGCGACAGCGTATTTGCCGGCGCGGGCGTGAGCGCGCAGTTCGGCGAGGATTTCAACGCCTTCGTGTATTACAATACGGACTTCGGTCGTCAGGATTACTTGAGCCAGATGATCTCCACCGGCCTAGGCTGGAAGTTTTAGCAAACAGGCGAAAGGCGGGATCTTGGGGCGGGTCCCGCTTTTCGTTTTTCCGTCAGCCGGGTCACCTGCTAGAGTTTCCGCGTTTTGGTTGATCCTTCCGTCATCTGGTTTTGCGCCACGCCCGCGATGCTGCCCGGCTTTGCCATGCTGGTGGAGGGGGTGGTTTTCCTTTTCTATTCACTCGAGGCAAAAGGCACGATCATCGCTTATGAGGGAATTGATGATTCGGTGGAGCGGATGCTTACTCCGAAGGTCGAGTTCGTCGATGGAAACGGAAGGCTCCGTCGTGTGGTGTGTGGCGTCGGCCGGAGTTCTCCCCTCGGGATCGGCACCGCGGTACGGATCAGATACGACGCTAGATATCCGGATGAAGCGCGGATCCTCACCGTGGTGGATTATTGGCTTCCGCCCTGCGCGATATGGTTTTTTGGATTCCTGATTTACCTGGCGATCCTCGATGCCTCCGGCGCTTGGTCCGCGCGTCCCGATATGGCAAAATGGGCTTTTCCCGTGCTTTTGGGAGTTCCTTTGCTCACCGGGATCGTCGGGGTCTGGAAATGGCGGCAGCGCGGTAGAGCCTGACACCCGGGACGTGGGATGTTGACACTATCTCGCGTTGCGGAAAGCGAGGAAAGCGCCGCACTTACGCCGCGCTCTGCCGGATCAGACCGCGGAAGACCCCGGCAATGGAAACCGACTCGGCGGGCATGGAAAGGTCCGGGTACTTCGGATTACTCGCGCGAAGGGTAACCGTTTCCTTGTCGACGTAGATGTGCTTGAGCGTCGACTCGTAGGATTCGCCGACGAGGACGGCGGCGATTTCTCCCTGGCGGGCTTCGACGCCCGGGCGCAAAAGCACCTTGTCTCCATCGAGGATGCCGTCTCCGATCATGGAATCGCCCTTCACGCGCAGGAGGAAGTCTCCATCGCGATAGGGGAAAAGCTCCTCGGGCTCCACGAAATCATCCGCCTGCTGCAGCGCCTCGGTGAGCGGACCTGCGGGAATGAAGCCAAGGAGTGGGATGCCTCCCGCGCCGATGGCCATGCGGCCCTGAGTGGTGAGCCGGGCGACTCGGGATCGACCGCGCGCTCCACCGCCTTGCAGGAGGAGAAAGCCCTTGCGCTCCATGAGGTGCAGCGTGGCGGTGAGACTGCTTTCGGCGGCGTATCCCAGATTGCGCACGAGGTCGCTGACAAATGCCGGCTCATGTCGTCGCTCCAGATTCAGGATGGCTCGGGCGATCCGTTCATGCGTGGGCGTCAACGATGATGTGCGCATATCGTGTATATTCACGAGCGCGGCGCGATTGGCAAATGCTTTTCTTCGCAAACTTCGCGAAATGCGATTGTCACGGGAACGTTACAATGGTTTTAGTTGTGGAGGGAAATATTTCAGGGAGGGTTTCAAGGGTATGCCACAGGACAAATCTGGCAGCAAAAACGAGGTGAGTTTTCGCAAGTCACGGAGGGAAATCCGGGCGGAGCTTCGGCGTCTCATCAAGAACGAGGGTGTGCCAGAAAGTTTGCCAGAGCGGAAAGCCGAGGTAGCCTCGGCGGTCAGTGCAAAAAATTCACACGATTCTCACGCATCCCGGCGGTGCGCATAAAGACGAGTTCCTGGCCTGCTGCGTTCTCGTCGCCCTGACCCAGGCGCCGATCATCCGGCGTGAACCGACGACGGACGAACTGGCCGACCCGGGCATCGCCGTAGTCGATGTGGGGCATGAACATGCCCCTGATCGGCATAACTTCGATCACCATCAATTCCCCGCGGATCATCCGCCGATCTGTTCGCTCTCCCTGGTCCTGGAGCATCTGGGACTGCACGAGGACGCGAAGGTTTTTTGTGACTGGCTGGAAGCCGCGGAGTGGTTTGATTCCCGCGGCCCGCACGAGACGGCAAAGTGGCTCGGTGTTTCCCGGGACACCCTGGATCGGCTCATCTCCCCGGTTGATATCACGCTTCTGCGGCGATTTGCCCTGGGAACCCGGTTTGAGTCTACTGATGCCATCTGGCAGGTGATGCGCATGGTGGGCGAGGATCTGCTCGAGTACGTGCATTCGTTGCGCGAGCGTTTGGACTTCATCGGACGTCATGCCGAGGTCTGGGAGATTCCGGTGGCGGAGGGGGCTGCATTGCGGGTTTTGTACATGCCGCGTACGACTCCGAGCGTGGACGAGCCATCCTTTGGCCTCGACCGTTACATCCAGTCAAAGGGGCTGGAAATTGCGGCCCTGGTTTATCCGGATCGACGCGGAACCGGCTACGGGCTTTCCCGCCATAATGACCATCGGGGATTTGATTTCACCAGGCTAAGCGGTCATGAGTTAGTTCACTTTGCCCACGCCCGCGGTTTCGTCGCCAAGACCTCTGCGACTTCGGTGGCCGATCTGAAGCTTCTTTTGGAACAGGCCCGCGCTTCGTCTTATTAATAGCTTTGCTCGGCATAAAGCTTGACCCTGTCGATCCGGCAGGGTTCTCCTCGGGCCATGGCCGATGTAGTCACGACGACCCGCAGCAAGTCCTGGTTTGAACGTATTAGCTCGGCGATCGCCGGTGTGGTCGGAGGCGTGGTCCTGGTGGCTGTCGCTTTCGGATTGCTAAGCTGGAATGAAGTGCGAGCCGTAAATCGCTCGAGGACTCTGGCCATCGGGGAAAAGGAAGTCATCGATGCGGCAGCCGCTCCCGTGGACCCGGCTAACAACGGCCGGCTCGTCCACGTTTCCGGCCCCGCAGCGGCTTCCGGTCCGGCGACGGATTCGCTCCTCGGTGTTTCGGCTCAGGCGCTCCGCCTCCGCCGCTCGGTCGAGATGTACCAGTGGAAGGAGGAGTCCTCCACCGATACCAGAAAAACATCTGGCGGAGGCGAGGAGGAGACAAAGACCTACTCTTATAAAAAGGTCTGGTCTTCGTCGCTGATTGATTCCGCGGATTTTCAGGAAAAGAACGGCCATCAGAATCCGGACACCCTGCCAATCGCCACGGAGGACTTCTTACCCCAGGAGGTGACGCTCGGAGATTTTCTCCTGACCGACGAACTGCTCTCGCAGGCAGACAAGTTTGAGAAGCTGCCGGTGAAGGGAGAGAACCTCTCCGCCACCTCCGAGCTCGAGCGGCTGGGCAAGGTATCGGTCGTGGCCGGGGCGTATTACGTCGGCAACGACCCGCAGAAGCCCGCCGTGGGGGATATGCGCGTCGCGTTTGAGATCGTTCCCCTAGGCGACGTCAGCGTGCTGGCCCGACAGGTCAGCGACTCCTTTGAACCCTTCTCCGTACGCGACCTGGGATCCATCGAGACGCTTTATCTCGGCAATGTCAGCGCGAAGGAAATGTTCGCTGGAGAGCGCGCCGCCAATACGACATGGACGTGGATCCTGAGGGGCGTGGGGTTTGTCTTGATGTTCGTCGGGCTGCTGGCCATTTCCAGCCCTCTTCCCGTGATCGCCAGCATCCTGCCTCTCGCGGGCGATCTGATCGGTGCGGGCGTCGCGTTAGTGATGTTCCTGCTTGCTCTGGCGCTGTCCATCGGAACGATCGCCATCACTTGGATCGCCGTGCGTCCTTTGCTGGGGATCGTCTTGCTCATTCTCGCGGGCGTGACCGTCGCTGCGGGAGTCTGGCTGTTGCATCTGCGTCGGCAGCGGAGACTGCTCGGGGCATGAACTCGGTCCGGCGTCCTCGCTGGCCCTGGATCACGCTTTTGATCCTGCAGCTGCTCCAATTGCTTACCCTTATCCCCTGGCTGCCCATGGCGGGATTGTCCGTCATGGCCTTCGACTCTCCGGGGTCGACCAAGATGTGGCAGCCCTGGCTATTTGTCGGACTCCTGTGGTCGTACCCTCTGTGGCTGCTGCTGGCGGGGGCCGGAGCCTGGGTGCTATGGGCGTTTCATCGTAATCGTTCGGCGGTTATTCTGGCAGCTGTGTTCACCCTTCCGGTGCCGATTTTGTTGGGAATCATTCTCATTTCAAATAGTTAACTACCTAAAGCATTAGGTTTTTTTGGCGGTTTTTATAATTAGTCTTGCAACGGGTTGAGAAGCTGGCAGAGAAGCGAGCCAATCATGAAACGCATCCTTTTTTCCCTCACAGTTGCCTCCGTGGCGATGTTCACCCAGGTCTCGTCCGTTCGCGCGGGCGATCAGGATTTCACCGTTCATAACAAGACGGGTGTCGAGATCCACGAGCTCTACGTTTCTCCCCATTCCTCCAATGATTGGGAAGAGGACGTTCTCGGCAAAGACAAGCTGCCCGACGGCGAGGACCTCGACATCACTTTCAGCCCGAAAGAGAAAGCCGATGAGTGGGATCTCAAGGTCGTCGACAGCAAGGGCAACAGCATCACCTGGGAAAATCTCAAGCTGACCGAGATCACCGACGTCACGCTGTACTACAAGGACGGCGAGGCCACCGCGGTGACCCAAAACGGCAGCAACTAAGGACACTCCGCATCTCTTCTTGTCCGCCCTTGGCCGGGCCCCA
Organism: Terrimicrobium sacchariphilum; assembly: GCF_001613545.1. Taxonomy (NCBI): domain Bacteria; kingdom Pseudomonadati; phylum Verrucomicrobiota; class Terrimicrobiia; order Terrimicrobiales; family Terrimicrobiaceae; genus Terrimicrobium; species Terrimicrobium sacchariphilum. The sequence continues at coordinate 646,784 of NZ_BDCO01000003.1, forward strand.
ATGGCTGGGGGCGGACAACAGAGATGATCGCCGGGAAAGGATGTTCTTTTTCCGGCAAGCGGTTGCATCCCGCCCGAGTCGGGCGTAAAATCACCTCGCAGATGGCGAACGGTGACTCTCCCTCGGACCCGATCTACTCAGATCCGGTGTTTCAAATGGCGATGCAACAATTTGAAGTGATCGCTGATCACTTGCAGATACCAGAGGGGACGCGACGGCGGTTGATCTATCCGAAGCGAGCCGTCTCCGTCGCCCTACCCATTGAGCGGGACAACGGCGAGGTGCACGTCTTTCACGGTTATCGGGTGCAGCACCATCTCTCGATTGGCCCGACCAAGGGAGGAACACGGTACTCCCCAGACCTGACCATCGGCGAATCCGCCGCTCTCGCGGTCTGGATGAGCTGGAAATGCGCGCTGGCGGGGTTGCCCTACGGCGGCGCAAAGGGAGGTATCCGAGTTGATCCTCGCAGTCTGAGCCGCAGGGAACTCGAGGTGCTCTCCCGCCGCTACATGCAGGAGATGATTCCCTTCGTGGGACCTCAGATGGATGTCATGGCGCCGGACATGGGCACCAACGAGCAGGTGATGGCCTGGTTCATGGACACATACTCCGTGCATATGGGATGTGCTCTCGGCGAGATCGTGACAGGTAAGCCTGTGTCGCTCGGCGGCGTGCAGGGTCGTCGAGAGGCGACTGGTCGAGGAGTCATTTATCTCATCGAGCGGGCACTCAACATGCTCAAGATCACGCCTTCGGAGTGTACCGCCATCGTGCAGGGTTTCGGCAATGTCGGTTCTGTCACCGCAGCCGGTCTGGCTTACAAATCCGGGATGAAGGTGGTCGGTTTGAGCGACCATACTGTGGCCCTTTACGATCCAAACGGCCTTGATGTCGCCGCGGCGGATCGCCATGTCGCCGTCCATGGAGTGCTCGAGGGCTTCGAGCAGGGTGAACGGGTCGATCCCAACGAATTTCTTACTCTCCCGTGCGACGTGCTCGTGCCTGCCGCCGTGGAGCGAGTCATCACGGAGGAAAACGCGGGCCGATTAAAATGCCGCATCCTGGCCGAGGCGGCGAATGGTCCCACGACGCCCGATGCCGACAAGATCCTCGATCAGCGCTGGGACGAGTTGTTTGTTATACCCGACATCCTCTGCAATGCCGGCGGTGTGATTGTGTCGTACTTCGAGTGGGTGCAGGACCTGCAGAACTTCTTCTGGTCCGACGTGGAAATCACCGACCGGCTTTATCGCATCCTGGAGACGGCATTTACTGCGATGGTCAAGCGTTCCAAGGAACGCCGCATCCCGCACCGTACGGCGGCGGTATCGCTCGGGGTCGAGCGCGTACTCGCCGCCAGACAGGCGCGGGGTATTTTTCCTTAAGCGGGTCGGATCAGGCTTCTTCCTCGTTTTTGTCCGGGAAGTCGGGGAAGAAGGCGGGAATCGCCAGGGCGGTTCCGATACCCACGAGGGTCGTCGCGCCGATGATCAGGTTTTCCAAGGCCAGCTCCACGGGAGGGAGCGAGCCGGGGACCTGATTGTTATTGATCATCAGGAAGATTGCGTACAGGCCCTTGGCGGCAAGGCTGCCGGGTACCATCGGGATGCTGCCCACGATCGCCAGCACGGGACCGCGCAGGGAAAGCGCGTCCTCCCACCACCAGCGATTGAGCGAAGCGATCAGCAGGCTGCCGAAAAACGACGCCGCTGGCAGGCCCAGGTGGAAGATATCCTGGCAGAATGTGCGAGTGGCCAGTGCCAGCATTCCCGAGATGAAGCCCACCCACAGGATGCGAGGAGTGCAGTTGAAGAGCACGGCGAACCCGAAGGCGGAGACGCCGCCAAAGAACGCCTGGTGAATGATGTGGCGGATGATTTCGTCGTTGCTCATGGCAGTGGGATGAGGCTGATGATTCGCTGGGCCAGGATGAGGCCGAGGCTGAGGAAGAGCAGGATGAACATGATGCGCACCACGCGGGCGGCCGCGAGACTGGGCTTCCCATGCAGGATGTCGAGTTGCGCATTGAACATGGCCGTCCCCGGCACCAGAAGCAGCGTGGCTGCGACGGTGGCCAACTCCCATTTCGAGGAGTGCACCAACCGGCTGCCCAGCCCGGCGATAAAGGCCGAGGTGAAAGCGACCGATGTCACCATCATGTAAAAGTTCAGGTGCTTGTGCAGCATGGTGTGCCGGAGCCACTGTCCCACCGCTGTACCGAGGCAGGTCGGGATGAAGACCATCCACTCCACACGCCAGTCCGAGAGGATCAATCGACCGAACCCGGCGCAGGCCAGTCCTGTGGCGAGCGCCACGACCCATACCGGATATTTCCTGGTAGTGGTTGGGACGTCCTTGAGGACCCTCTTCGCTGCGGCGAGGTCGAGTGTTCCATCCTGGATATGCTCCACCAGTTTACGCAGGGAACTGGCTATACGGAGGTTGGTGCCGTGTTCGCCGACCTTGCCCATATGGGTGTAGGATTCGCTGCCACGACGGAGGGTTACGATAAGTGCTGCGTGCTGGGCGTATACTTCTGCGTCGGTGCAGCCTAGCCCTTTGGCTGCATCGATAATGCTGGAATGAACCACGTCCGTCGTCGCTCCGGCCTGCATCAACCCGCGTCCTATCGCGGTGGTCAGTCGGGCGATGTCTGCCAACGGAGGCGGATTGATCGCTGAATCTGTCACAGCCATCCAGAATATCACTTTTCCCGCCCCCTTCCCAACCTCATTTCCTCGCCCTCGGTTGCTCAATGCATCTGGTTTTTTGCGCTGGATTTTGTCAATCAGGCAGGTCTACTGAACTTTTCAGCAAATCAGTTAACTTCAACCGATTCCGGGTATGAGCGAACAAAAGGGGAGCAAAGAAAAGCAGCAGCCGTCCACAAAGGGAGTACCGGAGGGCAAAGGAGAAACCTCGGCAGATGCGAGTGCGACAGAGCGCAAGGGCTTGCCTGCGGCCAAGAGTGCCAAGACGGCTCCAGAAGAGGAATCCACGGCGATCGAGAATCTCTCCACCATTCGCAAGCCAACCGGAGTCGCCAAGACCAAGCCAAAGGCGCGGTTTGAGCCGACCCGTCAGGCAACTCGGGAGAACGACCATCGGACTGAGGAGGAGAAATGGGAGGCTCCGGAGGGGAGGGAGGAGGAACCCCCCGAGGAGGTCGACCCTGCCAAGCGACCTCCCGCTCCCGAGGAGCAGGCGGCAGCCATGGGCAAGGCGATTCTAAAGGCAGCGAAGAAGGTGCTCTTCATCGACCTGAAGCTCGTTTACGTCGTGATCGCGGGGGTGATTCTGGTCGTGTGGATACATTCTTTGTCATACGACTCCGGTGTGGCTGAAGGTCGAAGGCTGGCCAACAAGGAGGCCAGTTTCGATGGCGCCGATCTCGACCCGACATTTTCAAGCAAACTCAATGCCACACTGATCAAAATGCGCGCGGGACAAGTCGATGAGAGCCTGGAGGAACTCAAGAACTTGCAGACCCAGTGGCCATCCGTCGTTTCGATGAATTATCTGGTGGCACTTGCAGCCTTGGAGAAGGGGGATGATGAACTGGCCTCCGTAAAGGCTACCGAATCGATCGCCAAACGCCAGAGGGTGTCCGATTCGCTGGCACTACTCGCGGTGATTGAGAGTCAGAAAGCCGCCCGACGGGACAAGTTTGTCATGGGAAATCCCGTCAAGCGCGCGGAGGAATATCTGCGCCGCTCCATTGCCGCCGATCCGGCCAATCCGTACCCGCACTTTGAGCTGGCATCGATCCTCCGCTATGCAGGCAAACGCGACGAAGCTCTCGCGGAGGTGCGTGCTGCACAAGCCCGTCTCAGTTTGGTCGACAGCCACCTCGTCATGGATGTGACGGCTCAGATCATGGAGCGGGAGACGATGAGCGACGCCCAGCTGCCACCAGATGTCGGAGCGACGGATAACGTGCAAAAGCTCGTCCCAGCGGCATACGTGGCCATGCGCCGGGGGAACTTTGATCGCGCGGCCGAGCTTCTGACTGAGGCCAGCAGGGCGATGACACCAGCTGTCTTTGGCTACGTGATCAATGATCCGGCATTGCGCCGATATCGCAACGAGCCAAAGCTCCGGCCGTTCTTCGCCCGGTAGCTGGGCGCTCGATCAGCGAATGGTCGGCTGCTTGCCGGAGAGGCTGGCGAGCAGAGCCAGCGGTCCGTCAAACGGGCTGCTCTTTTTTCCGGGGAGGTGATCCATCGTGATGGTCACCGTCACACCGATAGGGACAGAGGTATAAAGGTCTACGACATCGCGGGACCGCATGCGGATACAGCCATAGCTGACCGGGCGGCCGAGTTGTTTCTCCACCGGGGTGCCATGAATGTAGATGCCGCGCTCGCGGGCGTTGGCATTCTGACCTTCTGTTCCCTCCAGCCAAAGGATGCGGGTCACAATGGGGTCGCGGCCAGCGGCATTGATCGGAAGGATTTCACCAGTCGGCTGGCGGTGCTTGAAAACAGAACCCTCCGGGAGGCCGCCACCGAGCTTGCTGCAAACCCGGAGTTTTCCGAGCGGCGTACGGTACGAATTGTAGCTGTCGCCGACACCATAACGTGAGGTCGAGATGGTGTATTTTTTGACGACCTCGCCCCCAGAAACCAGGGCCAGTTGCTGATCGGCCACGCTGACGAGGATTTCCAGATCCGAGGATGTCGGTCCGGCTCCCGGGATGGAAGCTGGCAACGGGATCTCGGGATTCACCGGGACGGCGGATTCCTCGGCTCTCGCGATTGCGAGCGTCGAAGCAAGAAATATGGGCAGTAAAAAGCGGTTCAGTTTCGTCACGGTCAAAGGCAGGCGCGGCGAACGCACCATCGGCGCTTCCGAGAAAAAAGCAAATTCTATGCCGCTACAAATGTTTTTTTACCTCACGGGAACCAGCCGGGCCTCAATGGCGGACTCGGGCAAACCGGTGAGGGCGGCGAGACATTCACGGTAAACGGCAATTTGTTTCCCGTGGCGTTTCTCCAATTCCGCCGGCTCGGCGTCGTCGGTCTTGAAGTCCAGCAACAGGGCCTGATCGGCTTGCACAACGACCCGGTCAAACACGCCGGCTACCCGCCGCCCATCGGGCAGCACGACATCGAAAGCTTTCTCCCGCCAGAGAGTCGATTTCCGAGTCGGCTTTTCGAAATGGACCGCGTTCTCCGGGTTTTCAAGAAACTCCCGCAGAAGCATGGCCGCCTCTGGCGAGACGCTGTCGAGGTCGGGAGTGGGTCCTGGGAGCCATTCCACTTCGGCGAGGGCCGCATGGATTTCCACGCCGAGATCAGCCGAGGCCTGGGCGGCAAGGATCGCGCGTCCGGGTAATGTCGAGGAGTGCGTTTCTGAGGGGTGGGAGGCTGTTCGTGCCGTACGGATAGGCGAGACGGAGGCATCAAAGCCAGCAGGCTCAGCCGGAGCGGAAATTGTCACCGGTTTTCCGGCGGCGTGCCATTCTTCGTTGCCCAGAACGTATCGGCCCGACTTTCGCGGAAAGGTCAGGTGAAGCAAACGGTTGAAGTCCCGGCTCGTCGTACTGTCTTTTTGCGCCGTGGTGAGCAAATAAAGCCCGCGTTTCGCACGTGTGAGGGCGACATAGTAGAGGCAGAGGTTCTCGTAACAATCCTCTGCCACGTCCTGCTCGTAGGCTTCGCTCAGCACGGGATCGGCCTCGCAGACATCCTTGTTGGGCAGATCGAGACCCCAGTCGACATCGCCGTGATCATTGACGTGCAGGTGGATCGAGCTATCGTCGCGGCGGCTGGGCAGTGAGACTCCCTGCACCTCCGGCAGGATGACCATGTCAAAGTCGAGCCCCTTTGACGCATGGATCGTCATTACCCGGATCGTGTCTCCCGATCCGATTTCTGTGTCCGTGAACCCCTGCGCGTAGGTGACAAACTCATCCAGCGTGCCTGTGCCGCCGGTGACGGCTTCAAACTCCACCGCCGCCTCGATGAGCGTCTCGAAGCGGCTTTGGAGATATTCGCCGCGGGATGGGGCGGCCTGATTGACCCATTGCCGCACGGCCTCGGCAAAACCCTGCGTGCGGATAAGGTGCAACGCCGCGAGTCGGAAGTGCTCTGCTCCCTCATGCCAAAGCGTGGCAAAGGGCGACATGAGAACGTGTTTTTCCGCCAGCGTATCATGTGGATGCGCCAGCCAGTGGACGAGCGCCAGGAGGGCTCCGGCCAGTTCATTGTCCGCACAGGGAAAGAAGCGTCCCTCGGCTGCCGCAGGCAGGCCCTCAGCGCGCAGGGCGTTCACCACGCTGGCGATACGGGAGTTGGTCTGCACGAGGACGGCGCAGGTCCAGCCTTTCTCTATTGGGTTGATCTCCGCGGCAAGGCGGGCCGCCTGCTGATCGAGAAAGGAGCTGCCTTCATCCGTGGCAAATGTCTGCCATGTCACACAGCCGCGGCCCGCCTGGGGGTTGGACGCGTGGTGCTGCCGCCATGAGGCCTGCCACCGGCTGAGGGTGGCGGCGGGAAACTCGATGATTCCCGCCTGGTCGGATAGATTGCCGGGAGAGAAAAGCGTATTGACACTTTCCAGGATCTCGGGGACCGAGCGGTAAGAGGTGTTTAGCGATTCCGAGACGTCGATCCGGTCCTCGCCCGAGGCATTGTAATACCGCGCGATGTCATCGAAGAGCCGGGAGTCGCCACCGCGCCAGGAGTAGATTGCCTGCTTGGTGTCACCGACGTAAAAAAATGAGCGTCGACCGCTCTCGCTTTGAATCACCTCGTCGATGAGATCGCGGATGGCTAGCCACTGGAGGCGGCTTGTATCCTGAAACTCATCCAGGAGCCAGTGGTCGTAGGACGCATCGAGACGATAATCGATGGCCTGGCGCACGTGAGGACGCAGAGATTGCCCGGACCATGCGCCGGTATCACCCGAGGCGAGCATCCCGGTGATGTCGAGGAAGGTCAGCTTGCCTGCCTGGCGGACCGTACGCTGGTACGTTCGCTCAAATTTCTCAACCAGCGCGTGCAGGGCCCGCGAGCGCGTGATGCGAGTTTGCAGATCGATGGAAAGAATGGATTTTGCGATATCCTCGACGAGCGGACGCAGGGTCTCGGGAAATGCGAAGGTTTTGCGGCTGAGCTTCAGGTCGAAACACTCCTCGGCTTTTTTGGATGGCGGCGCGGAGAGAGCCTTGAGGGCAAATCCGAGGCACTCCTTCGGCACGACATGGCCGGCTTTCAATCGCCCGATTTCGTCGAGGAGTTCCCGCCAGCCTTCGCGGTGCTTATCCTCCATGTCGGAGTGGATTTCCTCCAGTTCGTCGGCAAAAAGCTCCACCCGGGCAGAGAGGTGACCGGAGTTTTGAAAGGGTGGATGTTCGCCCCAGATGTCACTAGGGTCGCCCCATACATGCTGGGCGGGAGTCTGCAGATATTTTTCATGCAGAGTCGCGACCTGGCGGTCGACGGTTTCGATCACCGTACGCGACTGCCGGTTTCGGCTTTCCTGACGGAGAAGCTCAAGGAGTTCCGCGAAAGATTTGTCATTTGCCGCATGCGCGCGGAAGACAGCTGCAAGCACGCCGCGACGCGTCACGTCGAGAAACTGCGGGTCGAGCACGGTGATTTCTCCCGCCAAGCCGCACTCCAGCGGAAACACGCGGACCACCCGGGCAAAGAATCCGTCGAGCGTGCCGAGCGCGAGTTGCGGCAGCTTGCGCACCATGTCCTCGAGCAGGCGGTGGAAATCCGCCTGCTTCAGAGCGGGAAAACCGACGGCACCGGCGAGTTCGCGTGCCCCCATGTCGGAAGATGAGGCCTTGAGCAGTCGCTCAAAGATGGCGTCCAGAAACTCTCCCGCCGCCTTGCGGGTAAAGGTGAGGGCGATGATTTTCTCGGCGGGAACGCCCCGGGCCAGCAGTTCGATGAAACGGCTGGTGAGGCGGTATGTCTTGCCCGATCCCGCGTTGGCGATGATTCGCTGATGGCGCAGAGGGTTCATTCGGGCCTCCCTTGCAGCCATTCCAGAGATTCCTCGGAGAGAACATCTTCCGGGGCTTCTCCGAGGAAAAGCGAGTCATAGTCGTCGTAAAGCGGCTCGCGGGGCGGCCAGAATATCCCGCGCGCGATACGCTCGGCGATGGCTTCCGTACAAAGCGTCGCGTTGCTGATGGTCTCCTCGTCGAGATCAAACATCGCGATCTTTGCGTCCTCCACTCGTTCCGGGAGCAGGAAATATCCGACGACCGGAGGTGCGAGATCGTCGCGCCACTTGAAGAGCGAGAGTTCGCGGTAGAGGGGGAGTTGAAGATTCGTCCAGTAGCGCGGCTTGCCATCGCGAATAACTTCTTCGCCTGGCAGGAGTTCCGCGGGACAGCGCGAGGAGAAATGCGCCTCATCAGGCGACTTGTCACGGGCGAAGGTCTTGTAATCCAGGATACGCCGCTGGCCGGTGCGGATATGCACCTCGATTCGGTCCAGGCTTGCGGAGATCGGCAGACCGAACCACTCCGGAGATTTCTCCCCCTTGGGGCCAAACCGGTACTCGGAGTGAAGAATCTGCCACCCGGCGGCCCGCTCCCCAGCCTGGATCTGCGCCATTCGCGACAGGCGTACGCGCAGGCTTTCCTGCTGCACTCGTACGGGTAGCGAAGGGTGCAGACCATGCAGTCGTACCACCTCCCGGTCGAGCGCGTCGTGAAGGAAGCGCTCGATGATGCGGGGATCGTCACTCTCGCGGGCGACCTGGTCCTTGGCGAAGCGATCAACGACCGTGTGAAACAACAAACCAAACATCGAGGCATTCATCTCACCGGCCTGCGGATCGATGGCTCCCATGCCGAGCACATGCTTGAAGTAATACCGCATCGGGCAGGCGAGATAGTCGCCAAATCCCGTCACGGGGAGCTTCGTCATCGTCGCTGCCCTGGGCACCTGCAGTCTCCACTCGCGTCGCCGCCGAGGCGAATGGCGCAAGGTTGGGACGGAATGAAAGACCCGCGCCACGCGAGTGGCGAGTTCCTCTGGCGGGCAACGCAGGAGCAGCCGCGAGGGCTTGGCTGGTTCGCCCCCCGCATTCATGCGTCCATAGAGAAACTTGACTGCTCCGGGAGGGCGGGAACGTAGGATGTTGTGGAGGAAAAAGGCGTCGCGCGCGTAGCGTGAGCGGTTCGTTGAGAGACCCAGAGTCTCCCTCGCGCTGTCGGGCAGAAAGGCGTGCCCATTGGTGGATGAGGGGAGGGCGCCCTCCGTGCAGCCGGTGAGTACCAGGTGCTCCTCTGCGAGCCAGGGAGCTTCCAGCCAGCCATTGAGTTCCACGGCATCTGCAGAGTGGGCGTCGTAAAGAGCGATGCGGCGCGCGGCCTCACGGATGCACTCACGAAGTAAATCGCCGTTTTCATGAGCGTGAGTCCGTGCCTCGCGGAGGGCGTTGATATAGCCGCGCAGGGATTGGGCCTCGCGGGAATGGGACTCCAGCTTCGCTTCACCGTAAAGAAAAGCTACAAACTGCTCCAGGCCCTCCACGAGGTCGGATGCCGCGGCGAATTCCTTGCGCAACGTCTCGACGGTTTGAACAAAGTGAGCCCGCTTGCGAAGCATCTCAGGCTCTTCCTCGATCGGGCGTTGGAAGTACCCTGCGACATCCTGCCAGTAGTCGATCAACATCTCTGTGCGCACGAGGTCGTAGGCCTCGAGGCTGTGTGCGGGTACGAGGCTGGCGGTGCGATTCAGCGCGGCGAGAAACGCGGGAGATTGCACCACTGGAGCGAGGGCTGAGACGAGCTCGCTCGTGCAGAACTCCACCCACGCATCGGTGAGGACCGCGATCTCGGCGGCGGCGAGAGGTTCCCCCTGGGGATCAAAGACCTCACGATTGCGCCGCGCAAACGCGCTGCGCGCCTGGGCTTTGAGGGATTCATCCGCCAGGCAAAGACCCGCTCCGGGAGCCGAGGCGATCAATCGGGCTGCCTCCTCGGCTTCGGAATAGGCATCGGCGGTCACGATGATGTCGCCTGCACGGATCGGGATGGTCATTTCCTCCCAGTCCTTGGCCGCCGGGGTTCCCCAGGCATCAAAGGTGATCTCGGGTTCCCCCGGAGCATCGACGAGGACGGTGATGCGAACGCCGCACTCCTCGAGATGATTGAAGATCAACCGGTGCAGGCGTGGGAGATCTGCGACATTGGCGATGACGATATGATCCAGCCCGGATGGTGGCGATGCCTCAGCAATGGCGGCAATGCGGGCCTCGTTCGGGTCTGCATTCTGGAGAAATGAGAGGTAGCCGCGGTAGAGGGTTGCCACCGCCTCCCAGCGCTCGGCGTCGTTGGACAACAGCTCGGGCAGCTTTTCCGAAAGCGGGGTAAGGGCCGCCTCCGCGAGCGATGAGCAGAGATCGAGGAACGTCTGTGCGAGCCGGGCCGAGTCGCGGGCGGGGATGGGGAGCCGAAACCCCGGCAGCAAATCGCTCACCGCATGGGCCTCATTGCTGATCGCTCGACTCCAGGCTGCGAGGCGCTCGGAGGGTGTCGCCACCTTGGGAAGCAGGGCGTCAATGAAGCCAAACGGGGTAGAGATACGGGGCGGAAAGAGTCCGGCGCCATGATCCTCGGCCAGCAGCGATAACTCGTCTCTCAGCCTCCGTCCCGCTCCTGCCGTAGGCAGCAGGACGGCCACAGTGCTCAGATCCCATGGTTTGCTGGAGGCCTGACCGGCCAGCCATTCCGCGGCCTTCTTGACCAGCGGTCGAGCTTCCGTGAGGAAAACAGGCGTAGGCATCCGCTTTATTGAGACCCGGAGCCCAGGGCGGCGCGGAGTGCCTCGACCTCCTTGGCCAATTGAGCGGGAGAGGTCTTTTTCTGGTTTTCAACCTCCTTGGCGATCGCCGTGACGGTTTCACGCATCTGGTCAATGGCCTTGCCACGGAGTAGCGGTGCCATCATGGAACCCGGGGTGACCAGGTTACGATAGCAGATCAGGGATTCCTCTCCGTAAGGCTCGATGCGAAGACAGCCTTCGCTATCCTTCGTCTGGGTGGCCCGGAGCAGCTTCCAGTCGATGCGATAAACTCCATTCGTCAGGCTCAGGGAGTTGCGGGCGGTATAATACTCGTCGGGCAGGATGGGGATATCGACGCCGTAGTCGACTTCGGCCACACAAGGGCTCACCTGCTTGGAAATCTCGGACTTGAGCAGATTGGGAATGTATTTCGTTGCGCCGGGGTAGTTTGTGAAAACTGCGGCCACTTCCTCGGGTTTGGCGGCTACCCGGCGATAAAGTCGCACGCGAGGCCACGGTTTTCCTGCAATGTCCTCCGTGACAACGACTAACTTGCCGTCTTTAACCTGTTGAAGATAGCTGTCGGAGAGTTCTTTTGCGATTTCTCCTGCCTGGATGCCGGAAGTTGCGAGAATAAGCCCGGTACCGAGGAGGCACCGCCATCTTTGCCAAGCTGTCTTCATGCGGGGGAACGCAATACGGAATATCACAGAAATCAGCAAACAGGAAAGGAGATGTTTGACTCCCGGAAAATCAGCCGTTACCGTCTCAGGCCCCAAAAGAAAGGAAGGTGAAGATATGCCAGAAGTGACAGTCCGTAAAGGAGAGCCAATCGACCGCGCCCTTAAGCGCCTCAAGTCGAAGTTGGACTCCGAAGGCATTCTCGACGAAGTCCGTCGTCTGCGCGCGTTTGAAACGCCCACGCAGAAAGCTCGTCGCAAAGCGAAGAACAACGCCAAGCGCGCGAAGCTCAAGATTCGTTTCAACCTGAACCTTCCTTAAGCAATTTTTTGCCGAAGGTAATCATAGCCGGCTGCGGTTTCCTTGGAGAAGCCGCAGCCGATTTGTTTTTTTGCTCAGGCTGGGAGGTGCTTGCCTTCGCTCGGGAGGATTCAGTGCGGCGGTTGGCGGGAAAACCTTATGAGGTTCGCTCCCAGGATCTTACGCAGGAGTTTTTGCTCGATGCTCCCTGGCGTGGCGCTGACGCCCTGATCTACGCTGTAAGCACGCGGGGGGGGGACGTTGAAGCCTATCGCATGGCCTATCTGGAGGGATTTCTCAATTCCCTCGCTGCCGCCAAACCCCGTCGCTCGCTCTTTGTCAGCAGTACATCGGTCTATGCTCAGAGAGACGGCGAATGGGTGACGGAGGACAGTCCTTCCGATCCGCCCCGGGATACTGGGCGCATCCTCCGCGATGCCGAGGGGGTCGCCCTCGCTTCGGGTGGGTACGTAGCGCGGCTGGCCGGACTGTACGGTCCGAAGCGCTCGGTTTTGCTCAAGCGCTACCTCGCAAAGGAGGCCGCCCTCGACGGGGAGGGGAGTCGCTGGATCAACCAGATCCATCGCGATGACGCAGCGAGGGCCCTCTTCCATCTTTACGCGCATCGTTGCGCTCCTGGTATTTACAATGTAGCCGATGACCAACCGGCCACCCAGCGGGATGTATACCAGTGGATCGCCGACTTCCTCGGCGGAGCACTGCCCGCTCCAGCGCAGGGCGATGTGGTCCGTCGACGCGGCGCAAGCAACAAGCGTGTTTCCAACGCGAAGCTCAAAGCCGCGGGATGGACGCCGCTCTTCCCGGCCTACCGCGTGGCCCTGCCGGATTTGGTGCGGGCCGAGGAGTGATTTTCGGCGAAAAAACCCTTGGCGGACCCGACTCCCTGCATAAAGTCTCCCCGATGCTTCTCCGGAGTCTGGCCCTAGTCGCAATGATCGCCATCGCCACCACGGCGCAGGCGGGCCAGCTTTCCCGGACGAAGCTCGTCGCTGCCGCTGTCGAGAGTGCAAACGATAACATCGCCTCCGGGTGGTGCGGACGTGGCATCTACTCGATCCTGAACAAATCCGGTCTCGGAGCAGGTCTTAAGCAGGGAAACGGTCAGGACTGGGAGAAAATCCTCGCCGATGCCGGATGGAAGCCGGTGGCTTGTGTTTCACCTTTTAAGGCTCCTCTAGGCAGCGTACTCGTCTATCTGGGTGATGCCCGTATGGGGAAACGTAATCGCGGCACGCCCGGCGGTTCCTACGGTCATGTGGAAATGGTTGCGCTCGCTCCGAATGGCCAGCGCCTCTACGTATCCGACTGCCCCCGTGCCCTGCCTGGTGGATCGGTTTTCGATAATTTCACCAGGCGCGCCTGGATGCCTCCGGGTGGTTCGATTCTCACCCCCTTGCCGCCTGTCGATCAGCAGGTGGCCGTCGTGCTCGAGGAACGCAAGCGTATGGCGCTCGCGTTCTTCGATAAACGCCAGCAGCTGACCGAGAACAAGACGACGACATCCTCGGTGCAGGTGCAGTAAGGCATCTACGTGTAGTGCAACTGCGCTGTTGCGCGGCAGTCGGCTGAGGCCGTGACACGTACCCAATGCGCGGAAAACCCGTCCGGGAAGACGTGCGGGACATAACTCCCGGCTGGAACCTCGATGCGTGCGTAGGATTTCCATACCCCGCAGCCAAGGAAGTCGACCTCGACGTTGAAGGTTACTGCATGGGCGCTTTCCTGGGAAAGGTGCAGGACCTTTTTGTCGAAGCCAGTCATCAGGTACGGATCGGAGGGTTCGCCCGCCTTTACCGCATCCTCCCACCATGGGCCGCCCCAGCCCTTTGGCTTGCCGAGATTCCACAGATCGTCGGTGCGACCGAACCAGAGGCCGGACTGAGGCTCGGCGCATTGCAGATTGCCGCCTCCCTCGTGACTGGTGTTGTCCGCGCCGATGATGAGCATGCCTTTCCATGAGCAGAAATCGCCATGGACCCAGAGGTGGGTGGAGATGGGGCGGATGCCCCACACGCGATTGCCGTAAGCCCATGGGGAGAGTTCGTAAAACATGCCATGATGATCCATGAGCAGGCGCTCGTGATCGACGGAGCGGATGCGCGGCCATTCGGTCTGCCACTTGTGGTCCCAGCAGTGGGAGGCCTTGGGCAGACGGTAGGTGCGCCAGGTCTTGTCGGCTCCGGTGAAGACCTTGAGAATCGCCGAGGCGCGATCCCAGCCGGTGGCGAAGACATTGCCGCCGTACGGCCCGAGTCCTCCGAGGCCTACGTAGGGTTTGCGCTCGATGACGGTCCATTTTTCTCCATCGTACTCGGCCAGCGTTCCCTCGCTCTGCTTCCCGAGGAAGTCTGGTTCGCTGTAGTCATTGTTGACCACGACGAGGCGCCCGCCCTCGGTATAGCAGTCCTTGTAGTGACAGGAATATTCGCCGGGAGTGGAGAGCGCCGCAGTGAGGTCAAAGATGAGCTTCACCTCAAGGGTATGGACGTTGAGTTCGAAAAGCTCGCCCTCCATGCCGAGCATGTAGACGAGATTCTCGGGATCAGTCAGGTGCGTGGCCGTGCCGCAGAGCCGGATGTCGATGAGTTCGCGCACGGTGCGCACGGTGTGCTGCGTGTCGATGAGGTGCGGCCCGATGATCAACTGGCTCGACGGCGCGTGGACGAAGCGGTTGGCGTAAGTTCCGTCGACCGCGGCGGGATGCACTGTCATGGAGAAATCGTCCTCGATCACTCGTAGCCCCGCGCCCGTGCCGGTGTGCCGACGGTGGGAGACGTAATTTAGCACGTACAGTTTGCCCAGCCACGGCATGAGGCAGCCGATGCCGATCTCACTGCGCGGCGGGCCAAAGTCCGCGACCTGGGCAAGCGAAGGAATGACGCCGGAAACACTGAAGGGAGGCTTGTTCATGGCATCAGGATTCCCCGCAGCCTCGTGTTGCGCAATGGGCTTGAAATGTTCACAGTAACATCATGGAGGCCAAGAATCGCCCAACCCTTTATGACGTTGCCCGACTGGCGGGCGTCAGCCACATGACCGTTTCGCGTGTTGTGCGCGGCGGGTTTCGAGTGTCGCCGGGCACGAGGGAGAAGGTAGAGGCGGCGATTCACGCTCTCGGCTATCGGCCTGATCCCGCGCTCTCGGCCCTGGCGGCCTATCGGGAACGGCGAGGTCGCCGCCATGGCAGTGTGCTGGGTTATCTTTTGTGTGACGAGGACGAGTATGGGCTGCGCGTTCTCGCGGGAGCTCGCACGGAAGCCGAGCGGCTGGGATATTCCATCGAGGCGCAAAATCTCCCGGGTCAGATCGGGGGCAGGCGTCGCCTCGCTCGCCTGTGGTTTCACCGCGGGGTGCAGGGTGTGTTGCTCGGGACCTCTCAGGTGCCACAGGATTTGGAGGGATGGGATTGGGCTTTCTTTGCGCCCGTTTCGCTGGGCGCGCTCGCGCATCATCCGACGATGAACAGTGTCGCCATGGATTACTTTGACGGAGTGACGAGGGCTGTGAACTGGCTCCGGGACCAGGGCGCGCGCCGGGTTGGCTTTGCCGTCGCCCCCTCGCTGGAGTCCCGCACCGGTCATCGCTGGCTTGGCGCGTATGCGGCATCACTCGCGGGAAAGAACGGGATTCCGCCTTACGCCGGGAACATCGACGATCATGACGCCCTACGGCGGTGGCAGCGGAGGTTTCGGGTCGACGGGGTTCTGACCATTCACGCCAGCGTCTGGATGGCGCTCAATGAAAGAGTTTCCGGTTTTGCCTTTCTCAATTCCTTCGAGTGTCCGCCGGGGGTGATGCATATTGCCTCCTCCCCGGCGGATATTGGCAGCGAGGGGGTGAGGCTGGTCCATCACCAGCTTCTGGCCGGAGAGCTCGGCCTGCCTGCCGAAAGCAAGACGCTCTCCCTGCAGGGAAAGCTGGTGGTCTGACCGTTATCCAGACATCTCGCGCCATGAGAACCGGGCGAAGTATAGCGGGGAGTGGCCGAAGTGTTTTTTGAAGAGACGCGAGAAATGGTATGTGCTTCATAGCACACCTCGAGGGCGGTCTGCTTGACCGGCATTCTTTCGGCGAGGAGCGATTCGGAGGCCCGCAGCATCTTATTGTGGGTCAGTTACTTAAATTGTCTGGATTGGTTGAATTGCTGGAACACCCGGCAAAGCTGGGTTGGGCGGAGATGCAACTCGGCGGCGAACTCCTCAGCCGGAGAAAATGCTCGTCGATCTAATCCCGGCAGAGTGAAGTTTTCACTGATTGATGTGTTCAGCGGCGTCGGTGAGCACACCGCGTCGGTAGCCTTGAGGAGGGATGCGGGGACTTCCGAAGCTTCGGAACCGAAGTAATCGACGGAATATTTCGGCAGCGACTGCCGGGCGTCGCTGCGCATTTCATAGGCGATGCAGGTCGTGGATGCCGAGAAAAGGCTGTGTGTGACCGCATGGATCGATCACGCGGAGGGGAGGGCTTGCAAGAATCTATCTCGGACCTGAGAGAACCCTCGGCGTTTGGAATGCGGGTAGCTTCTAGTTGACGAGAATAGTGGCATCCCAAGACGAGCTGGTCAGTTGACACCTTCGCCTATCAGAAATGAAGAAACTAAAACATCTAATCAGCGGGGCGAAGCCATCCAAAGGGTTCAAATCTTCAGGGAGAAGTGTAGAGCTTTGGAGAGACAAACATTCGCGGAAAAAGCATCGCAAGATGATGTGGCAAACAACTCCATTTGCCGTTGATTTCAAAATTGACTCGATGCGACATGAGTGACGCAAAACTTACTGGGCCGCCAAGTTTCGTGGACACGACCTATATCCACTATATAAGGTCACCCATAACAGCCGAACCCCAATATATAGAGATTCGGCTTGACAAGGCCTTCTTCAGACGGCATTCCTCCAGAGGAAGGGGCGGATGAATTAGGTTAACGTGATCGTTGCTAATTCCCCGAAGGGGATACCAATGCACTTGATGAAGTGCCCCCCTCAGTCCCCATACTAGTAAATCCGTGACTTTGTAAATCGTTAAAGAACACGATAACTTCGTGCAATTTCTTACAAGGGGGCTTTTTCAGATCATAGAAAACTGGAGGCGAGGGGAGTCGAACCCCTGTCCCTGAAGCGTTCAGCGCGACTTTCTACATGCTTAGACGACCAAAGGTTTTGGAGCGATGCTACGGGTCGTCGCGCTACCCGCTCCTGAGCGTCCACGAAATCGAATTCACTCTTGGCCGCGGTCGCCCCAGCCTTGAGCTAGCCTGCTGTCGTCGTATTTCCGCCTAGCAGGCGTCACCGGAAACACGTCACGGCACGTTAGGCCGCGAGAGCGAGATCTTCGTAATCTGCGTTTATTTGTTTGATCCGATTTTTAACGAGGCCAACGAATCATCCTCGGCATGCGGGCCGGGCATCAAACTTCACGTCGAAACCAATACGCCCCCGTGTTGGGAATAACATGGCATGGTTTTGCGGACTTTCAAGTCCTTGATTCAGGGAGACTGCGCAGGGTGATGATCGCGATTTCCGGAGGGCAGGCGATGCGCACGGGTGGAAAGGACGATCCTGAGCCGCGCGAGACGTAGACGCGCACAATGGGACCCTGGCAAAGACCTTCCCGGTACTTTTGTCCGTAGCGAGAGGGAAGGTGCGGCGCGCCGATGCCGGGGATGATGACCTGCCCACCATGGGTATGGCCGCTGAGCATGAGGCCCACGCGCTCATCGCGCAGGGTCTCGGCGTAATCGGGATTGTGACTCAGGAGGAGAGCCGACTCCGCCGACATCGCGCCTGAGAGCGCCTTGCGAGGGCGCTGCCGGTCCCTCCAAAGGTCGCCCACGCCACCGATGCGAAACTCCGCGCCTCGTCTGCGCAGGTCGATGCCATCGTTGGTCAGGTCGTAGATGCCGGCGGAGCGGAGAGCGTGTCGCAGGGGGGCTGCTGCGTAATCCGCGTGATCGTGATTCCCAAGAACGGATACGACCCCGCGCCGGGCCTGCAGACGGGAAAGCTCGCTGACGCAGCCGGGAATCCACGGCCTGCCGCAGTGAATGAGATCGCCGGTGAGCGCGATGAGGTCGACGTCCTGCAGATTCGTCCGGTCGACGATTTGCCGCAGATAGGAGCGGGGAATCCACTCGCTGTGGTGCAGGTCGGTGAGAAGCGCGATGCGGAAGCCGTCGAATTCCCGGGGCAGCCCGCGCAGCGTCACACTGGTGCGCGTGACCACGCAGTGCGCCGCCGCCAGGAACGGCCCCAGGGCGAACCCCAGGGACGTTCCGGCTATGGCCTTCGCGGCAAGTGAGAGAAAGTCCCGGCGCGTCACGGGTTCCCTAGTAGGATTCGGTGGCAGCCTTGGGCATGGGCGGAGGAGTCACTGCGGCCGTCGCCCGGGCGGCAAATTTCTCCGACCAGTTCACCTTGGCGGTGACGACCATGAGGATGGCGAGGGTGATGATCGCGCCGATGGTGATGGTCAGCCCCGTGATGCCGTCAAAGAAGAAGCTGTAGCTGAAGAGGACCATGTAGGCGAACTGCGCCGTCGCCGCGAGGCTGGCAAACTTTCGCCCCTTCGCGAGAAACAGATATCCGGAGACCAGCACCAGCGAGACGATCGCGGAGAGCAGGAAGGCTGCGCCGATGGGAATGAGGTCCACGAGATAGGCGAAGAGCAACTGAAAGGCGAAGCAGCCCGCCGCGAGGAAGAAGTAATTCATCGGATGCAGGTCGACCTTCAGCAGCAGGCAGAGGATGACGAGGATCGCGAAGAAGAACAGAAGCGATACCGGAGCAAAGAAGCTGATCCGCGCCGCCGTCGGGCCGGGATTCAGGACCTTTGGCATGTCCATGCCGATCGGGCGCGCGCCGATCTGGTCGGGGTAATCCCAGGTGAGCGTCCAGCCTTTGGCGGTCTGCTCCCGGTTCGTCGGAGACCCGGTGCCTTCCGGGAAGTCGATGGACCGGAAATCGGTCGCCATCTGGAGATTGAACTTCTGTACGCGGGTCTCACTGCCGAACTGATAGCCCCATGAGTCGAGCCCCCGACTGTCGTAGGCGACGACGAGGACAGCTTTCTCCTCCGGCGCCAGGGTGACGGCCTCCGTGATGGGCGCGGTGCCGTTGATGGTGGCCTGCGTGGGTTTGCCATTGAGCGTGTAGGCAAAGTTGTTGTAGCTCGCGTCTGCCGAGGGCAGAGAGAACTGGACGAAGATCGTCTGCGGGATGGGCGTCGGGTTGGTGAAGGTATACTCACCTCGGAAGCCCACCGTGTAAGTACGAGCCCAGAGCAATCCCTTGCGTTTGGGCTCATAGCCGAGGCTGACGTGGATCGCGCTCGAAACGGGTCTCAGCGCGGCGCGTCCATTGGCCTCGGTGGGAGCCTGGTAATACGCTGTCGGGTGGGGCTGCCTCATGACGGGTCCCCAGGTATCGGAGACTCGATCCCAACTGGCGGAGGAGGATTGTCCGGTCCGCAGGTCCAGCGCTCCGCCGAGGATGAACCACCCCACGGCGGTACAGCAGAAGATGAAGAGGATCGCGAATAAGCGTTTGGTTGTCATGATTTGGCAGGTTTTTCGGGTTTTTGGTAAAACAGCTGGACGGTGGCGGCGTCGCCTCGGCCGAGTTCGCGCTTCAGCCGCACGAGGTCAGGGCGCGGGGAGGGTTCAAAGTCGACATTGCCCTGGATGGCGACGGTCTCGTAGGGCTTCGGTATTTCCAGATCCCACCCCAGCTTCTCGATGAGGAAGGGCGCTCCGGGCAGGGTGACGGAGAACTCCCCGCGCACCGGATCGAAAGCCTTTCCTCGCGCGGTGTAGGTGAGTTCGATCTGCGATTCGCCCTGGCTGGACGGCGGAGGGATCGGCAGAACGATGTGGCTCGCATCTTTTTCCAAAGGGGCAGCGTTGGAGCCATTCACCCGGCAGGTCAGGATCTCCGCGTCCTGGGGCATGGCCAGCGTCAGGTCGACGGCGTTGTCGTGGCGAATGATCCAGCCCGTCTTGGCGAGATAGGACCCATCCCGCACGGCACGCATCTCGACGTTGAGCTGACGGATGATGGTGGGAGCCTCGACGCGTTTGGTAGGGAGAGGCGTTTCGCGAACGATCTTGGGTGTCATTTCGCGGGTGACAGTGATTTTTTCGGCTGCCCCGAGTTGCCAGCGAAGAGCTTCGCCCTCGGGAGTCGGAGCGCCGAGGCCTGCGACCGTGATGGTTTCCGAGGCGTCGGCGCCTCGGATCGTCAGCGAGCTAAGGGCAGACTCCGGGATGGACAGATCAAGCGCCCAGCGCCCTGAGGTGTCCCGCGTCGCGGCGGTAAAAACAAGCACCAGCCGGACGCGGGATTTTCCCTCTAGCAAATACTTCAATCGCCCGCTCAGCACGGAGAGCACAGCGTCCTTGGGTTCCACCCGCTCGACGCGGGCGGCGGAGCCGAGTAGCGGAACAAGCTCGGGGTGGTCTGAGAAATTCTGGATCTCGAAGGTCGCGGTGCCGGTGACCCGGTCTTTTTCCAGCGTGAGCTGGTAGTCGGCGGAAAGAATGCTGAAGGCGAGCGGCGCGGCCGGTGGCGGCTCCTTGCGCGCGGCATCCAGCAGGGCTTTCAGCTCCGGATAGCTGAGCGTGACACGCGCTTCGTTAAGAGGGGGCGGTTCCGCCGCGGCGAGGGCGGCGCTTGCGAGCAGCAGTGAAATCCAGCGCATGGCCGGAGACTGGCAGGCCCGTGTGAAGCGATGATGAAGAGATTATGAAATCTCCGGGAATTTCACCGCGAAGAGCGATCCTTTGCCTGATTCGCTCAGGAACGTCACCGCACCATGGTGCTTTTGGACGATGGACTTCACGATGGCCAGGCCAAGCCCGGTCCCCCGCCGTCCCGTGGCTGGGTTCACGGTCGTGACGAAGCGGTCGAAGACCTTGGGCTGCAGTTCGGTGGGAATTCCGGCGCCTTCGTCGGCGACCTCGATGCGTGATCCGTGGAGGGAAAACCGCACGTGTTTCCCTCGAGGCGTGAATTGCAACGCATTGTCGAGCAGCGCCTCTATTACGCGGCGGAGCTGGTCGGCCGGCACAGCGATGCGGGTGGCTTCCTCTCCGATGTGCGATTCAAAGACGATGCCTGCCGCCTCGGCCCGTCGGGCGTAATGCTCGGCGACCTCGGCAGCGACCGAGTTGAGCGAGGTCTCTGCTGTTTCCGCTGGCTGGGTTTCGATGCGAGACAGGGCGAGGAGATTGGAAACGATCTGGGTGAGCCGGTCGACCTCGGCCTGGATGTTGCGGAGGAATTTCTGGCGTGTTGACTCGTCCGGACTGTCTTCCAGCACCTCGGCTGCCCCGCGAATGGCGGCGAGCGGAGTTTTCAGCTCATGAGAGAAGGTCGCGACCATTTCCTCGACATAGGATTTTCCCTCGAGTTTCAGACGCATGCGCTCAAAGGCACGGGCGAGATCTCCGAGTTCGCTCTTGGTCCAGGTTTCCAACTTTACTCCGGCCTCGCCATCCGCAATACGCTCCGCGCGTCCTGCCAGATCAGTGATGACTCCGGTGAGGTAGCTCGAGAGAAGATAGGAGGTGAAAACCGCCATGCAGAAGGCGATCGCGGCCGGGATGGCAAGATCTTGGAACGACCTTAGAATGGATTTGCGGACATCGGCTGTCGTCTTGATCACGCTGACCGCTCCGATGATGTTGCCGTGACGGTAGACTGGAAGCGTGCTGAAAAGGACGACTGTCTTGCGATCAGGATCGCGGATCCATCGGCTGCCGTATTCGCCTTTCAAAGCCTTGCGTACGTCCCGTTCGTCCGCCCGAGCCAAGCCTTTGGGAAATGCCCCGGTTGTATCCCAGACGACATTGCCGCCGTCGTCGTAGATCACGATCCGCAGGTCCGGCGAGAAGTCACGGAAGACGCGGGCGTTGATCTCGCGAACGGTCGGGAGATCGGAAAGCGAATCGCTGCCCGAAGAGGCGAGTGACTCTGCCACGACGAGCGCCGTGTCGATCATGCCGCGTTCCGTGGAGCGCACATGGCTGCGCTCGATGCCGAGGCGCACCTGCCAGAGAAAATAGAGCGCCGGCAGAAAGATCGCCACCAGCAGCAGGGCGAGGATCTTCCAATGCAGGCTGTGCAGCGGAGGCGCGAGACGCGAGATAAGGCGCTGAATAAAATAGACCGCACGCCAGAATCTGGAAACCGGCTGCCCGGACGTCATGTGGATTCCTCGCGCAGGCGGTAGCCGACTCCTCGCACGGTCTCGATCAGATCAGGATCGGTCAATTTCTTGCGCAGAGTCTTGATGTGCGCATCCACCGTTCGGTCTGTGACGAGTCCGCCATCCGGCCATGCGCGGTTCAGAAGTTGATCACGGGTAAAGACTCGTCCCGGCTCCGCCTGCAGGGCGGCCAGCAGGGCAAACTCGATGCGCGTGAGGTCGAGCGATTTGCCCAGGAAGGAGGCGCGATGCGTGGCGGGATCCACCGAGAGCGCGGCAGGTGGTGGATCTGCGGCACGCTCGAAGCGCCTTGCCACCGCCTTGATCCGGGCGGTGAGCTCGCGCGTGCTGAAGGGTTTTGCCAGATAATCATCGCCGCCGAGTTCCAATCCCACCACGCGGTCGACCTCCTCGCACCGCGAGGTGAGAAACATGAGCGGAGTTTCCAGCGTGCGGCGGATCCGGCGGCAGACTTCAAATCCATCAATATCCGGCAGCCCGACGTCGAGTAGGATGAACTCCGCCTCGCCCGCGCGGCGCACCGCCTCGAGGCCGGATGATACGCAGGTCACGTCATGGCCTTCCCGGCGCAGAGCATAGTCCAGCACCTCAATGATGCCGGGATCGTCTTCCACGACGAGCACTCGCATCGGAGCGCCTAGAGGAGTTTCAGCGTAAAGGGCGGGGTGTACTCCTCTCCGTTGCTCGCCTTGATCGCGCCGAGAATGGTGAAGACCAGCCAGGCGACAAAGACCGCAACCGGGAGAATCAACGGGATGATGAGCCAGCCGAGGACCACCATCACGATGCCGCTAACCCAGAGATAGATCGTGTAGGAGATCTGGAAATTCATCACGGCTCGTCCCGTTGCGTCGATGGCGGGAGATTCCGGCTTTTTGAGCAGCCACACCACGAGCGGAGCCACGATATTGCCGCAGCTCGGGACGATCAGGCCTGCAAGACCGCAGAGGTGGATGATCACCTTCCACTGCCGGTCCGAACTGGAAGCCGGAGGGGTGGGGGGAATGGAGGGCGATCCCGGTGTGATGGGCGGCGGTGTGTCCATTCGCGGCTCAATAGCAAAAAGACTCTCCCGCGAGAAGAAATTCCGCCAGTTGCGAAATCCGCCTTTCCGCCGTATCAGTGCGACAATGCGCAAGGTGGCGGCTCTTTTCCTGTTGGCCGGTGTCGCGGCGGTACAAGCCGCCTCCCTCCCGGAGAACGTGGTTTTTGTCGGCAAGGACAAGTATTACGACCTCATTCGAAAAGGGCAGAACGAGGGCTGGGCCAGCCTGCCCATCGGCGAGCGAACCACCCGCGCCGGCCTCGCTCTGGTCGGTACGCCGTACAAAAACTACACCCTCGAGCTGGACGACCGCATCGAGACGCCTTGCGTGAACATGAACGGGATGGACTGCTGGACGTTCTTTGAGATTTCGCTCGCCTCAGCCCGTGCGCTCAAGGTCTCAGCCAATCCCTCTGCCGCCGACATGCTGCGCATGATCGAGCTGGATCGCTACCGCGGCGGGCGCTGCAATGGCATCTTCACCTCCCGCCTGCATTATCTGGAGCAATGGCTGGCCGATAATCAAAGCCGCGGACTCGTCAAGGACGTGACGCCCGATCTGCCGGGGGCCCGCAAGCTCAATCGCGAGATGCGCGAAATGTCCGCCGACTGGAAATCCAGCAAGCAACTGAGGGCCAATCCCAGGCTTGTGCCCGAGCTTGCCCGTATCGAGGATCAGCTTTCCCGGCGCGGTATTTATTATGTGCCAAAAGCGAAGGTTCCCGCGGCAGAGAAGTATCTGAAAAACGGGGACGTCATCTGCATCGTGACCACCTGGCCGTACGGCTACACCTCCCATGTCGGGCTGGCCTATCGCGACAAGAGCGGCGTGCTACGTTTCATGCACGCTTCCAAAAACGCCCGCGAGGTGATCGTGGATACCCGGCTGAGCGCCTACCTGAATCGCTTCAAGAGCGATGCCGGGATCATGGTTGCCCGGCCCAACGACATCTAGCCGCGCCGGTCAGGCTTTGATTGCCGTGTAGATGCTCGCGATACCCAGGCAGAGCCGGTGCTGGGCCATGCCGTGATAACCACAGCGCTGGAGCAGGGAAAACATCTGCTCATCACGCGGGAAGCTCTCGATCGAGGTGCCGAGATATTCGTACGCCTCCTTGTTGCCCGTGATGGCAGCGGCAAAGCGTGGCAGCACATTGTGCAAATAGAGGCGATAGGCAGAGCGAATCGGCGCGACCGGAGGCATCGAGAAATCCATCACCAGCAGGAACCCGCCGGGGCGAAGCACACGGTTCATTTCGCGCAGGGCGCCTTCCCAGGAGGCCATGTTGCGCAGGCCAAAAGCCACCGTGAGTGCGTCGAAGGTTCCGTCGCGAAAGGGAAGGTTCAAACCATCTGCCTGGATGAGTGCCGGAACATTTTTCCCCCGCGCGACCTCGAGCATAGGCAGGCAAAAATCCGCGCCCACGATTTCTGCCCTGGGATTGGCCGAGGCGAGGGCTTTCGCCAAATCGCCGCTGCCGGTCGCGAGATCGAGGATGCGAGTCGGTCGGGTGGCGGCGACGAGATTGGCGGCCTTGGCGCGCCAGAGAAAATCAAATCCGCCGCTCAGGAGGTGATTGGCGAGGTCGTATCGGCCCGCGATGGCCGAGAAGGTCTTGCGGACAAAGCCGGGATTCTGTTGTGGAAGCGTAGGTTGGATCGCCATCGAGTTTCGATGCCTCCGGCAGGCGGGCTCCCGCCGAATTTCTCGGCTGGGAGTGGTGCTCACGAGAGGATTCGAACCTCCAAGGGTTTCCCCATACGCTCCTGAGGCGTACGCGTCTGCCAGTTCCGCCACGTGAGCAGATTGAACGAATAGAATTGCTCCACTGTCTCACGGTGTAAATCGGAAAATTCAATTTTCCACTCGCCTTGATTTTCTGGGCATGCCAAACAAACTGAACTCCATTTCAATGAAGAAATCCCTCTCCCTCGTGTTGTGCTCGGCTACGGCCGCCGCCGCCACGCTCGCCATGACCTCCTGCAAGCCGTCCCAGCCTGCGGCCTCCGAACCCGCCGCAGCACCTTCCGCCACCCCGGTTGCAGCGGCTGCCAGCCCCGCCCCGGCTGCCTCCGCGACTCCCGCGGATGCGAGCGCCCCGGTTTCGCCCCTCGGTCTGAAGGACCCGGTTGCCGTCGTAAATGGGGAGCCGATTTCGCTCAAGGAGCTTCAGGAAGCCTTTGAGACTGCGGTGAAATCCTCCGGGGTTGATGCCGCCAGCCTCACCGATGCCCAAAAAATCGAGGGCTATCATCAGCTCCTCGATGAGCTGATCGTTGACAAGCTCATCGCCAAGCAGGCGGCTAGCGTGGAGATCAGCCAGGCTGACGTCGACGCCGAGGTGGCCAAGATCAAGAAGCAATTCCCGACCGAGGAAGACTTCAACAAGCAACTCGCCCAGGTCGGCCAGTCGCCGGAAAAGGTGAACGAGACGATCAAGAAAATGCTCCAGCAGCAGCGCTGGGTGGAGAGCCAGGTCGCCGACAAGGTCGCCGTGACCCCGGAAGACGCCCAGAAGTTCTACAACGACAACAAGCAGGAGTTTAAGGAAGACGCCTCCGTGCGCGCCAGCCACATCCTTATCCGTGTCGATGAAAATGCTCCCGAAGATGTCGTGAAGCAGAAGCAGGCCGAGGCTGCCAAGGTCGCCGCTCTCGCCTCGAAGAAGGGCGCTGATTTTGCCGCCCTCGCCAAGCAGTACTCCGAAGAGCCCGGCGCCAAGGATTCCGGTGGTGATCTCGATTTCTTCACCAAAGACCGCATGGTTCCGGAGTTTGCCGAAGCCGCCTTCAGCCAGAAAGTCGGTCAGGTGAGTCAGCCCGTGCGTACGCAATTCGGCTGGCACGTTATCAAGGTGACCGATACCAAGCCGGCCCGGGTGCTCTCGTTTGACGAGGTGAAGGGTGACCTGACGAACTATCTCAAGCGCAACAAGCAGCGTGAAGCGGTCCAGAACCTGATCAAGGGACTTCGCGACGGTGCCAAGGTGGAAAACAACCTCCCGCCTGCTCCGGAAGCACCGGCCGCCCCGGCTGATGCGGTTACAGTTCCTACAGTGGATCCAGCCAAGGCCCCCGGAGGCATCAATCCGTAAGCAATGGCTCGCTCGGCGAAACCCAACGTAGGAGTCATCGGCCTCGGGCTGATCGGCTCCCGCGTGGCAGCAAATCTCCGCAAGGCCGGTTATCAGGTGTGGGTGTGGAGTCGCTCACCGCGACCGGAGCCCAACTTCCTCTCATCGGCGGCGGAGGTGGCTGAGTCCGCCAAGCAAATCCAAATCTTTGTTTCCGACGGAGCCGCCTTGCTCGAAACGGTCAAGGCGATGGCTCCGGCGCTCGGGCCGGAGCACGTGGTGATCAATCACACCACGGTCTCCCCGGCTGAGACGGTGGCAGCTTCGCACGTTGTGCAGGAGCGTCATGCCAAGTACCTCGATGCCCCGTTTACCGGGAGTCGCGATGCCGCAGCCGCCGGTCAGATTGTTTTCTATATCGGCGGAGACGCTGGCGCCTTGGAAAAAGTCCGCCCGCAGCTCGAGGTGAATGCCAAGGCGATCCTTCCTGTCGGGGAGATCGGCCAGGCCGCGGCTCTCAAGATCGCGATGAATGTCATCATCGCGGTTTCCACGGCCGCGTACTCCGAGGCGCTCGCCATCATCGACCGCAGCGGCATCCCGCTGTACAAACTCGGTGAGGCATTCCAGTTACACGGCGCCAATTCCGCTCTCGGCAACATGAAGCTACCCGGCATGATCAAGGGCAACTTCGAGCCAAGTTTCGCGCTCAAGCATATGTTCAAGGACGTGCAGATCGCGCTGAACATGGCCTCCGAGTACGGCATTGATCTTCCGGCATCCACGGCATTTGCCGGTTCGGCGATGTCCGGCCTTCAAAGCGGCTGGGCCGAGGAGGACTTCACCGTTCTTGCCCGCCAGTACGGCTTTCCCAATTCCGACCACGAGATTCCCGAGGGGACATTCCCATCCGGTGGCGCGCAGGCAGATCATGGCGCGACCGCCCCGGCGGCTGCTCAGCCCAAGAAGGGGATTTTCCCGCTCTTTGGACCGAAGAGCTAGCATGGCCGACGAGGCGAGCTTTTCAGTCCCGCAAGGGTATTTCGCACTTTCAGGACTCGGTCGCATCCGTGTGACGGGTGCCGATCGCCTGCGCTATCTCAACGGCCAGACGAGCAACGATCTCCGCAAGCTCCAGCCGGGATCGGCGCTGGGCGCTCTCGTGTTGACGGCCAAGGGAAAAATCTGTGCTCCCGTGCAGATATGGGAGGATGATGATGCTCACATCATCGAGACTGTCTCCGCGCTCTCGGAGACCCTGCTCGCCCGCCTCGAGCGATATGCCATCGCCGACGACGTGAGCTTTGAACTCATGGAGTCCCCTCGTGGTTGGCATGTTATCGGGACGACCAGCGACGGATTGCGGATCAGTCGCCTTGGCGAATCAGGCGTAGATGTCTCCACGCCGCCCGCAGGCCTTCAGGAGTTTTCCGCCGACGAGGTGGAGCGCCTGCGCATCCTCCGTGGCATTCCGGCCTGGGGAGCGGAAATCGATGAGGATACCCTTCCTCAGGAGGCGCGGCTAGATGCCACTGCTGTGGATTTTCATAAGGGCTGCTATGTCGGGCAGGAAGTGGTTTCCCGCCTGCGCAGTGTTGGAAGAGTCAACGAGATCCTCACTCTCTTCCACGGGGACATTTCCCTTCCGTCTGGACGCCGCCCGTGGAAATTGGCCGATTCCCAAGGGGCAAACACGGCGCGCCTCACCAGCATCGCACCTGCGTCCCCGCCTTTTTGTGCCCTCGGTTATGTCTCTACTCGATCCGAAGAGAAGGTTTTCTCAGTGCTGGATGAAACTGGGGCTTGCCTTGGCCGCGTGGAAAAGACTGAATTCCCCCTTACTCTCGAATGAAGCTCCATCTGATCGTTGCCGCGCTCGTCGTTGGCTTTCTCACCGCCTCTCACGCCCAAACCCTGGGACCTGAGGTTGCGGTCATGCAGATCCGTATCGGTAAGGAAAAGCAGCGTCAGCAAGTCGTGATCGGCCTCTACGACCAGGATGCGCCCCTCACCGTGGCAAATTTCAAAGACCTTTGCCGCCGCAATTTCTACCGCGGAATGCGTTTTCACCGGGCCTTCCCAGGCGCCCTCGTGCAGACTGGCGACCCGTACAGCCGTCACGGCGATAATGACCGCTCCGGCACAGGCGGCCCGGGTTACACCGTGCCTGCCGAGATCAAACGCAATAACGTCCGTGGCTCCGTAGGTACTTCCCGTCTGCCCGACAACGTCAACCCGGCGAAGGCCTCCAATGGCAGCCAAATCTATTTTGCTCTCACGTCCCTCCCGAAACTCGACGGAAAAAACACCGTTTTCGGGGAAGTCCTCGAGGGATTGGACGTTTTGGAGGCAATCAGCAATCAACCGACAGATAGTAACGATTTTCCATTGGCAAAGATCATAATAGAGTCTATTACCATCCAACCGCGCTTCGCCGGACAGGCGAGGTAGTAACCTTCAGCGCGGAGGCTTTCCCAAACGGGTAGGTACCGAAGTGGCCAAACGGGGCGGACTGTAAATCCGCTGGCTTACGCCTTCAGTGGTTCGAATCCACTCCTGCCCATTTCCCCTTAAGTCTGATAAATCGAGATTTAAGGGGGTGAAGAGAGATCTCTTCACGTCTCGCCTTGAGCTCTTTTGGGGGTTCTTTCCAGAAGTTTCCAGACTGGAAACGATGCCGGGGAGACCGTTTCCAGAGACAACGCGATCGTCTGTCTGTGGGTCCTATAAGTGATGGCTTTCAGGAGAGATTATCTCCGTTCGGGAAGGACGCTTTCTGTCCCTGCCGCCGAGAAGTGCTGGAATCTGGATTGAGTTCCCTGAATAGACGCATTTGTCTAGTCGCACCTCCGAAGCGATAACCTCTGAGCTTCTTCCCCGCCTGCGCAGTGGGCTTTATTGCTCCGATTTCGTTCTTATCTCCTGTCCATCATCGTTGGGGGGCGATATCTGACGCGTAAACTCCCACAAGCGCCACTTAAGCCCCACACCTTTTCCCGAAAAGGTGCGCGTCGATAGACTTTTCTACCCCAAAAGAAAGTCTCTTTTATTTAGGGTTTCCATTGCTTGGTTTGATCCACTTAATGCCGCAATAAGTGGACCGTTCCATTGTGATCACCCTCTCGTCTTGATTCATTCACCCTGAACCCGGTCCATTTGGCCACCATGGCATGTTGGGCGCCAGTCCAGACTCCCAGGTATCGATCAGGTCGGGTTCTTGACGCTCTAGTCGTCCTGTTTTTCGTGAGTGCGCTGCTCGAAGATGGCCTTGTCGGCAAGGGAGACGTGACCATCGACCATGCCGTTGTCGAGCGGGTTGTCGACACGTGAGGCGAGATCGCGGAAGAGCCGACGGATGTCGATGACGCCTCCGATGAAGAACCAGAAAGTAGAGATGATACCGACGATGCCCGTCACGAGGAGGCTGGTGATGAAGAAATAGGTGCTCCACCATTCCTGCGGCCAGGGGGAGATGGCATTCCAGATCAGAACGGCGACGAAACAGAGGCCGAACTTATAGACGATGGCATATCCCACCACGGACCAGGCGATCACCTTGTCGCCGAGGGTGTACTCGGGAGTGATGCCGATGAGCTTCTGGAGCGCATTGCGGAACGTCCACTTGAAGGGCGCTTTGAACTCGCCCGCCACGTCGTAAACGCCGCGATGGAGGAGGCGATCGAGGTTGTAGGGTTGCTTCTGCGTGAGGAATGAACCGATGACGTAAGCGGCGATGCCGATAACCATCGACATGAAGTACAACTCGTAGGAGTTGATGGGGAACTTCACGGGATTCATCTCCCAGACGATGTAGGGATTGAAGGGCTGGGAGACCGTGTGGAGCAGATTGCCGACGGCGAGATCCCATCCATTCGATTGCAGCCAGGGGTAGACGGTTTCGGCCCAGTTGCGCTGGAGGAAGAGCCCGACGATGGAAAGTCCCGAGCCAAAGATCAGCGAGCAAAATGCCCCGGTGGTGGTGCCAAAGCGGCTGTAGAGGCCGAAGATCATGATGGGACCGGCGCCGCCGAGCCAGATGGCGGTCATGATCGTGGTGAACATCTGGATGTAGTCGATCTGGACGAAGAACAGCGAGACGATGAAGAAAAAGACGCAGACGCCCGTCGAGACCAGCCGGATGACCAGCAGGTGCTGCTTGGGCGTAAACGGCGTTTTTCGAAACGGCATGATCACGTCC
Source organism: Terrimicrobium sacchariphilum (assembly GCF_001613545.1). Classification (NCBI taxonomy): domain Bacteria; kingdom Pseudomonadati; phylum Verrucomicrobiota; class Terrimicrobiia; order Terrimicrobiales; family Terrimicrobiaceae; genus Terrimicrobium; species Terrimicrobium sacchariphilum. The sequence goes on from NZ_BDCO01000003.1 coordinate 677,084, forward strand.
TGCACGATGGTCGAGGAGGCGTTGAAGACGCGCGAGTCGTCCGTTGAGAGCATCAGCATGATGACCAGCAGGCAGAAGAGTCCCATCAGCCCGATGGGCAGGATGTTATGCAGCGCGACCGGCAGCATCATTTGATGATAAAGGGTACGGAACTTCTGGAACTGGAGGTTTCCTTCCGGCGTCCCCGCGAGAGTCTCGTGGGCGGCGGTCATGAAGGGCGTGTCGATGTTCTCTTCGCGGGAAAGCGGCGCGTCGACGCCGATCTCCTGGCGGTGAACGGGAATGGCGCTCAGGCGTGCATCGAGAAGCGAACGGGTCTTGGGATCGGCGACAGCCTCCTCGGCGACCTTCTGGCTGAGTTGCTGGCGGATGCCGTGAGCCTGGTCGGCGAATTTCTGATGCGCCATGAGGGCGATGACCATCACCGCCACGAGGAGCAGCATGAGGTTGGAGTACAGCGAGCGCCACGTGCCGAGGATGCCGGCCATCTTTTGCTCGTGGGGGGTGCGACCGCAGTTGGAGGTATCGTTGCCGATCCAGCTCGCACGATTGAGGATGCTGCCCATGATCGTGACGAAGAGGGCGAAGATGTTGAAGTCGCGCAGCTTCTCGATGTCGAAGGGATTGATGAAACTCTCGCCCGGCGCTCGATCCATCATCACGGGAGCGATGGCGTCATTCCATCCAAACTTCAGGAAGATATACCCGGCGATGATGACAAAGATCGGGTAGCTCATGAGCCCCTGAAAGGCGTCGGAGATCAACAGCGAGATGCGTCCTCCCGGCCAGATGACCACCATGCACAGGCACAAAGAGAAGCCGACGAGCAGACCGAAGGTCGGCAGCGGGATGCCTGCGATCATGACCTTGTGGGGCAGGCCAAGGAAATAGATGAAGAAATTCGCCGCGACCGCTGGCCCGATCGCATTGGTGAGCATCTCGGAGATTGTGCGCAGGCCCGCCGCTATGATGCGGAAAGAGCGGCTGTAACGGATTTCCAGGAACTGGCCGATGGAAAGCGAGCGTGTCTCGCGAAACCGATATACGCAGAATCCCGTAAGGCCCATGATGATGCCCACGGGAACAGTCAAATACTCCCAGAAGGTGAGCGCGTAGCCCACCTGGTACTTGGCCTCCACCAGCGCGACCAGGGTGATGATGCCCAGGCCTGACGTCATGTCTCCCGCCGAGAGCACGTAGCGCCCGGCCGTACGGCCTGCCGCGAGAAAATCAGCGACGCCCCGCACGTAGCGCTTCGAGTACACGGATAACCAGAGAATCCCGGTCACGGGAACAATGACGATGAGCCAGTCAATAAAATGCATCGGTATCTGGAGGCGGTGATTCTACGGGTTAACGGAGCGGACGCGTATTGGGGTTCTCCCTGTTCCCGAGGATTCTCTAGAAGATATTTTTCGAGATGTCTGGGGGATCGGGGGTGGTTGCGCCGGAAAATAGGGTAGTCACCCTTTTGGTGCAAGTAGGGAGGCTGCAAAAAGCGCTTTCTTGGCGTACCAAATTGAAGTTTTCCTGGGGAGCTCAGCCATAGGTGTACAGTCTTTAACGCTTTGCCAATCAGGTTGATATTCAGGCTGACCGTCACCGGCAAGCCAGGGCGGGATTTGCATGACCTTTTCCCGCTGGCTGGTGACCCGTTTCATTCTGAGAAGTTCGGAAATTTTCCTGAAAACCGCTGTGAAGCGACTCCAAGTTCAAGAGATTGGAGTGAAGGATACCCTCTGGGAGGGATCTCAGAACTTCCTTATCTGAAAAGAATAAGATGGAGGCGGGGGTCGGAATCGAACCGACGCATGGGGCTTTTGCAGAGCCCGGCCTTACCACTTGGCTACCCCGCCGTTGGGATAAGAACGGTTACCAATATACGTTCAGTGGCGGTGTGACAATCGAAACTTGTCCGGCTCCCACTAAAGTTCCTTCCGTCTGATCCAGCGAGTCTACGAGATTATCTTTGAAGGCGACTTTCAGGGTGCCTACCGGCACCTTCACGTAGATGGTATTTCCGATCATGACAGTCTGCGTCACGACATTGGCCGGTTGGCCGGGCTTATTGGGTGGAATGACGGTCTGGGTGACTCCCGGGGTGTAGGTCGTCTGGGGAATGAGATCATACTTCACGTATTCCCAGAGCTCCTCCAGGCCTTCCTTGTTGGCTCGTTTGGTAGTTTTTGCAGGTTTGCCCAGGCTGCGGCGCACTTCGTCGGAGGTCATGCCGATGGCGACCTCTTTCTTTGCGATGAGAGCTTCCACCATGAGTCGGCGTTCTTCTGCCTTTTTCATGGTAGCGAGGAAGTCTTTTGGCAAGCCGGACAGATCGTCGAACGAAACCCACGCGACCACGCCGCCCTGCTGGGCATTGCCACGCACCCGGCAGCCTGTATCCGCGACCGCCACGACCTGGACCTGTTGCGGGTAGCGTAGGGTGCCGGCATACCGTGTCATGCCCATGTCGAAGTAGCTTTTGGCTGCCTGCGTCATGTTGACGCGGAGCGTTTTGTCTCCGAAATCAGAGAGATAAATCGCCCCTGGTTCGCGGACGATGGGTGAGGCGTGGAGAGATGCCGCCGCGAGAAGAAATAGCAGGAACCCGGGGAGATTCGCCAGACGAGTCATTTGGCGTAATCTGGCATGGGTCCGGGAAAGTTGCCAGCGTGAACGGAGGCTTGTCGAGTTGCCGCCGACCGCTTAAGCAGGTCTGATGAGCAGCAGCTTCCACGAGTTTGTTCTTCGCGGCGGTCAGACCGTTACGGCCGGGCGCATGAATGCCTTCCGTCGGCAGATCCCTTTTCTCAAGGTCAAGGCGGAGACGCTGAACAGCCCCGACTTCCCCCATCTCGCTGAGCAGGCGCGTTTTCTTTCTCGCTATGCCGAGGATGTTCTCGACGGAGTTTATCCCTCGGGCGATCTCCAGGCCATTACCGAGACGGTTTTCGGTCTCGGGTATCTGCTAAACGACGTCGACATCATCCCGGACGACATTCCAGGCAAGGGGCTGGCTGATGACTCTGCCGTGCTGCGGGCGGTCCTGCTCAGTCACGAAGCGGAGTTTCAAGCCTTCGCCAAGCACGCCGGACTCGACTACGGAAAGGTCACGGGCAACCCGTGACCTCGCGAGGGAGCCGTTATTACGGTTCCCGCAGGATGGTTTCGATCCGGGAGAGTTCGTCGGCGGAAAACTCCAGCTTCTGCAGGGACGCCACAGTGTCCTCCAGTTGAGCCACCCGGCTGGCGCCGACAAGCACGGAGGTGACCACCGGCAGGCGGAGAATCCATGCCACCGCCATTTGAGCCAGCGTTTGGCCTCGCTCGACCGCGAGGTCGTTGAGCTTGCGGATGCGGGAGATTTTTTCTTCGGTGACGGCGCTGGATTGAAGGAATCCTGTCGGGCGCGCCGCTCGCGAATCCATCGGGATGCCTGCGAGATAGCGGTTGGTCAGGAGGCCTTGGGCAAGGGGGGAAAAGGGGATGCAGCCCACGCCCTTTTCTTCAAGGACAGAGGTGAGACCGTCCTCGATCCAGCGGTTGAGCATACTGTAGCTCGGCTGGTGAATCAGGAGCGGCACCTTTTCCTCACGCAGGTAATCTGCCGCCTGGGCGGCGAGAGAGGCCGGGTAGTTGGACACACCGGCATAAAGCGCCCGTCCGGAGCGCACGGCTTGCACCAGAGCTCCGAGGCTCTCTTCTAGCGGTGTATCGGGATCGGGCCGGTGATGGTAGAAAATGTCGACGTAGTCGAGGCGCATGCGCTTCAGGCTCTGGTCGAGGCTGGAGAGCAGGTATTTACGCGACCCCCATTCACCATAGGGTCCGGGCCACATCCGGTATCCAGCCTTGGTCGAGATGATGAGCTCATCACGGTGAGCGGCGAGTTTGCTATGAAGCACGCTGCCGAACGTTTCCTCGGCACTTCCCGGCGGTGGGCCGTAGTTGTTGGCGAGATCAAAGTGTGTCACCCCGAGGTCGAAGGCGCGGAGGATCATCTGCCCGGCGTTCTCAAGTGTATCGACTCCGCCAAAGTTGTGCCACAGTCCCAGGGACAGAGCGGGCAACTTGAGTCCGCTCCGGCCGCAGCGGCGATACTGCATGGAGTCGTAGCGATCGGGGGCAGGGAGGTGGGGTGTGCTCATTCCGTATCATTGGTATCAGACGCGCTGTAGTGAAGAAACGGCAAAGATCGCCCGCAGCTTGCCGCAGGGCGGTGAAATTGCTACCGAAGGAATATGGCTCGAGCATATCGGTGGACGGCATGTGTGCTGGGGTTCCTGGCGCTGGCTGGGTGTTCCAGCCCGCAATACAGCGGGTATAAGTGCAAGCCCTACACGGTGAGGGGACATCATTACGAACCCCTAAGCCCTCAGGAGGCGGTGGGATATGTCGAGGAGGGAGTCGCCTCACACTACCACGAGGGCTTCCTGATTTTCCCCGGCAAGACCGCGCTCGGTGAGTCGCTGTGGTTCTGGAGCAGCAGCGGTGCACACAAGACGCTGCCATTGCCCTGTACGGTACGGGTGACGAATCTCCAGAATGGGCGTTCAGTGGTTATCCGCCTTAACGATCGTGGGCCGTACATCGGCGACAGGGTCATCGACGTCACCACCCCCGTGGCCAAGAAGCTTGGTTTTTACCATCAGGGTCTCGCTCGCGTAAGGGTGGAGGTTCTGAGCGTCGGCGACGGCAAGTGGCGCATCAAAACGCCTCGCGGCTACCGTCAGCCGACCGTGTACTACTAGGTGGAATGTCGCCGGGAGCCCTGCTGCCGCATTGCGGGCGATGTCTGTGGGTGCCTCCCCATGATCTTCCGTATGCCTTCATGTTATGGCTTTCGTTGATTTGCGATTCGCCCTAGGTAACGAGGCACACAATTCCTGTTTTCTCCGAACGTGCTCAAAGCAGATCTTCCAGCTCTCACTGGCATTCGCGCCCTTGCTGCCATCTGGGTTATCAGCTTGCACTTCCAGGACGTGTGGGAGATTCTGTTTCCGCCGCTTGTATTGGTTCGGCCCCTCATTGCTGCGGGAAATTACGGAGTCGATCTCTTCTTCCTCCTGAGCGGCCTCATCATGATGCACGTTTACGCGGCCGTTCGCCCCTTTCGCTGGAGGGACTACCGTGATTTTCTCGGTCGGCGCCTTGCCCGCATTTACCCAGCCTATCTGGCAGCATTCTTTTTCATGATTGGACTCGTCCTCGCGGCAAACTTCGCGGGTGTGCCGATGTCTACGGAGATGTATCCCCCGAGTTCTCTCTGGCGCGAAGCTTTCATGTTGCAGGCGTGGGGAGCGCCGGTGCTTTCATGGAACTATCCCGCATGGTCCGTCAGTGCAGAATGGTTCGCCTACCTCGCAGTTTTTCCTCTCGCTCTCCTCTGCCATCACCGTCTCGGAGATCTTTCGCCGCTCCGTCGTGCTTTTACGGCGATCGTCATTATCTTTGGGGCGATTGCCACTCTCCGCCTCGCCACGCCAGATGGCGATCTTCCGCATGCCTTGATCCGCGTCTCGACCGAATTTTTTGCCGGAGCAATGCTCTATCATCTCCTGCGCGCTCTCTGCGGGCATCCCCGACTTGCTGACGCACTGGTCATGTTTTCCATACTCCTCCTTGGCCTGGCGTGCTGGTTTCCCGCTGGCACAATGGGCACAGGCATTCTCACCCTTTCCTCCCTCGTCTTCGGCCTCCTTGGTCTCGGGGAATCCCGCAGTCTCTCCGCACGTGTTCTCGCCGCGTCTCCCTGGGTTTATCTCGGCACGATTTCCTACTCTCTCTACCTCATTCATGCCCCGATGCAGCGGATCCTGAAGGTAGTCCTTCCCGTGGAGCGTTTCGCGGAATCATCTATCGGCTTGCGCTGTGCGGTCTTCGCCGTCCACCTTTGCGCCCTTTTTCTCGCAGCGGCCTGCCTCTATCACTTCGTGGAAGATCCCGCTCGCCGGTATTTCGTGACGAGACTCTCCCGTAGGAAAAGCGCGGGCGCTCCATGCAATTCGAGCGGGGGCTAGCGATGGACCGAAACGATGTCGGCATCCGGTTGGCGATGCCGCAACGGGCTGGTTGCCGTGCTGCTAGGCGGCGGATTTTTCCTCGAGCGAACTGAGTAACTGGCGGGCGGCCTCGAGTTGCTCGGGCCGTCCGATGAGGAGGATTTCGTCCTTGGCGGTGAGTTCCTCATCCGGCGGAGGGTTGATGATGCTATCCCCGGCGCGATCGATGCCGACAATACTCGCGCCCGTGAGACTCCGAATCTGAAGTTCCCGGATCTGCTTGCCTTCCCATGGCGAGCCGCCGGGCAGGGCGACGGTCTCGAGCTTGGCATTGCGCAACATCGATGGCAGGGCCGGAGCGTGATGGGGCGACAGGGGCAGGGGTTCGGCCTCCTCCGCAAAGGTGTCGTGCAGAGCGGATTGAGCGCGGGAATACAGACGAACCGATCCCCGATAAAGGAAAAATCCGGTGATCGCCGCGACGATCAGGGCGAGGAGGAGAAGATTGCGCGACGGCAGGACGGCGGAACTGAGCAGCAGGATCAGCAGGATGAGGCCGATCGTAGCCGCTGTCGTAATGACCCCGGTGATGATGGCCTGGATGCCTGCGGCGCTTGCCCCTGCCTTGGCGGTATTGACGCTGATCTCGGAGATCAGCATTGCCACCACCTCCAGCTTGCGCCAGACGGCGATAAGCAGCGGGAAGCTGATCAGCATGGCCGCCAGCCAGCAGGCAGCTTTGGCTCCATCGACTCCGCCGGGGAAGTGATCCCATTGCGAGACCACGGTGCGATACAGAAAGGCCGCCGCGATGAAAATGCCGGTGACCATCAGCAGGTTGATCCCGATCTGCATGCCGAGCTTGGTCAGGATCTTGCGCTCCATGTTGCGTCCGCTCCGCGCAGTGAGACTGCCCACCCAGAGCGAATACGCCTCCATACCTTTGACGAGTGGTTTGGGGGCGATCCGATCAAACCAGCCGACCAATCCATCGGAGGCCTGGATCAGGTAGGGCGTCGTGAGCGTGGTGATCGACGACACCGCCACGGCGATCGGATAGATGAAGTCGCTCGTGACCCGCAGGGATAGACCGAGGGCGGCGATGATGAAGGAAAATTCGCCGATCTGCGCCAGACTCATGCCGACACGCAGGGAGGTCCGAGCGTCATTGCCCGCCACAAAGGTACCCAGCGAACAGGCGATGACCTTGCCCATGATGACGACCATCGAGATGATCAGGATGGGCCACGCATATTTGAGGATGAGCGTCGGGTCGATCATCAGGCCGATCGAGACGAAGAAGACCGCGCTGAAAAGATCCCGCACCGGGAGCATGAGCGTCTCGATGCGGTAGATGTGACGCGATTCCGCAATGATGGCGCCGATGAGGAAGGCGCCGAGCGCCACGCTGTAGCCGAGTTTCACAGTGATCAGCGCGACGCCGAAGCACAGGCCGATCACGGTCACGAGCATCATCTCGTCGCTCTTGAACTTCGCTACGTAGTTCAGCAGACGCGGTACGATGATCAGGCCGAGAACGAGTAGGATTCCCAGGAACGACCCGAGACTCAGGATCGTCATTCCGATCTCCGGAGCCGAGACCTCGCCTGTCCGCGCGAAGCCTGAGAGCAACGCGATCATGACGATGGCAAGGATGTCCTCGACGATGAGAATGCCGATGATCAGCGAGGCAAAATGGTCGTTCTTTTTGCCCAGCCCCTCGAGGGCCTTGATGATGATGGTGGTCGAGGAGATGGAGAGGATCGCCCCGAGGAAGATACTGTCCATCTGGCTCCAACCAAAGACCCGGCCGAGTTCGTACCCGACGAGGATCATGAGGAGGATCTCCATGGTCGCACCGATAACGGCTGTCGCACCGACCTTCTGGAGCTTGCGGAAACTGAATTCCAACCCCAGCGCAAACATGAGGAAGATCACGCCGAGCTCGGCCAGGGTCTCGATGCGGTGCTCGTCGGCGATAAGGGCAAAGGGCGGAGTATGCGGACCGACCAGCACGCCTGCCAGGATGTAGCCGAGCACGACGGGCTGTCGGAACTGGCGGAAAAGCACTGTCGCCAGCGCCGCCGCGATCATCACAATAGCCAGGTCCTGTAAGAGCGTGTCGTGCATCCTCTTTCCTTTTGCATTAACGGCCCGGCAAATGTCCAACGAAGAGGGTAAAAACTTCTGTCACCCCGCCCGGAGGCTGGTCGGAGCTAACTTTCGGAAAGGAAATGAGCGACCTTTTCCCGGATGCCGCGTGACACGACCGGCCACGCGTGGGCAGGGACGCGGGATTCCAGCACATGGCTCGCCTTTTTCCAGCAGGCGGATTTTCCGGGGAAGACCATCAGGTCGGCGGCGCACCAGGTCACCATGGTGGGGCGGAGCCATTCGTGGGCGTCGAGGCGGCGCAGGAAAGCGCTGCCGGGCCGCATCTCCCGGCACGCGGGCAGTACGGGCAGGAGGTGCGCCACCAGCGACCCGCCATGCGGGGAATGCAACAGGGCCGCGCGGTGCAGCGGGAGGGCGGGGGACTGGCGGATCGTTTCACGAGCCACGAGTCCGCCCATGCTGTAGCCGACAAGGTTGAAGGTTTCGCCCCGGGCGGAAAGCTCCGCTGCGAGTTCGGCCGCCACGGTCTCCAGCGACACGCGACCGGAGTTGTTGTATTTCCAAATCCGACACGGGCCGACCGTCTTCTCGATGTGGCGGCGCATCGGCTCCCACCGATCGTGCCACCCCCAGATGCCGTCGAGGATGTAGGTCGTGCTCACGCGATGCTCCCAGTTTTCACCAGCTCGCGGCATGAGGCAAGGTCGAGCTTGCCCGAGCCCAGCAGGGGAATGGACGGCACGACGATCACCTCGCGGGGCGTCCAGAGGTTGGGCAAGCCGGCGCTGCGGAGCGTGGTGGAGATCGTTTCCCGCTCAATGGGGCTGGTCGAGATCAGCACGATCTCCTCGCCTTTTTCCGCATGGGGGCGGCCCAGTACGCAGAGGGTGGGACCGGTGGCACGGGCCGGGATGATTGGGGCGAGCACCTCCTCGATGGCGAGATGGGAGACCATTTCTCCGCCGATCTTGGAGAACCGGCTGAGGCGGCCGGAGATGAAGAGGAATCCCTCGACATCAACCCGGGCCACGTCGCCCGTGATGAACCACCCATCGCGGAATTTCCCGCCTTCGCAGCCCGTAAGATACCCGTCGGCGACATTGATCCCCTTGAGCGCGAGGACGCCTTCGGTAGCTCCCGGGATGGGCAGCTCGGTTTCCGGGTCGAGGAAGCGTGCGGCGAGGCCGGGCAGCAGGCGGCCCACACTGCCAAAGCGGTTGCCGATCTGGATGGAATCCGCCCCGATGCCGCGCGCCGGAGCAGGCATGTTCAGGCAGGCGACGGGGGAGGTTTCCGTCAGCCCGTAACCCTCCATCACCTCGCAGCCGAAGCGCTCGCGGAAGGCTGCCGCGGTTTCCCTGGGCAGCTTCTCCGCTCCGGTCACGACCAGGCGCAGGGTTCCGAAGGCATCGCGCGGGATGCGCTTGATGTAGCTGCGGAGGAAGGTCGGCGTGGAGAGCAGCACGGTCGGCAAACCCTCACGGGCGGCCTGAGCGAGCTTGTCGGCATCGAGCGGAGAGGGCGCAGTAACGACCGAGCGCTGCGCCAGAATGGGGAAGAGCAGGCCCATGGTCAGGCCGAAGCTGTGGAACAACGGCAGCCCGCTCAGGATGCGGTCGCCGGGCTGGAGGAAGCCTGTGTCCACCGCCTGGGCCATGTTACCGAGCACATTGCGATGGGTCAGGGCGACTCCCTTGGGCAGGCCGCTCGTGCCGCTGGTGAAAAGGAGGAGGGCTTCCTCCGTGGCAGTACGGTCGACGTGTCCGGTTATGGCGCGGATGACGCCCCGGGCATAGTCCGTCCACTTCAGCCCGCGCAGGCAATCCTCGACATATCGGACATCGCATGTCCAAGGCAGCTTGGGAAACCGCTGCTGGACGGGATGCGCCGTGATCGTGGTGGTGAGACCCGCCTGCTCGATGCAGGAACTGAGCGCGGCGGACGAAAGGGTCGGGTTCAGGTTGACCGGTACTTTCCCGGCGAAGATCACGCCGAGGTTGGCCAGCGCGCCACCGACTCCCGGAGGCAGGAGAATGCCGACGCGGTCCTCGCGGATCGAGCGCTTCCACGACGAGGCGAGCGCCTGGGCGGCCACGAGGAGGGTGCCGCGTTCCATCGTTTTTCCGCCGACGGGATCGATCACGACATCCTGCCAGAAGTTCCGGCGGAGGCTCTTCGCCAGACGCTGGCCGAGTACGCCCTGGTCGCGTAAAAGAAAGCTCTCGGCTCCCTGCTCAAGCAGGATCTCGCGGACACGCTCCGTCGTGGCTTCCTCCGCCGCGAGCGGCTGGGAGAAGGCGACGCGAACCGTGCGACGGCGCAGGCTCTCGGGGCGTTTGAAGAAGTATTTGCCTCCCGCGAAGGTGTAGATCGATCCCCACAGCCCATCGAGATGAGCCACGACGACGGGAGTTTTGGCGCGGCGGGCGATGAGCTCGAAGCCGCTCTTGAGTTCCATCAGGCAGCCTGTGCGGGTGAGCTGACCCTCGGGAAAGATGCAGACGACTTCCCCGGCGGTGAGGTGCTCGGAGGCGGTGCGAATCGCATCCTTCGCCTTGGTGGCCGAGATCGGCACCGCGCCGAAGAGACGGAGGATGGAACCCAGCAGCGGGGTTTTGAAAAAGGCATCATAGGCCATGAAGCGAATCGGACGCTTGCAGGAGATCGACAGGATGAGCGTGTCGACGTAGCTCACGTGATTGCAGACGAGGAGCACGCCGCCTTTCGCCGGAATGCGATCCGCATGGCGGGCGATCACGCGGTAGTGGCCGCGCGAAATCAGGAGCGTCATCAGGCGCAGAAAGTCACGGCGCGCCAGGTGCAGGCAGAGGAACGACACGAGTAGGAATCCGCCGCCGATGACGAGGAACTGGCTCGACGGCCTGAGGCCGAGCCATCCCGAGGTAAGGGAATACACGCCCACCGCGACCACGCCGGCAATGCTCGAGAGCATGCTGGAGGCGGCGAGAATGCTGCCGCGATCCGCATCCGGCGAACGGTCGACCAGATACGCGCCGAGCGGCACGAGGAACAAGCCGCCAAACACGCCCAGCACACCGAGCACGACGTGGAAAGCGAGGCCCGCCGGAGTGAACGCCAGCACGCCGAGCATGATGGCCAGGCCGAGAGCGCCCACGGGGGCGAGGCCGACGTTGACCGAGTGGCGGTTGGCCCGGGCGGCGGCGATGCTGCCGACCGCGATGCCGAGGCCGAGGACCGCGAGCATGATGCCCGTGGCACGGGCCGCGCCGTGGCCGTCGGGATTCAACTCGCGCCCCACCTGCGAGAGCGAAAGCATCAGCATGCCGCCCGCCAGATAGAACACCGCGTCGCCCAGCGCGGCCTGCCAGATGCCGCGATCGCGGCGGAGCAGCTTGAAGAGATTGCCATGCGACCAGAGCAGCTTCCAACGGAAGGGCGTCGGGTTCGCTGCCTTGCGAGAGGGAACCTTGCGGAAAATCCAGAGCGCGAGCAGGCAGCCCGCCGCCAGGATCACCGTCGAGATCGTGGCGGAAATCCACGGCGTCACATGGGAGGCGAAGCCGTCGATCAACTGGCCTCCCGCGACGCTGCCGACGAGGATCGCTGCCACACACGTCATCTCCATCCAGCCAACCGCCTCGCCGACCTGGTCGCCCGCGACTTCCTTGGCCAACCCTCGCCGGGCCGGACCCATGAGGGCGGATTGCAGGCCGAGCAGAAAGAACGCGCCGAGCGCGATGACGAGCGAGTTGAACGAGGTGCCGACGAGCAGGAAGCCCATCACCGCGAGTTGAAACCAGAGGCAGGCCGACATGACCTTGCGGTTTGGAAAGCTGTCCGCCAGCCAGCCGCTCAGCGGGGCAAAAATCACGAAGGGCGCGACCAGCAGCAGCGCCAGCGCGCTGACCACCCGGGCTGCGCCATCCTGCGGGAGGAGCATCTGCACCAGACCGATCAGCACGAGCTTGATCGCATTGTCATTGAAGGCGACCTGGGCCTGGGCGGTGAGCAGGCCGCTCATCCCGGGTTTCTGAAAGAGTGATTTCATGGGGCGATCATGCGCCCGGGATTTGAATTTACATAATCGATAAATAATGAAGTAATATTGATTTAATCAATAAATGAACGTCCACCATCTGGAGCTCTTCTATTACGTCGCCCGGTACGAGGGGATCGTGGCGGCCTGCCGTCATATTCCCTACGGAATCCAGCAGCCCGCTGTGAGTGCGCAGGTGGCATCGCTGGAGGCGGATCTCGGCGTGCGGCTTTTCGAGCGGCGTCCCTTCCGGCTCACGGCGGCGGGGAAGAGGCTGTACGAGTTTGCGCGGCCCTTCTTCGGGCGGTTGGGCGAGGTGGCCGAGGAGGTGCGCGGTTTTCATACCGATACGCTTCGGCTGGCGGGTCTGACCGAGGTGATGCGCGGCCATGTCCCGGCTATCCTGGCGGAATTGAGGCGCGATTTTCCTGGGCTGAAGGTGGGCTTGCAGGAAATCGACCAGCGCGGAGCGGAGCGTCTGATCGAGGAGGACGAGGCCGATATCGCGATCACCGTGCTGGAGTCGAAATTGCCCCAGGGTTTCCGCACCGTCGTACTTGCCGAACTTCCCCTTTGCCTGCTCGTTTCGCCCGAGACGCGGTTTCACAAGGCCGCCGATTTGCTCAAGGCAGGCGCGGCCGGGGAGATCGGCCTGGTCAGCCTGCCTCCGCATGAACTCCTTCCGCGTCTTTTCCAAAAAGAACTGACCCGGCGAGGGCTGGTCTGGCGGACCGCGATGGAGACGAGTTCCCAGGATCTGGTCACTATTTATGTGCGCAGTGCCTTGGGAGCCGGACTCGCGGTGCAGACGCCGGACCTGATGGCGGCAAAGGACATCCGTGTTCTGCCGCTCGCGGGATTTCCCTCGCTGGCCATCGGCGCCTTCTGGCGTGGATCGCTCGCTCCAGTGGCGGAGAGTTTCCTTGAGCGAATCAAGGCCCGCTCACGGAGCTATACGAGTTCGCTTTAGTGCGCCTCCGCCAGCTTGCCGGGCTTGGGCGTCGCCGGATTTTTCGGCTGCCGTTTTCCGAACCATCCCTGCACCCGTTCAAGGTACAGATAGATGATGGGAGTGATGTAGAGCGTCACCACCTGGGACAGGATCAACCCGCCGACCACCGATAAACCCAGCGGCTGGCGCACGTCGCCGCCTGCGCCGAGTCCGAGAGCGATCGGCAGCGTGCCCATCATTGCCGCCATCGTGGTCATCATGATCGGGCGGAAGCGCACCACGCACGCCTCGAAGATCGCGCGCTCCGGCGGCATCTTGTCTGTGCGCTGCGCCTCCAGGGCGAAGTCGATCATCATGATGGCGTTCTTCTTCACGATGCCGATGAGCATCAGCAATCCGACGAAGCCGTAGACGTTCAGCTCCATGCCGAAGAGCAGCAGCGTCAGCAGCGCGCCGAAGCCTGCGGACGGCAGGCCCGACAGAATCGTCAGTGGATGGACGAAGCTCTCATAAAGGATGCCGAGAATGATATAGATCACGATGATCGCCATGATCAGAAGCAGTCCCAGGTTGCCGAGGGAGGACTGGAAGGCCTGAGCTGTTCCCTGGAACTGCGTGCCAATACTTTCGCCCAGTTCCGTCCTGGCGAGTTGCTGGATGCGCGGCACGACATTGCTGAGCGAGTACCCCTTCGCGAGGTCAAAAGAGATTGTGACAGCAGGCAACTGGCCGAGATGCTGGACGGTCAGCGGGCCGACCTGGGTCTTGAATTTCGCCACAGCCGAGAGGGCAACCAACTGGCCTTGGCTGGATCGCACGTAGAGACGTGAAAGATCCTCCGCTTCGCGCTTGAAATCATCCTTGGCCTCGATGATGACGCGATATTGGTTATTGGGCGTGTAGATGGTTGAAATCTGGCGGGAACCAAAGGCTCCCCCCAGTGCGCGCTCGATTTGCGCCGCGCTTACTCCCAGAGTGGAGGCTTTGTCGCGGTTGATATCGACGAGGACTTGCGGGTTGGTGATTTGTAGATCGGTCGTTACGTCGACGATACCCGGGATATCCCTCATCAGGTTCTCCATCTTTTCCGACGCGCTGTAGAGCTGCTTCAGGTCGGGACCGAAGAGCGTGAACTGATAAAGGCTCTTGGTTTGCATGCCGCCGATGCGAATGGTGGGCGGATTCTGGGGAAAGACCTTCAGTCCCGGAATTCCTGCCAGTTCCCTTCGCATCTGGCGCACCACGGTATCGACCGGTGGCCGTTCGCTACGGGGTTTGAGGGTCACAAACATGCGCCCATTGTTTCCAGCGGAGGCCGAGCCGCCGCCGATGCGCGACATGAAGCCCTCGACCGCGGGATTCTTTGCCACGATCGCAGCTGCCTCCTGCTGCATCTCGACGAGCTTTTCAAAGGCGACGCCTTGCTCGGCTTCCGTCGTGATCATGATGCGGCTGGAGTCCTCATTGGGCAGGAAGCCCTTGGGAACGATGATGAAAAGCCATGCCGTGCCAGCCGCCATGGCGAGAGCCAGGAGGGAAACGATCAGGTGATGCTTGAGGGCGATTCCCAGCGTGCGGCGATACGTGTTCTGCAGTTTCGCGAAGGCTGCCTCCGAGAAGCGGAAGATGGGGTTCCGGCTTTCGCTATGCGCTTGTTTCAGGAACCGGCTGCAAAGCATCGGAGTAAGCGAAAGTGAAACCACGCCGGAGATGAGGATGGCAACGGCGATGGTGACGGCGAACTCATTGAGCAGTCGCCCGAGAATGCCGCCCATGAAAAGCACAGGAATGAATACCGCCGCCAGAGAAAGGGTCATGGAGAGAATGGTAAAGCCAATCTCCCGGCCGCCTTTCAGCGCCGCTTCCATCGGCGACATCCCTTTTTCAAGGTGACGCACGATATTCTCCAGGACGACGATCGCATCGTCGACCACGAAGCCCACAGCAAGAATCAACGCCATCAGCGAGAAGTTGTTCACGCTGAAGCCTAGGAGGTGAATGATCCCGAACGTACCGATGATCGACAGCGGGATGGCTGCACTCGGAATGAGGGTCGCGCGAAGGTTGCGCAGGAAGATGAAAATGACCAGGACGACGAGGATGACCGCCAGAACGAGGGTGAACTCCACGTCGTGCAGCGATTCGCGGATGGAGGTCGAGCGGTCGTAGAGAATGTCGAGGTGCATGCCGCCCGGGAGCTGGGCTTTGTAGGCAGGGAGGAGTTCCAGGATGCGGTCGATCACCGCGACGGTGTTCGCTCCGGGCTGTCGTTGGACGGCGAGCACGACGCCACGCTTGTCGTTGTACCAACCGAAGTTCTTGTCGTTTTCGACGTCGTCGAGCACCGTTGCGATCTGCTTGAGCCGTACGGGATAGCCGTTGCGGTAGGTGACGATGAGCTCGCGAAACTGCGCCGCGTTGGTGAGTTGTGCGGTCGTCTCGATCGTGCGCGACTTGGACCCGGTATCGAGCTCGCCGGTGGCTTCCTTGGAGTTGGCTTCCTTGATGGCGTTCTCCACCTCGTCAATGCCGATTCCCCGCGCAGCCAGCTCGCGAGGATCGACCTTCACGCGCACGGCATATTTTTGCGAACCATACAGATCCACCTGGGCAACTCCCAGCACGGTCGAGAGGCGCTGGGCGATCAGGGTGTCTGCGTATTCGTCGACCTTGCTGTACGGGAGGGTGTCGGAGTAGGCGGCAAGGAGGAGAATTGGCTGCTCCGCCGGGTTGACCTTGCGAAACGACGGAGGTGTCGGCATGTCGGTGGGCAGATTGCCCTGGGCCTGCGAGATGGCCGACTGCACGTCCTGGGCCGCGGCGTCGATATTACGTGAGAGATCAAACTGGATGGTAACCGTGGTCGTTCCCTGCGCGCTGCTCGAGGTCATCGATTCGATGCCGGCAATGGTGGAAAATTCCTTTTCCAAAGGCAGCGCCACCGCTGAGGCCATCGTTTCCGGGCTGGCTCCCGGCAGGCTGGCTGAGACGCTGATCGTCGGAAAGTCGACGCTCGGCAAATCACTTACTGGCATTTGGAGGTAGGCCAGCGAGCCAAAGCCGAGGATGCTCGCCATCACGAGCGTCGTCATGATGGGGCGGCGTACGAAGGGATCGGTGATGCTCATAGGCTACTCCGGGGTCTTGTCGACAGCCGGCACCTCCTCGGCCTTTTGCTGCTTCTTGATATCGACTTTCGAGCCGGGGTTGAGGCGGAGTTGTCCGACCGTGACCACGCGTTCACCGGGTTCGAGTCCTTTTCGGATGATGGAAAGGTTTCCGACCGTTCGCTCCACCTTCACCTTTCTCAGGGTGACGGTGTCGCCCGTCACGACAAAGACCTGCGAGCCTTGCTGTCCCTCCATGACCGCAGTGGATGGAACGACGAGCGCCTGGGGCTGAATGGCCAGCTCCAGCGTGACGTCAACGAACTGGCCGGGCCAGAGCGTTTCATTTTCATTCGGAAACGTTGCTTTGAATGCCACCATGCCGGTGGCGCGATCGACCGCGTTGTCGATGAAATCCAGTGTTCCCGTCCCGAGCAATCTGCCGTTGTCAGGATCGTAGGCGGTGACGACGGGTTTGTTTTTGGCCATCCACTCCCTCACCTCGGCCAGGGTGTTTTCCGGTAGAGAGAAGGTGACATAGATTGGCTGCATCTGATTGATCACCGCGAGGGTGTCGCTATTGGCCTGCACGATATTTCCCGGCTTCAGGAGGGCTGCGCCGGCCCGCCCGTTGATGGGGGCAGTGACCTCCGTCCAATCGAGGGAAAGCTGCGCCTCATTGATGTCGGCCTGCCGTGCGGCCAGCTCGGCTTTAAGCGATTTGGCATTGGAGAGGAATTGCGACGTCTGCTCCTTGGACGCGACACCGCGCTGAATGAGCGTCGTGTAACGCTGTGCCTGCTCGGTGGCATTGGAGGCTGTGGCCTCGGCGATCTCCAGGTTGGCCTTGGCCCGGTCGAGCGCAGCCTGGAATGCACGTGGATCGATGCTGAAAAGCGGTTCGCCTGCCTTCACCTGTGCGCCATCGGCGAAATGCACCTTCAGGATTTCTCCGGCAACCTTGGACTTTAGCTGCACGCTCGCGATCGGCTCCACCGTGCCGATGGCCTTCATCTCGACTGGCATGCCGCGGAGAGCTGCTGCTGAAACCTCGACCGGGATCGGCGGATTGGCCGGAGAACTGGGGCCGGCGGGTTTACCGCACGCGGCCAGGCTGGCGCAGAGGACAAGGAGAGTGGGGATACGAATCTTCATTGAGGGAGAGAGGCAGCGCCGTACAGGAAGCAATCGGCGGCAAAATCGGCGGAGTCGATCAGGAGGGCGTCCGTGTTTTCGCGGATGAACTGGCGGGTCATTTGCAGGGTGATGCCCAAGTACGCCACGGCCAGCAGGCGCGGACTCCCCGGTTTCAATTCAACCCGGGATTGCCCGCGAAGGATGCAATCCTCGATCACGCCGAGATTATGGAGTTTCAGTGCCTCCATTTCCTCCCAGTGCTCCTTGTGGAGTGGCGACTGCTGGACTTGATGCTGATGGAGGAAAATTTCGAAAAATGTCCGGTTCGCATCGTGAAAGGCAAACTGCGCATGAATGCCGCGGCGCAGGCACTCCGCGGCACTTTCCGACGAGGTGAGAGCGGATTCAAAGGCTTTCACCATCTGCGTCATCCGCTCCAGCAGCACGCAGCCGTAGAGATCGGACTTATCGCGGAAATACAGGTAGATCGTACCGACCGCGATCTCGGCTCGCCGGGCGATCATGGTCAACGAGGCATCATGATAGCCGCTCTCGCTGAAAACCTCCTCTGCCGCATTCACGATCCACCGGCGCTGCTCATCCTTGGCCTTCTGTCGAACGACCGAAATCCGGCGGGAAGGAGGTGTGGGTGAATCCGTATTCACAATACTGAACGCAAATTCATTTTCGGCGTTTGTCAAAGGAAGGAGTTGTAAAAAAGTGTATCAGCTCCCGCCTCAGGTCTTTGTGCTATAATGAGAGTACGATGCTCTTGGCGCGATCTCCGCCGAGGCCTCAAGATGGGAAAACTATCTCGATGAAGACCTTCCCGATCACGGATTTTGGCGCGATTCCCGACGGAGTGACCATCAACACGCAGGCCATTCAGGCCGCGGCGATTACCTGCCGCGATGCCGGGGGAGGCGTGGTGCTCGTGCCACCGGGAACATTTGTCACCGGGACCTTTGAACTTTTCAGTCATACGACTCTACAGGTGGACGCGGGAGCGCGTCTCCTCGCCAGTTCAGACCTGAGCGACCATCTGGTTGGAGAATGCAGCGTGGGATTGCTTTACGCGCAGGATGCCGAGGGCATCACGCTCACCGGAGAAGGTATCCTGGATGGTAATGGTGCGCTGCATTTTCACGAGGGGGAATTGCACGGCGGGCATGACGACTACTCGGCGCACGATACCTGGCAGAGGCGCAACGCGTTATCCCATGGAACCAAAGACGCTGTCCACGGCCCGTTCCGGCCGAAGCCGAGGCCGGGCAACATGATCGTCCTGGCCCGGTGCCGCGATGTGCGGATGGAAAAGCTCACGATCATCGGAGCCTCGTACTGGACGATCCATTGCGCGGACTCCGAGCATCTTGTTTTTGAGGGGTTGAACATTGCCAACGACCTGCGCCATCCCAATAACGATGGTATTCACCTGACCACCTGCCGTCATGCTGCGATCCGCCATTGCCGGATCGTGAGCGGCGACGACTGTGTGGCGATCACAGGATTTCGGAACCATGGCGGGGAGCGTGAGATTGCCTTTGGCCTGAGCGGGATCGAGGGCGTAGGCGAGGATATCGAGGTTTCCGACTGCGTCTTCACCAGCCGGTCGTCGGCGGTGCGCATCGGCTACGGGGAGAATCCTGTGCGGAACATCCGCCTCAAGCGGCTCGATATCCGGGAGTCCAACCGCGGCATCGGCATCTACGCCCGGCAGGCGGATGTCGAGGACGTCACAGTGGAGGACTGCACCATCCAGACCCGGCTCTTTCATGGGAACTGGTGGGGGCGGGGAGAGCCAATTCACGTCTCCGCGGTGCGCTTCGGCCACGACCTGCCGCTTTTCCGTATTCGCAACCTGAGCTTCCGCGACATCCAGGCCGAGGGGGAAAACGGTATGCTTTTCTTTGCCGAGGAGCCCGGCGCCATTGAGCACGTACGGCTTGTCCGTGTTTCCAACACGCTGCATCGGGGCGCTCTATACGAGCAATGGGGCGGAAACGTGGAGCTTCGTCCCGTGGCAAATCACGATTGGTCGGTCATGGCCGGGGGGAACGCGCCATTGTGGGCGGTCGGCGTCAAAGACCTCCATTGCGAGGATTGCACCTGGCAGGCCGATGAGGATGCCGTGCTTTCGTCGGAGCCATTTCTCGCCGAGCGCGCCGGATAGCGCGGAACCTCAAGCCGCCTCGGCGTGGAAGATCGCTCCGCCGAGCGCTCCCTCGCGGAGGAGATGGAGCAGGTTCGCGTAGAATCCCCGTGCATAGGCGATCATCGCCTCATCGGCCACCGAGGCCAGAGCTGCCTGCCGCGTCGTAAAGCGGGACACGAGATCGGCATACCACCGTTCGTACTCGCGGTTGAGGGAATGCGTCGTGACAAGATTCCATCCCGATGCCTGAAGCGTGGCGGACATTTTGGCCATGACAGGCGGGTGCCACAGGCCAAACTCCGGGTGAAGCGAGGCGACGGCCTTCTCGTAGCCGCTTGTCCCGGTGTAATCGAAGATCATAAGCTGCGCCCCCGGGGCCGCGACCGTGCGGAGGGCTTTCAATGCCGCCGCCTGATCGGAAATGGCATACAGCACATTGAACATCGTGATGCCGTCGAACGGCCCGTCCGGCAGGCTTTGCGCATCGGTCAGGTCTGCTGTCGCAAAAGTACCGTCCGGGTATTTATCCCGTGCGTGGTCGACCGAGGCAGCGTCCCGATCCACTCCGGTGACGAGGCCCCATCCGTTGGTTTGGAGGAAATGCGCCGTGCCGCCGCGTCCGCAACCCGCGTCGAGAATCCGCCGTCGGGGACTTTTCGGCCAGTCCGCCAGAGCCATTTCGATGGCGGTTTCTTCTCCCGCGTGGGCGTAGTCCGCGCCGCGCAGGGCGGACAGGAGGCGCTTGCCTTCCGGCGTATTCATTCGATGTTCCCCGGACATGGCTTTCTTTTCTAGGAGATCATCGGGGAGGCAAGCCCGGCGCGAGGAGCGTTGTGTCTCACCTTTGTGTGACAGTGTGACACGAAAATGAGTCATTATGGCGCAATTTGGCGCTTCTGAATAACTTGTGAATTTCTGTAACATATTACTCGAGAGTGGGATGTGTGAAATGCGTTTTCTTGGAACGATCCGTGCTCAAAGGTAGGCATGTCTAAGATTTTGGGTATTGATCTGGGCACCACGAACTCCTGTATGTCCGTCATGGAGGGTGGAGAGCCCGTTGTATTGGAAAATTCGGAAGGTGCGCGCACGACGCCTTCCGTCGTCGCTTTCACAAAAAGCGGTGAGCGTATCGTCGGTCAGGCTGCCAAGCGGCAGGCGGTGACGAATCCGCAGAATACGGTTTTCTCGGTCAAGCGCTTCATGGGACGCAAGTTCGCGGAAGTGCGCGATGAACTCAGCCGCGTGCCTTACAAGGTCGTTGAGGCCTCGAACGGCGACGCGCATATCGAAGTGCAGGTTGGCGGCGAGACCAAGCGCTACAGCCCGCCGGAAGTTTCCGCGATGATCCTCGCGAAGCTGAAAGCCGACGCCGAAGCCAAGCTCGGCGAGAAGATCACGCAGGCCGTCATCACGGTTCCCGCGTACTTCAACGACTCGCAGCGCAACGCCACCAAGGACGCTGGCAAGATTGCCGGCCTCGAGGTGCTCCGCATCATCAACGAGCCGACCGCGGCCTCGCTCGCGTACGGCCTCGACAAGAAGTCCGATGAGAAAATCGCCGTGTATGACCTCGGCGGCGGCACGTTCGATATTTCCGCTCTGGAAATCGGCGACGGCGTCTTCCAGGTGGCTGCGACCAATGGCGACACCCACCTCGGTGGTGACGACTGGGACAACCGTCTCATGGATTGGATCATCAATGAGTTCAAGGCCGAGACCGGTATTGACCTCACCAAGCAGCCCGACGCCGTGCAGCGTATCAAGGAGGAGGCCGAAAAGGCCAAGATCGCGCTCTCGTCGACCCAGGAGTTTGAGATCAACCTGCCGTTCATCACGGCCGACCAGACCGGTCCGAAGCACATCCAGAAGAAGCTGACCCGCTCGAAGCTCGAGCAGCTCACCGACGATCTCTTTGAGCGCACGATCAAGCCCGTGAAGGATTGCTTGAACGACGCGAAGTGGAGCGCCAGCACGATTGACGAACTCGTTCTCGTGGGTGGCATGACCCGCATGCCGAAGGTCGTCGAGACCGCTCGCGAGCTCGTGGGCAAGGAACCGCACAAGGGTGTGAACCCGGATGAAGTCGTCGCCATCGGCGCAGCCATCCAGGGCGGCGTGCTCAAGGGTGACGTGAAGGACGTTCTCCTGCTCGACGTGACTCCGCTCACGCTCGCCATCGAGACGGCCGGCGGCATCGCCACGGCGATGATCCCGCGCAACACGACGATCCCGACCCGCAAGTCGCAGATCTTCTCGACCTACAGCGACAACCAGCCCGGCGTGGAGATCAAGGTGCTCCAGGGTGAGCGTCCGCTCAGCCGCGATAACAAGCAGCTCGGCACGTTCCACCTCGACGGCATCCCGCCGGCCCCGCGTGGCACGCCGCAGATCGAAGTGACCTTTGATATCGACGCCAACGGCATTCTGAACGTCTCCGCCAAGGACCTCGGCAGCGGCAAGGAGCAGAAAATCTCCATCACCGGATCGAGCGGACTTTCCAAGGACGAAGTCGACAAGATGCAGAAGGAAGCCGAGAGCCACGCGGAAGAAGACCGCAAGGCCAAGGAAGGCATCGAACTGCGCAACAACGCAGATAACCTCGCCTACCAGTGCGAGAAGCAGCTCAAGGACCTCGGCGACAAGCTCGACGGCGCCCAGAAGAAGGACATCGAGGACGCCATCACTGCCGTCCGCGAGGCTCTCAAGGGCAGCGACAACGACGCCATCCAGAAGGCATTCGACACGCTCCAGACGAAGTTCCAGGAAGTCAGCGCCGAGCTTTACAAAAAGGCCTCGGCCCAGGCTGGCCCTCAGCCCGAGGCTGACGGCGGAGCCGCTGGTCCCCAGCCCGAAGCCAAGAAGGATGCCGACGTCGTCGACGCGGAATTCGAGATGGTGGACGAGGACAAGAAAAAGAACTGAGTCCAATCATAACCCTTTAACAAACCCTCCCGCTCCGGGACTGTCCGGAGCGGGATTCTGTTAAAAAACAACAAAAACGAACCTACATACATGGCCAACGTTAACATCAAACCTCTCGGCGACCGCGTGCTCGTGCACCCGCTCGAGGAGAAGGAAGTCAAGAAGGGCGGAATCATCATTCCCGACACCGCCAAAGAGAAGCCTCAGGAAGGCGAAGTCGTTGCCCTCGGCACCGGCAAGCGCGATGAGGACGGAAAGCTCGTGGAGTTCACCGTGAAGAAGGGCGACAAGGTCCTCATCTCCAAGTACGGCGGAACCGAAGTCAAAATCGACGGCGAAAGCTACCTGATCATGCGCGAGGACGACATCCTCGGCATCATTGGCTAAGCCTCACCAATAACCAACCCTAGTATTACCAGCACCTATTATGGCAGCTAAACAACTCTCTTTCGACGAAGCCGCTCGTCAGTCCCTGCTCCGCGGCGTCGAGAAACTCGCCAAGACCGTCAAGGCCACGCTTGGACCTTCCGGCCGCAACGTCATCCTCGACAAGAAATTCGGCAGCCCGACCATCACCAAGGACGGCGTGACCGTCGCCAAGGAAATCGAGCTCGAGGATCCCTACGAGAACATGGGCGCCCAGCTCGTTCGCGAGGTTGCTTCCAAGACCTCCGACATCGCCGGTGACGGTACCACCACGGCCACCGTTCTCGCCGAAGCGATCTATCGCGAAGGCCTCAAGAACGTGACCGCCGGCGCCAACCCGACCAGCCTCCAGCGCGGCATCAACAAGGCCGTCGAGACGATCGTTGCCGAGCTCGGCAAGATCGCCAAGAAGGTCAAGGACAGCTCCGAGATCGCCCAGGTTGCCACCGTTTCGGCCAACTGGGACGCCACCATCGGCCGGATCATCGCTGACGCGATGGACAAGGTCGGCAAGGACGGAACGATCACGGTTGAAGAAGCCAAGAGCATCGAGACCTCGCTCGACGTGGTCGAGGGCATGCAGTTCGACAAGGGCTATCTCTCGCCGTACTTCGTGACGAACGCGGAGAGCCTCGAGGCCATCCTCGAGAACGCCTACATCCTCATTCACGAGAAGAAGATCAGCAGTCTCAAGGACCTGCTCCCGCTTCTCGAGAAGGTGGCCAAGAGCGGCAAGCCGCTCCTTATCATCGCGGAAGACGTCGAGGGCGAAGCTCTCGCCACGCTCGTCGTCAACAAGCTCCGTGGCACGCTCCAGGTCGCAGCCGTCAAGGCTCCTGGCTTCGGTGATCGCCGCAAGGCCATCCTCGAAGACATCGCCGTCCTCACCGGCGGCCGTCTCCTCACGGAAGACCTCGGCATCAAGCTCGAGAACGTCTCGATCGAAGACCTCGGCCGTGCCAAGCGCGTCGCCATCGACAAGGAAAACACCACGATCATCGAGGGTGAAGGCAAGAACTCCGACATCCAGGGCCGCGTGACGCAGATCCGCCGCCAGATCGAGGAGACCACCAGCGACTACGATCGCGAGAAGCTCCAGGAGCGCCTCGCCAAGCTCGCCGGCGGCGTCGCCGTCATCAACGTCGGTGCAGCCACCGAGACCGAGATGAAGGAGAAGAAGGCCCGCGTCGAAGACGCCCTTCACGCCACCCGCGCTGCGGTGGAAGAAGGCATCGTCCCTGGCGGCGGTGTCGCTCTCATCCGCGCTCAGAAGGCTCTCGACTCGCTCACCCTCGAGGGTGACGAAGCGATCGGCGCGAACATCGTTCGCCGCGCCATCGAGCAGCCCCTCCGCACGCTGGCCGACAACGCCGGTAAGGAAGGCGCTCTCATCGTGCAGGAAGTCAAGAAGCGCAAGGGCAACGACGGTTACAACGTCGCGACTGGCGACTACGAGGACCTCATCAAGGCAGGCGTCGTCGACCCGGCCAAGGTGACCCGCAGTGCTCTCCAGCACGCCGCCTCCATCAGCGGTCTGCTCCTTACCACCGAGGCGCTCGTCACCGAGCTCCCGGAGAAGGAGAAGCCCGCAGCCCCGGCTCCCGGCGGCATGGGCGGCATGGACTACTAAGTCCGGCGCCTCGCTCTTAAGCGAAAAACCTAACAGGCAGCCCCGAGGCAACTCGGGGCTGTTTTGTTTTCCGGAAGGATTGCGAATTACGCCGCAGGCGACGAATGCTTGCGCACCAGGTCCACCCAGTTCTGTGCCTGACGGGAGAGAGGTGGGCCTTGCCGCCAGATCAAACCGAGCCGCCAGAGAAGGTCGCTATCCTCGATCAGTACGGCTTTCACCCCGCCGTGCGAGGTGGCGATGATGCGCGGGAGCAAGGCAATACCGAGTCCCGCCGCCACGAGGGCGATGATAAACTCGGCCTGCGAACTCCGCGCGACCTCATGGAGTTCGATGCCCTTTTTCCGGCAGGCGGAGGCGATGATGGCATTCAGCGCGAAACCTCGCTCGAAGAGGATGCACGGGTCCCCATCCAGCTCGAAGAACTCGATGCTTTTGCGCCCCCAGAGCGGGTGCCCGGCAGGAAGCAGCGCCATCATGGGTTCCTCCCGCACCGGCTGCCATGCGAAGGACTCGGGGGCGGGAAGCAGCGTGCCGCCCACCTCGATCTCGCCGGACTGCACTGCGCTTTCCAGCCGGTTACTGCCTTCTTCGAGCAAATCAATGCGGATGCCGGGATGTTGTTTCCGGTATTTGGCAATCAGTGGGGCAAAGATCGTCGCGCTGCCCAGCGGCGGCACCCCGATGCGCAGGCAGCCCGTCTCCAGCCCGCGCCGGGCGGCGAGCTCGCTTTCCAGCCGCTCCTGCTCGGCCAGCATGGTGCGGGCGCGTTGAAGCACCGCCTCCCCGGCGTCTGTCGGTTTTATGCCATGGGGCAGGCGGTCGAGGAGCGGCATTCCGCAATCATGCTCCAGTTGCTGGATCACCTTGCTCACGGTGGATTGTGTGCTGCCCAGGGTCTTGGCCGCAGCGGAAAATCCGCCTTGTTTCACCACCTCGGCAAAAATTCTCAGGTGGCGTAGCTCCATGAAATTCCCATATGGAATAATAAGTATTCCATCAATTCATTTTTTGAATGAGTGGGAATAGGGCAGAATGACCCACGTCATGAAGCTCGCGATTTTCAAGACCTGCCGCACCGCTCGCTGGCATCTGAGCCGGAACTGGTGGCTGCAGGCCCTCCTCTTCATCGCCATCTGGGCGCTGGGCGAGGCGGTGGTCCGGCAGTTTTCCATTCCGATCCCTGGCAGTGTGCTGGGCATGGGGGCGCTGCTGGCCGCGCTGGAATTGCGCTGGATTTCGGTTCGCTGGTTTCGTCGCGGTGCGCGCGGGTTGCTCGCTCACCTTCTGCTTTTCCTGACTCCAGCCATGCTGGCGGTGGTGAACCATCGCGAACTCATCAGCATGACCGGGCTGAAGCTTATTGTCGCCGTGCTGATTGGCACCCCCCTCGTCATGATCGGCACGGCCGTCGTGGTGGAGATCGGGTTCCGACTTCAGCCCATCCGTGAACGCTGAACTCCAGGCCGTCCTTTGGGCGGCGGTTACGCTCGGGATTTATCTCGCCGCCTTGCGGCTTTACCGTGCGTGCCGCGTCTGGTGGCTGTCGCCCCTGCTTGTGACCTGGGTGCTCTGCGGCGTTTTGATCGTGGTTTTTCATACCGCCTATCGCGACTATCTGCGTGGCACGAGCTGGCTCGTTTCCCTCATCGGGCCGACCACGGTGGCGTTCGCCATTCCGATTCATGAAAACCGCGCCCTGATTCGCAAATACTGGGTGCTGCTTCTCATCGGCACGGTGGCGGGAAGCGCCATCTCATTTGGCTCAGCCTGGGCCTTGGCATGGCTGTTTCATCTCTCGCCCGAGATGCAGGCGAGTCTGCTGCCCCGCTCGATCACCACGCCTTTCGCTATGACGGTATCTCAGGATCTCGGCGGTTTGCCGGAGCTCACGGCGGCTTTCACCGCCATCACCGGTCTTTTTGGTGCCGCGATTGGCGAAGGCGTGATGAGCTGGCTGCCGCTACGCTCCTCGTTTGCCCGAGGTGCCTTCTTCGGCATGGGCGCTCACGGTGCAGGCGTGGCCAAGGCTCGCGAGATTGGTGAAGAGGAGGGCGCGGTCGCCGGTCTCATCATGGTCTTTGCGGGTCTGCTCAACGTGCTTGCGGTGGTGCTCTTCGTTCACCTTCGCGGCTAGGCGGCGCTACTGCAGCGCCCCTTCCAGTACCTGGTCGACGGTCGAGACGGGAACGAACTCGATCGCTTCGCGCACTTCCTCGGGAATGTCCGACAGATCCTTGCGGTTCAACTCCGGAATAAGCACCCGCTTGATGCCCGCCCGCAGCGCCGCGAGGCTCTTTTCCTTCAACCCTCCGATCGGCAACACCAGTCCGCGCAAGGTGACCTCGCCGGTCATCGCGACATCGGAACGCACCGGCTTGTCGAGGAATAGCGAGGCAATCGCGGTAAACATCGCGATACCCGCCGACGGGCCGTCCTTTGGCACCGCCCCGGCCGGGACGTGCACGTGGATGTCGTTTTCCTGGAAAAGCGTCGGATTGATCCCGAGTTGCGTTGCGCGCGAACGCACGAGGCTCATCGCGGCCTGCACGGATTCCTTCATCACATCGCCGAGCTGGCCGGTGAGCGTGACACCGCCACGTCCGGGAAACTTCGCCGCTTCGATGTACAGCACCTCGCCGCCCACCGGGGTATAGGCTAGTCCCGTCACCACGCCGGGCGCGTTGGTTTTCAGATGTTCCTCGCGAACGAAGCGCGGCGGGCCGAGCAACTCCTGTACGAGCTCGGGCGTGACCGTGATGCGCTCCTGCCTGCCACGCGCCACCTCCGCAGCGACGGCCCGGCAGACCGAGCCGACCTGCCGCTCAAGGTCGCGCACTCCAGCCTCGCGGGTGTAGTTGTCGATGACAAAGGCGAGCGCGGCATCCTCCCATGCGCATTGCTCCGGCGTAAGGCCGTTTTCCTCGAGCTGGCGGCGCACCAGGTATTTGGCCGCGATGTTCTGTTTCTCGCGGGCCGTATAGCCGGGAATCTCGATCGTCTCCATGCGATCCCGCAGCGGGGCGGGAATGCCCTCAACATAGTTTGCCGTAGCGATGAAAATCACCTGCGAGAGGTCAAAGGGCACGTCGAGATACCGATCCACAAAAGCATGGTTCTGGCGAGGATCGAGGACCTCCAGCAGGGCGCTGGCCGGGTCGCCCCGGAAATCCGTGCCGACCTTGTCGAGTTCATCGAGCATGATCACCGGATTGCGGGTGCCCGCGCGGCGAAGCTCCTGAATGATGCGGCCCGGCATCGACCCGATGTAGGTGCGGCGGTGACCGCGAATCTCCGCCTCATCGCGGATACCGCCGAGGCTGATGCGGACAAACTTCCGCCCGAGCGCGTCGGCGATGGACTGGCCGAGGCTGGTCTTGCCCACGCCCGGAGGCCCGAGGAAGCACAGGATCGGGCCGCGCCCGGTCGGGTTGAGTTTCCGCACGGCGAGGTACTCGATGATGCGGCGCTTCACCTTGGTCAGGCCAAAGTGGTCGCGATCGAGGATCTCCTGCGCCCGGTTGAGATCGAGATTGTCCTCGCTGAATTTGCTCCACGGCAATTCCGCCACCGTTTCGAGGTAACTCACGATCACGGAAAATTCGGGACTGGCGTTCGGAATCGACGAGAGCCGCTTCAACTCGCGGTCGGTCTGTTCCTTGACCTCGGCAGGCAGGTTGGCTTCATCGAGCTTCTGGCGGAGTTCGTCCGTCTGTTCCTGTGCGCCGGTCTCATCCTCGCCGAGCTCACGCTGGATCGCCTTCACCTGCTCGCGCAGGTAGGCGCGGCGCTGGGCGTCGGTGAACTGTGCCTGTACGTCCTGATGGAGCCGCTGCTGGATGCGGGCGATCTCGAGCTGGGCGGATAGCCCGCTCTGGACGGCGGCGACCCGTTTTTTGACGTCGAGTTCCTCGAGCAGGGCCTGCTTGGCCGGGAGATCGAGGGTGAGATTGACGCTCAGAAAGTCGGCCAGCGTGCCCGGGTCCGTGATGCTTTGGAGGATCTGGCGAAACTGCTCGGGTGCTTCCGGATTCAGGCTCAGGAGTTCCATCCCGGTTTGTTTCAGATTGTTCGTCGCCGCCTCCGCCTCCTTGTCCCCGACAACGGGAAGAATGGATTCCAGCAACCGCACCTCGGCACGCAGATAGGGAAAGGTCAGGACATATTTCTGCACCGCGAAACGCTGCAATCCCTGCACGATCACGATGGCAGACTGCTCGCTCTGGCGGATGTATTTCAGCACCTGCACGGCAGTGCCGATCCCGTAGACGTCGGCGGGCGATGGCTCCACGGTCTGTTCGCTGCGTTGGGCGATGACCCCGAGCACCTTTGACTCAGGCAGGGTCTCGTCGAGCATCTTCAGCGTGGCTTCGCGCTCGATGGTGAGCGGCATCACGGCTCCCGGGAAAAACACCCCGCCGCGCAAAGGCAGCAGCGAGAGCGTATCCGGAATGGCGGGTTTGCCCGCGTTTGCGTTATTACCGGTTCCCGGTTCCTGGCCGGAAGGCTGGTCCCCAGCGCTGGAGAGAAGATCAAGAGGAGGAAATGTGCTCATGACAGGGGCAGATCGATCCAAAGGAGGCCATTTTTCTGTTCCGCCGTCACCCGGCTGACGTCGACCCCCGCCGGGAGGAGGACATCACGCTCGAACGGCCCGTAGTCGATTTCCATCGCCAGCACCTGCACGGCTTTCCCATGCGGCGCAGCGGGTTCCGGCAACGATCTGCGTCCCCGGATGCGCAGACGGCCCGGCTCGATGGTCAGGTCGATTTCCGATTTGTCCACTCCGGCCAGGTCGACGCAGATGCGGACACACCTGTCGCACCGATAGGCGTTGACCGCAGGCTGCCAGGCGGCGGAGTGGGGGACATGGGAAAAGGTTGCGAGGTGACGCGAGGCTGCGTCGAGAAGCTGGCCGTGAAGCCAGCGAAGTTTCAGGCTGTTCAGATCGCCCATGTTCTATTCATAGCCGGAGGTGAGCGTATTCTCAAGTCGAGGTCGTCTGCAGCGGGGTGGGATTGCACGAAAAGCATTGCGACGCCGCCTCTGAATCGTTACGGTTATCCATTCCCATGGCAGGTCAGCTACCCCCGGTCCTTCAAAAATTTATCGATAAGTTCAGCAACTCGCGGGACTTTGCGATTTCGTTTACCCTGCACGTGATTCTGGTCGCCGTTTTCGGAGGCACAGTGTTGTTCAAGGCCGTTCAGGAACCACCGGATTTCGAGGGTGGGGAAGGCGGATTCGTCCAAGCCTCCGATGCTCAGAATGTTCCGCCGCCGCCGCAACAGCAACAGCAGCAAACCACCTTTAACGTGACGTCTGTTGCCACGCCGACCTCGTCCACGCTGAACACCATCACCACCACCGCGGTCAACCCGCTGAATTTCTCGATGGCCACCACTGTGGTCGCTCCGGTGACGACTCCGACGAACGCGCCGAGCGCTCCGGCTCCGGCCCCTGCTCCTGCGGGCGGCGCGGAGGGCATGCCGACTGCGGTTGCTTCCCAGATCAAGGCCTTCACGGGTGGCTGGGGCAAGGGACAGGGTTCCGGAACGGGTAGTCGTAGCCGGGAGTTTGAATTCACCGCCTACATCGGCCAGTACAATGGCGGGAATTGGAATTCCACCATCCGGGTCAGCGGAGGCAAGATCGAAACGGGAAGTCTGCCGAACCTGCTGTATTTGATGAGCTTTTGGTCGAAAGACAAGATCAAGACGAACTACAAGAACGTCAAAGCGATCAAGCTCGATAGCGATGAGATTTTCGCCGTCAAGCCGCCCTTCATTTTCCTTACGGGCACGCGTGATTTCGTCCTGACTCCGAAGGAAGTCGAGAATCTCCAGAAATACGTCCGCATGGGCGGTTGCATCTGGGGTGACAGTTCGGTGCCGGGTCTCCGCTCGCGTTTTGACATTGCCTTCCGCCGTGAGATGAAGCGCGTGATTCCCGACGTGGACAAGGACTTCGAGCCTCTACCTGCGAATCATCCGATCTTTACGCAGAGCCCGTACTTTCCCGAGGTTAAGGACGTGCCTCCCGGCCTGAACTACTACTCGCTCCCGATCTACGCGATGAAGATCTACGGTGAGGTAGCCATCATCTACACCGCCAATGATTATGGCGATATGTGGCAGGTCGGTCTGGATGAGAACGGCAAGATCGATTTTCGCAGGAACGCGGCTGGTCTGTACGTGGCTCTTAATCCGGCTATCTGGGATCAGCGCGACGTGTACATCCGCAACCTGGGTGTGGATGCGCTCACGATGACCTACAAGTTTGGTACGAACCTGGTCATCCACCTGCTCACCCGCTGGGAGAGCAAGGTCCGTACTGCTCCCACTCTCTAGGTTGATTTAGCTCTGTATTTCTAAGGCTGTGGTGATCCTCAGATCGCCACAGCCTTTTTCTTTGTCTTTTTAACTGGTGCAGGTTTGTCGCCTCCCTGCACAAGAGCCTCTTTGATGAAGGGGGCGGTGCGGCTTTCCTTGCTGAAGGAGACTTCTTCCGGCGTGCCGGAGGCAATCACCTTTCCGCCCTTGGCCCCTGCCTCGGGGCCGACGTCGACGACATAGTCTGCCTCCGCAATGACGTCGAGGTGATGCTCGATCACGATGACGGTGCCGCCTTCATCGACCAGACGATGCAGGACCTGGATGAGCTGGCTGACATCATGTGCGTGGAGGCCGATGGTGGGTTCCTCGAGGATGTAGAGCGTCGACTTGCCCCGGCGCGTCGTCTTGATCTCCTCGGCCGTGGATGTGGCGCGACGGGTGAGCTGGGTGACCAGCTTGATACGCTGCGCCTCGCCTCCGCTGAGAGTAGGCGAGGGCTGGCCGAGCTTGAGATACCCCAGGCCGGTCTCGTTGAGGAGACTGAGTGCGCGGCGGATTTTCGGATGCGACCCGAAGAATTCCGCGGCCTGCTCCACCGTCATCTCCATGACGTCGCCGATCGACTTGCCGTTGTACTCGATTTCCAGGGTGGCGGAGTTGTACCGCTTGCCGAGACATTCCTGACACGGCATGTAGGCGGCAGGGAGGAAGTTCATCTCGAGCTTGATCACGCCCTGTCCCTGGCAGGCTTCACAACGCCCGCCCTCGGTGTTAAAAGAAAACCGGCTCGCGGAATATCCTCGCATGCGGGAGGCGGGAAGGTTGGCGTAAAGGCTGCGGATTTCGTCGAAGACCTTGATGTAGGTCGCAGGCGTGGAGCGTGAGCTCTTGCCAATGGGCGACTGATCCACCTCGAGGACCGCACCGAGTTCGTTGCATCCCGTGATCGAACCCCACGGCTGATCGAGTGGGAGCTTCCGGCGCGACGAGCGCGAAAGCGCGTCCTTGACCGCAGGCAGCACGATGCCGCGGACCAGCGTGCTTTTGCCCGAGCCGGAGATGCCCGAGACGACAGAAAGGCGGTTGAGAGGGAACTTCACGCTCACGTCCTTGAGATTGTGAAGATTGCCGCCGCGCAATTCCACCCAACCCGGCGCGACATCCAGCGCACGTCGCTCGCCGCGTGAAGGATGCCGCATCGGTTCGCGCAGGGTCTGGCCGGTCAGGGATTTCTTGTCGGCGAGTATGGTCTTGAGCGGTCCCGCTGCCACGATCTCGCCCCCCCTGCTTCCCGCTCTCGGGCCCAAGTCGATGATGTGATCGGCGCGACGCATGGTTTCCTCATCGTGCTCGACAATGACGAGGGAATTGCCATTCCCCGCCAGAGCTTCCAGGGCATCGAGCAGCCGCGAGTTATCCCGGGCATGCAGGCCGATGGTAGGCTCGTCGAGAACGTAGAGCACGCCACGCAGATTCGATCCGAGCTGAGCCGCAAGGCGGATACGTTGCGACTCTCCGCCGCTCAGTGTATTTGCAGCGCGATCGAGCGTGAGATAATCGAGGCCGACCTGGCTGAGGAATTTCAGGCGCTGCGAAATCTCCGCGAGGATGTCGTGCGAGATCTGCTCGGCGGAGCCGCGGAATTTGAATTTCCCAACCAATTCCAATGCGTCCGTGGCCGAGGAGCCTGTGATGCCCTCGATGGTGTGGCCTTGCAGATGCACCGCGCGTGCCACCTCGTTGAGCCGGGTTCCCTGGCAGATCGGGCAGGGGCGCGCCTCGGTTTCCTCGAGATTTTCATGGCTGCGTTCCTCTGCGAGTTCGGCCTCGAGTTCGGAATCGAATTCCTTCTTGGAAAACGACTCCCAGACCACTCCGAATCCCCGGCAGTGCGTGCACCAGCCATGCGGCGAGTTGAAGGAGAATAATCTCGGATCGAGCGGCTCGAAGGCACGGGCGCACGACGGGCAGTTCATTTCGGAGCTCAGGATGTGATACTCGCCTTTCGAATCCCGCACGCGGGCGGACCCCTTGCCGAGTTCGATGGCGCGGCGTACGATGGCGGGAATCTCCGAGGCATTGGAGGAATCCAGCTCACCGACCAATGCGTCGATGGTATGTTCTTTGAAGCGCTCGAGCTTGTTGAAATTTGTCACCCGCACGAGCTTTCCATCGACGAGCAGGGTGTCGATGCCCTGCCGCTCCGCCCAGAGGGCGATCTTGGAGTGGAAGCCCTTGCGTGCCTTGATCAGGGGAGCAAAGACCAGCGTCTTGCCCTTTTTGGCAAAGCCCTGCACCGTCGTGACGATGGCCGAGAGCGTTTGCTTCTCCACCGGCACATGGCAGTCCGGGCAATGCTGGGTGCCGAGTTTGGCAAAGAGCAGGCGCAGGAAGTGATAGATCTCCGTGACCGTGGCGACGGTCGACTTGCCTCCTCCGCGTGTCACTCGCTGCTCGATGGCCACGCTGGGTGGAAGCCCCTCGATGGAATCCACATCGGGCTTTTCCATCTGCTCGACGAACTGCCGGGCATAGGCCGACATGCTGTCGAGAAAGCGCCTCTGGCCCTCGGCGAAAAGAATGTCAAAGGCGAGGGTGGATTTTCCCGATCCGCTCAGGCCGGTCACGACGACGATCTTTTCGCGCGGAATCTCGACGGTGATGTTCTTGAGGTTGTGCTCGCGGGCACCCTGTACGCGGATGACGTCGAGAGCCTTCTTCGGCGTGGTGGCCCGGGCGACGGGAACCTTCTGGCCTTTCTTGCTGTTCAGCAACTGGGCCAGAAAGCGTCCCGTATGCGAGTCGGCGCATTTTGCCACGTCCTCTGGAGTACCTGCGGCTACGAGTTTGCCGCCCTGGTCGCCCGCCTCGGGGCCGAGGTCGACCACCCAGTCGGCGGATTTGATGACCTCAAGGTTGTGCTCGATCACGATCACGCTGTCGCCCTCGTCGACCAGGCGCTGGAAGACGCGAAGCAACTGCGCCACATCGTCGAAGTGCAATCCCGTCGTCGGTTCGTCAAAAATGAGCAGTGCGCCAGTCTCGCGCCGTTCCGCGAGATGGCTGGCAAGCTTCAGGCGCTGGGATTCTCCACCGCTGAGGGCATTCACCGGCTGGCCGAGACGCAGGTAATCGAGGCCCACATCGGCCAGGAGTTGCAGAGGCTGTACGATACGGGCATGGCCTGCGAAAAAACCGATGGCATCGCGCACGGTCATCTCCAGCACATCGTGTATCGACTTGCCCTTGTATTCCACCTTGAGCACGTGGGGCTGGAAGCGCTTGCCCTCGCACTCGGGGCATCGCAG
Source organism: Terrimicrobium sacchariphilum (assembly GCF_001613545.1). Lineage (NCBI taxonomy): Bacteria > Pseudomonadati > Verrucomicrobiota > Terrimicrobiia > Terrimicrobiales > Terrimicrobiaceae > Terrimicrobium > Terrimicrobium sacchariphilum. The sequence continues at coordinate 711,191 of NZ_BDCO01000003.1, forward strand.
GAAAAGGTCGCTGAGAAATTGCATCTCGACCTTTTCAAAGCCGAGACCGGCGCAGCGTTCACAGCGGCCATTGCCTGAGTTGAAGGAGAACGACGACGGCGAAAGCCCGGCGCCGAGCGACTCTGGCAGCGTGCCGAAAAGCTCCCGGACGCCGTCATAAACGCCGAGGTACACGGCGGGGGTTGAGCGAGGACTCCGAGCCAGTGGCGATTGATCCACCATGACGATGTCGCCAAGATCCTCATCGCCCTTGAGCGAGCGCACGTAACCCGGCCCGTCTGTTTCGTCGGGTGTTTCTGCGACGAGGTTGCGGTAGAGCACGTCGTGAATGAGCGAGCTCTTGCCTGATCCGGAGACGCCCGTAATGGCGCAGAATACGCCCAGCGGGATGTCGACATCCAGCCCCTGGAGGTTGTGATGCCGGATGCCTTTCATGCGGAGCGATTTCACTGACTTGCGGCGTTTGGCCGGAATCGGGATCGTCTTCTTGCCCGAGAGATAATCGCCGGTCAGCGACTCCTGCCCTTGCAGCTTCGTCAGCGGGCCGGAGTACATGAGTTTGCCGCCTGTGCTGCCGCGACCGGGGCCGATATCCACGAGATGGTCGGCGGCGCGAATGATCGCCTCCTCATGCTCCACCACGACGAGGGTGTTTCCCTTGTCCCGTAAAGCGTGCATGATCTCGACGAGACGGCTGGTGTCGCGCGGGTGCAGGCCCACGCTCGGCTCGTCCATGACGAAGAGGGTATTGACCAATGACGCCCCCAGGCAGGTCGTGAGATTTACGCGTTCGATCTCTCCACCGGAGAGCGTGCGGGTGGGGCGATCCAGCGTCAGATATCCAAGGCCGACGCTATCGAGGTAGTTCAGCCGTGAGGCGATCTGGTCCCGCAGCAGCAGAGAACTCGGATCACCCGTGGGCAGATTTACCTCGGCCATGATCTTGCGCAGATCACGCACCGGCGTGGAGGCGATCTCGGGCAGAGTGCGATGGGCGGGTTCCAGGCGATAATTCAGTGTCTCGGGCTGGAAACGGCCGCCCTTGCAGGTCGGGCAGGGCTGGTAGCTGCGATACCGGCTGAGCAGCACACGGATGTGCATCTTGTAGGTTTTTGACTCCAGCCAGTTGAAGAAACCCTGCACGCCGTACCAGCCGCCGTGCTGCCAGGATTCCTCGGGGTTACCGCCATCGCCCTCAAGGACCCACTTCTGGTCCGCCTCGGGCAGTTCGTCGAAGGCGATATGGACGTCGACATCCCGCTTGGCCGCAGCCCGCATGAGGTCGCGCTGGCATTCCTTGGACTGACCGCTCTGGAACGGTCGCACCACGCCCGCCGCGATGGAGAGCGACTTGTCCGGCATCACGCGGGTCCAGTCGATACCGATCACCCGGCCAAATCCGCGGCAATCCGGACAGGCGCCGAGCGGGTTGTTGAAAGTGAAGAGTCCCGGACTCGGCGGGCGGATCGTGATATCGCAGTGGGCGCAATGCCACCCCGACGAGTAGGGAAGTGTATTGCCGCCCTCCACAGGGTGGACGTCAATCTTGCCTGCTCCGAGACGCAGCGAGGCCTCGATGGCCTCGGAGAGACGACTCCGGTTTTCCTCCGTGACGGCGATGCGATCCTGGATCACCGGGACCACTGCGGGCAGACGCGGCATGCCTGGCGCCTCGTCGGTGCGAACCACCTTGCCGTAAAGCCAGACTCGCAGGTAGCCCTGCTGGCGGAGGAAATCGAAGAAATCAGCCGGTTTCGTGCCCGGAGGCACCGGAATTCCGAAGGTTACGAGCACCTGCTGGCCCGCCATCGTCGAGTAAATCTGCTCAAGGATCGAGGTGGGCGTTTCGGTGCGGATTTCCCGCTGGCATTCCGGGCAGAAGGCATGGGCCGCACGGGGAAAGAAGAGTTTCAGATAGTCGTTGATCTCCGTGATCGTGCCGACCGTCGACCGGGTGGTCTTGACGGAATTCGCCTGCTCGATTGCGATCGCGGGGGGGATGCCCTCGATGAGGTCCGCCTGCGGCTTGTCCATGCGGTCGAGGAACTGTCGCGTGTATGGGCTGAAGGTTTCCACATACCGCCGCTGGCCCTCGGCATAGAGGGTATCGAAGGCAAAGCTCGATTTGCCGCTACCGCTGGGGCCGGTCACCACGATCAACTGACCGAGTGGCAGATCTACATCGAGGCCTTGGAGGTTGTTTTGGCGGGCGCCGCGTACTCGAATCACAGAAGACACACCGTAGCATACGAAGGGAGGCAAGTCCTTGGAGGGATAAAATCATCCAAATGAAAAATTTCCTTCTTGCGCCAGACCTGCCGCCTGTCTTGCCTCCTGCGAGAACAGCCTCTATCCTCCTGCGCTTTCATGAGACGTGTCGCCGGATTTTTTCTCTGTTTGCTCCTGGCTGGATGTGGCGGCGGCAGCCGTGACTATGCGCCATCCTCGACGCCCCGGCAGGTCCGCATCGACTGGCTCGGCAACCAGACGTTTCTCTTTACGTCCAGTATCGGGCTGAAAGTCCTCGTCAATCCTCATGCCGACGGGACGGGTGGTCCCAATCTCCCTCGCAACCTTGCTCCTGACGTCCTCCTCGTCACCATGGAGAAACCTGCCTTTAACTCCGAGGACTCCATCACCAACACGCCCACCGCTTTCCGTGGAGCCATCGGGACGGGTCTCAATAATGCCTCGGGCATCCGCTTCCGGGGCGTGCCGACCTACACCGACGCGACCAAGGGCGAGAATATGAACCTCGTCTTCTCCTGGGCCATGGAGGGCATTCGGTTCTGTTTTGCTGGCAATCTCCCTGGTCCGCTCACCGGTGAGGAGGTCGCTCAGCTCGGTCAGATTGACGTTCTCTTCCTCCCGGTCGGCCAGCCTTCCTACCTCACAGACGAGGAACGCGTCCTCATCATCAACCAGCTTCACCCCAAGGTCGTCGTTCCCATGGGAACTCCTGGGGCCATCGAGTCCTGGATCGCCGGACGTGGCGGAGTTCATCGTCTCACCGGGCCATCCGTCCTTCTCAACGCAGCCAATCTCCCCGGACCTACCATTCTCGTTTTCGCACCGTGAAAATTCTCATCATCGGATCAGGAGGGCGTGAGCACGCCCTGGCATGGAAGCTCAAGCAGTCGCCTCGCGTGACGAATATCTACGTCGCACCCGGCAACGCGGGTACGGCGGAGATCGGTGAAAATGTCGCCATCGGCGCGGAGGATATTCCCCGGTTGGTGGAGTTTGCCGAGCGCGAGGGTATCGGATTTACCGTCGTCGGACCCGACGACTCGCTCGCTGCAGGCATCGTCGATGCCTTTCAGGCCAGGGGGCTGCGCGTCTTCGGCCCACCACAGGCCGCCGCCCAGCTCGAATCCTCCAAGACCTTCGCCAAGGAGTTCATGAAACGCCATGGCATTCCCACGGCGGAGTCGCGGGAGTTCACCTCCAGCCTGGAAGCGCAGGAATGGTGCAAGACGGCAAAATACCCGCTCGTGGTAAAAGCCGACGGCCTGGCGCTGGGCAAAGGCGTGGTCATTGCCATGACTCGCGAGGAGGCCGAGGAGGCGGTTTATCGCTCGATGGATCTCCTCGTTTTCGGTGAGGCGGGCAAAAAAGTGGTGATCGAGGAGTTCCTTACCGGGGTCGAGTGCTCGATCCACGCTCTCATCGATGGCGACTCCTACGTGCTCTTTCCGGATGCCAAGGACCACAAGCGAGCCCTTGATGGCGACCAGGGATTGAACACGGGCGGAATGGGTACCATCTCGCCATCGCGTACCCTCTCGCCAGAGCTGCGCGCAAAGGTAAAAACCGAGGTGCTCGATCGCTTTGTCGCGGGGATCAAGGCTGATGGGATTCCTTTCAAGGGCATGCTCTTCCCGGGCCTCATGATCACCGCCGACGGATTGAAGGTGCTGGAGTTCAACTGTCGCTTCGGCGACCCCGAGACCCAGGTGCTCCTTCGCCGTCTCCAGACCGATCTGCTCGACCTGTTGGAGGCCACGGTCGATGGCACACTGAAGGAAACCTCGCCCGCATGGGATGAGCGTGCGGCAGTGTGTGTGATTCTTGCCTCCGGCGGATACCCGGGGGCCTACGCCAAGGGCGCGGAAATCACAGGCCTGGAAAAGGCCGGAGAACAGAGCGATGTGGTGGTCTTTCACGCTGGAACGAAGAATAACGGCTCGGCCATCGTGACGAACGGCGGTCGGGTTCTCGGGGTCAGCGCCTTGGGCGGTGACCTGGAGGATGCGCGGCGGAAAGCCTATGCTGCGGGCGAAATAATCGCCTTTGACCAGAAGCAGTTTCGCAGTGACATTGGCGCAAAATGATACTCCGTGCTCTTCCGCTGGTGTTGGTGGCCACGGCGCCACTGCTCGCTCAGTCTCCCACACCCACTCCGAGCGCAACAGTGGCTCCCACGCCATCGGCGACCCCGGCGGAAAGCCCGACACCTGCGCCTTCACCCACGCCGATCCCGACCCTCCGGCAGAAGGTTAACAGCCTCAAGGACGACGACGTCTCCAAGGCTGTCGATGCGATCAAGCGGCAGTTTCTCGACGGGGAAAAAACCAGCGAGGCCGCTATGCAGCGCGCGTTGCTGGAGGGACTGCTCCGGCGCCTCGATCCAGGGGCGGAGCTGGTCGATTCCCGCGCCCGGCAGCAGGATGAAGGCACTCCCTTTCTCGCCGAGATCCTCGATGGCCATATCGGCTATATCCGGCTCGGCTCGATGGAGGCTGGTGTGCTTCCGCAGATGGACGCCGTCCTCACGGGCTTTGACCCCAAGAAGGTCGATGCCGTGATTCTCGACCTGCGCGAGGCGGCGCACGGCGGCAGCTACGAGGTGGCGGCGGATGTGGCCAGGCGGTTCTGCGCGAAGGGCAAGCTGCTCTTCACCGTTCAAAAGCCCAGCGCCAAACAGGAGCGCATCTTTACGTCAAACCAGGACCCGGCCTTTCAGGGCGTGATCGTGGTTCTCACGGATGCCGACACCTCCGGCCCTGCCGAGGCACTGGCCGCCACGCTGCGCCAGAATGCCGGAGCCATGATCATCGGTGCGCCGACGAAAGGCGGTGCCGCAGAGTTCTACGATAATGAACTCTCGGGCAATCTCGTCCTGCGAGTGGCCATCGCCCAGGTCATCGTCCCCGAGGCCGGGCCAATCTTTCCCGAGGGAGTGAAACCCGATGTCGCCATTGCCCTGCCTGCCGAGGTACAGGCCCAGATTTTTCGTGAATCAAAGGAAAAGGGCGTCAGCCAGTTCGTCTATGACGTCGAACGCAAGCGGCTGAATGAAGCTGCTCTCGTCGCAAATACCAACCCCGAGATCGATTCCGTCCAGAGCATCCAGCGCGAACGCGGAAAAGGCAACCCATTGCGAGATGGCGTGCTCCAGCGAGCAGTGGATCTGGTCACGGCCATCAATTTTTACAAGGCCAAGCAAAAGTAGCCGGCTTTTTTCCGAGCTAAGAATCGGCGCTTGCCTTAGCATTCCCGGAGTGCTAAGCGTCGCCCATGACTGATCAGCTTCCCCCGCTGGTTCAGAGACTTCGCGACAAGCTCAGCCGCTCGCGCGACTTCTCCATTTCCCTCGTCATCCACTTCATCATCATCGTTCTTCTAGGCGGGGTGATTATTACCAAGGTCGTACCCGAGCCGGAGCAGATTACGGGTACGATCGCGCCGGTTGCCGACGCAGTCCGCCCTCCGCCGACCGACAAAACGACCCTCAAGCAGGAGATGTCGCTCGATAAGTTGATCAACCCGGCTCCATCGAAAGATCAGCCAGACATCATTTTCAGCGAGCAGAAAAACCCCCAGGCTCCGATTTTTGTCAAGAGCATCGACATTCCTCCGCCGAACGCCGACCAGGTGCCGGCCGCCATTTCCAAAATGGAGAGCATAGCTCCATCGACCGTGAACGAGATCACGCCGGAGGTTCTCACGCAGCTTGCGAAGACTCAGCGCATCTGGATGGGGACGCCGGGCAAGGGCAAGCATGCCGAATACGATTTCACGGCCTTCATTGGTCAATACTCCGGGGGCAATTGGAACTCCACCGTGCGAGTCTCCAATGGCAAGATCGATGCGGGCAGCCTGCCCAATCTGCTCTATCTTATGAGCTCCTGGACGAAGGATCGCGTACGGACCAACTACACCAACGTTCGCGCCATCCGCCTCGATAGCGATGAACTCCTCAATGTTCGCCCGCCATTTATCTTCCTCACCGGAACGCGTGACTTTCAGTTGACCGAGAAGGAGGTCGAGAACCTGCGCGCCTATCTCAAGGTCGGCGGTTGTATCTGGGGTGACAGCTCGGTGCCGGGACAGCGGTCGCGCTTCGATCTCGCCTTCAAGCGCGAGATGCGCCGTGTGGTGGCCGATGTGGACAAGAATTTCGAGCCGCTTCCTGCTGACCATCCGCTGTATTCACAAGCCTACTTTAAGGACGTAAAACAGATGCCCGCTGGTCTGAACAACTATCGCCTCCCGATTTATGCCATGAAAATGTATGGCGAGGTCGCGATCCTCTACACGGCCAATGACTACGGCGACATGTGGCAGGTCGGTCTCGATCAGGATGGAAAGATCGACCTCGGGCGCAATGTCGCCGGGCAGTATGTCGCAACGAATCCCGCCATCTACGACCAGCGCGATGTCTACCTCCGCAATATCAATCGAGACTCACTCGAGGCATCATACCGCTTCGGCGCCAACGTCGTGATGCATCTCCTGACCCGCTGGCAAAGCAAGGTCGGCGAGGCGGCTACGTCGACATTGTAGCGTCGACAGGGGGTTATTCGGGATTTTCGAGCATGCGGCGATAGCCGGGGCCCGGAAAATCCACAGGGGCTCGTTCTCCCGTGAGAGCGAGTTGCCGGGACCTTGTTGAAAAGACAACAAAGCCGCCTTTCCAGGCTCCGACGAGATTTTTTCGTGAGGCATCGCTTGGTGACAGCGATGGCGTTGAGGAGAGGCTCAGGGTCAACTGCTCCGGTTTGGTGAGGGAGGCTCCGCAAAAGCTGCGCCAGTCAGACAGACCGTAAAGAGAACGGCTGTTTTCGTAACGGAGAGATAATGCCTTCACTTTTCGAAAAGCAAGAGGGGGGCTTGACCCATGGGATACACGCATCTACATGACATCCCGCCTCGGTTATGAAATCTGCTGGTAACAAAGATATTTTGAGGGGCCATGTGTTCATTGCAACCAGCCTCGATGGCTTTATTGCCCGCAGGGACGGTGATATCGGGTGGCTGGAGGAGAAGTCAATCAGCGCGGCTCGCCTCGACGGTGAAAATGAAGACCACGGTTACGCCGATTTCCTGGCGGGCATGGATGGAATCATCATGGGCCGCCGCACGTTTGAAAAGGTTCTCACCTTCGACTCGTGGCCCTTCGACAAGCCTGTGGTGGTGCTTAGTCGTTTTATATCAGCTGTAGATTTGCCGTCCGATATTGCGGGAAGGGTGACGATTCTTAATCAGCCTCCGAGGGCGGTGGCGGAGTATCTCGCAGGGCGTGGCTGGGAGCATGCCTACATCGACGGAGGACAGGTGATTCAGGCCTTTCTCCGCGAGGGGCTGATCGCGGATTTGGTGATTACGCGCATTCCCATTTTACTCGGAGACGGGCTGCCGCTCTTTGGAGCGATCGAGGATCATACCGAGCTTCGGCACCTCGGCACAAAGGCGTTTCCATCGGGATTTGTTCAATCGAGGTACAAGGTCCTGGGGTAGTCTGGCGGTGGATGCCGTCTTTTGTACCATGCACTTTCTGCTAGGTTGGAGGCAGCCATGGACTTCACCGCGAACATCGAGCGATTCACCGGCTTTGCCGATCACTACGATCAATTTCGGCCATCGCCGCCCGAGGCGCTTGCGGGATTGGTGGGGCAGTATCTCCAGATGGATCAGCCGCGACTGGTGGTGGACCTCGGCTGCGGGAGCGGGCTATCGACCCGATATTGGTCGGGGCGTGCGGAGGCTGTGGTCGGGGTTGATCCGACCGAAGCCATGCTGAATCAGGCGCGGTCTTTGGCGATGCCGTGCGTGCAATATCGCCTCGGCTTTTCTCATGCGACGGGGCTGGCGGATGAGTCCGCGGATATTGTGACCTGCTCGCAGTCCCTGCACTGGATGGACCCGCAGCCGACCTTTGACGAAGTGGCGCGTGTTTTACGGACAGGCGGGATATTTGCGGCCTATGACTACGACTGGCCGCCAGTGACGACCGCCCCTGAGGTGGACGTCCTCTACCGGGAATGCATGGAGAACGCCCGCAAGCTCGAAAAAGCGGCAGGTGTTTCCTCCGAAGTCCGGCGATGGGGCAAGTCGGGTCACCTGGCTCGCATGCAGGAGAGCGGGTGTTTCCGTTTTGTCCGGGAATGCACCCTCCATCACACCGATGAGGGAAATGCCGACCGCATCGTGGGGCTCCTTCTCAGCCAGGGACACGTGCAGACTTTGCTCAAGGCTGGTTTCACCGAGTCCGAACTGAGAGTCGATCAACTCCGGGAGATCGCAGGGAAGAGGCTCGGGTCTCATCCGCAACGCTGGTATTGGTCGTCGCGGGTGAGGCTGGGAGTGAAATGATCCCTTACCGGACGGCTTGACGAGAATGCCGGAGGAGCCACACCAGCGGCAGCCCGAGTGCGAGCAGTGCCAAGGCGGAGGGTTCGGGTACTGCGGTGTAGTAAACTGCGAAGACCTCGTTCGATGCTGCGGTTTTGCCGTTGTTGGGAGCATCTGCGGCGATGCCTCCGTAGATATATCCGAGCAAAGTGCCGTCGGTCAGCGCATCGAGATCGATCACGCCGTTGTCATACGTCGGCAGGCCGAGAACCGGAAAGAATTTCGCCTCGGCTCCGAAAAGGATCACTTTGCCTTCCGAGTCGAGGATCTGCGGCAACCCGCCTGCGTAGTATTGCGCGTAGTTGCCGTTTTCATCCCGGGTGATGGCGGAAATCTGCGAGGTGAAGGGAAACTCCGCGTCGTATGTGAGTGTCCCGGTGGTTGGGTTGTAGGTATTGGCGGTGATGCCGCCAAAGAAGAATTCCGTGAACTCGCCGGTTGCATTCGAATACAGGCCGAGCTTGGCTGCATCATAGTTGCTCATGGCTTGTTTGAAGGTCGCCGGGTTGCTGGGATCGGCCATCACGGGCACGCCGTCCGCACCGATTTCCACCGGCACGGTCCATACGCCCTCTCCATTGTAGAATACGCCCGAGTACGCGATCAGCCCAGCCACAGGAGCGCCACCCTCAGGATTCTTGGACAGCGACGGGGCGACGTTCAGATCGCGGCGGCGAAATTGCGTGGGATCGCCGGGCCCGGGGCTCACTTGCGTCTCGGTATACCCCAGCGTGCCGTTTTCTTTATTGTAGTCGATGGTGAATGAGCGGACCTGCGACGTGTAGGTGCCATTCGATCCGGGCGTGTAGGGACCCTCAAAATCCTGTCCGAAGACGAGCTGCACCGTGCTGCCGGTCTGGTACATTTCTCCGCCTGTCACCGCAAAGAAGCCTCCGGTGTAGGAGCCGTTGCTGCTGGTCCCTCCGGTGGTCTGCAGCACGCTGTTCGCGGCCAGAGAGGAGGTTTCGCCTTTGACCCAACTCACCACATCGGCCACGTCGATCGCTGTGAGCGTGTTGTAGGTGGTGAAGTTATTCGCGGTCGAGTCGTAGACGTAACCGCCGGAGACGAAGAGCGTACTCCCCTGCGTGAAACTCTGGGTGGCTGTTGCCGACAGGCTACTAATGATCGAGTCGCTGAGGCCGGAGGAGGAAAGCGATTTGCTCCACGTCTGCTTCGTCACCGGATCAACCACCCAGATCTCGGTGTTTTGCGATGCGGGCGGAAAATTGACCGTGCCGCTGTTGGTGAAGCCATGGAGCCCGTTGGTGCGCCCGGCGAGCACCACCCATTCGTCGCCGTAGGACGCCGAAGCAAAGGACTGGAGCGTCGGCACGGAAGCCGTTCCCATGTCATATTGCTGGACCGACAGGGTGTACGCTCCATTCCAGTTCGTGACGGGGGAAAAGATCGAGGTCTGGTTTTGGGCTATTGCCAGGCCGGCACTGGCTCCGAGCACGAGGGCGCATATCCGTGGGGTCATGGCTCGGCACCGTAAATACTGGCGGCTAACTGGCAATATTTATCGCGGTGACATCGACCGTTTTGTCGGTCGGAGAACTAGTTGGGGCAATCTATGCCTTTCGCACGAAGCAAGCCTTCAGCCCGACGGCCATCCCGTCGATTTTGCAGGAGATCTCGTGATCGCCGTCGACGAGGCGGATGGGCTTGGTCTTGGTGCCTCCCTTGAGCACCTGAGCGCCCTTGAGCGGCAAATCCTTGATGAGCACCACGCAATCGCCATCGGTCAGCACATTGCCGTGGGCGTCCTTGACGATTCGCCCAGCAGGAGCCTCTTCTTCTCGCGCCCATTCGTGTCCGCAGGTCATGCATTCCCAATGGTCTGCGTGCTGCAATACGTCATTCATTTCACACTCCGGACACGTTTGTTGACTCATAAAGGACGAGTATCCTATCGGTTTGCTGGATAGAGTGCAATCTCCTTATATACCATGGTGAGCGACCATCGGGCAGATGAAAGAAAAGGGGTTCACCCGCGCTCTCTGGAATTCAGCCTCCTGCTCGCGAGTGAGCGGTGATAATTCTGGGGGAGTCCGGCTAGAGCGCCGAGATCGACCACATCTGGCTGTTCCAGTTGCCGAAGGTCCACTGCTCGACCTTGGCCCCATCCGCTGTGGAACTCCCGGAGACATTGAGGGATTTGCCACTCTTGAGGCAGGTTAGCTGGTAATATCCCGAGCTTAACTTGGTCGCGAGCCACGTCTGGCTGTCAGTTCCACTCACGGGGCGGATCTCAATTGTCGCGCCGTTGTCAGTGGATGCATTGGTGACATCCAGGAATTTTCCGCTTTGCACGCTACGGATGAGGTATTGGTCCGTTCCGTAGGGCTGAAAGACCCATTTCTGGCCGTCAGCGTCGGCAAAGGTGCGTTGCTCGATCAGAGTTCCATCCGCACTGCCCCCGCCGGTGACGGTGAGTGCTTTTCCACTGCCCCGGTTGACGATTTTGTAAATGCTGTTTTCGGTGAATGAGGTCGTGGCCGGTGGAGTTTCGATGATCCACTTCTGGCTGGCCCAATCGGAATACGTCCACTGCTCGATCTTTGCCCCGTCGCTGGTCGAGCTGCCCGAGACATTGGCGGATTTGCTGCTGTTGTAGTTTGTGATGCGAAATGCGCCGCCGGTGGGAACCACCACCCATGTCTGGCTGGTTATGGCGGACTTTGCATTGACCTGAAGGAATGCGCCATTGGCGGTGGAGGAGCCGGCGACATCGAGCGCTTTGCCGGTATCGGAGTTCAGGACGAGAAACTGATTGTTTCCCATGGGGAAGAACGTCCACTTCTGCGTGAGCAATCCGCTGTAGGTTCGCTGCTCCACCCCTGTGCCATCAGGGGCGGTGGAGGAGGATACGGTGAGCGCCTTGCCGCTGTTTTGATTCATGATGCGGTAGGTCTTTCCGGCTTCGACCGATTTGATATCCCAAAGACCCGTTTCGGTATCGATCCGCCATTTTTGCACGCCATTGAGGGTGGGCGTGCCAGCGGAATCGAAGGTCAGCGGATACCAGCCATTTTTGCCGATACCTTCGCCCGTCTGCTGACTGTAGCGGTCGCCGCAATAAACATACGTGGTACCCTGGGCGCCGGTCACCGGCATGATAAAGTCGTTCTGGGTGTTGAAGGAGTTCGAACTGTAGGGACTGGTCGCCAGCAGGATCTTGGGTGCAGAGGCCATTCCCGCCAGCGTTGCGGACTTCTGGTACTTTGTAGCGGTCGAGTGCCAGCCATCGGTCCATGAAGTGAGGAGGTAGTAAAAGCCGTCCTTTTTGACAATGGCAGGGGCCTCCCGGTGGTCGCCTCCGTTGTTCCACTCGGCCACGACGGATTCCAGGCCGAGGTAGTCCGAGGTGAGCTTCACGATCTTCATGCCGCCGTTGTAATTGGTGGATGTCGGATCGGTGACGGCCAGGAGATAGGCGTCGCCATTGGCATCCTTAAAGACCGAGTGATCGCCCATGGTATTGCCAAACACCATGTCGGTGATCCCCTGGCGGACGAAGGGGCCTGCCGCCTTGTTGGAGGTAAAAAAGACGACGCAATTACGCCCGGTCGATCGCGGCCCCTCGGTGATCATGACGTAGCGGCCTGTACGAGCATTGTAGAGCACGTCTGGCCGCCCGTACCAGGAGTTGCCGTGATAGACGATTCCCTGATAGGCCCAGTGGACGAAATCGGAGGAGGTATAGAGACGGACATCGTTCTTTTTGATGTCATAGCCATACCAGTAGAAGACCTTCCCGACTTTGATCATGCTTCCACCCTGGGCAATGATTTCCTGCCCCGAAGTATCCAGCCAGATGGTGTCGTTGACGATTTCCTGCGGGGCGGAGGACGCGGAATGAAGGCAGAAAAGCAGCGCCAGGAAGATAAGGCGGAGGGTGTTCATAAAGGGGTGCGTGATTTATATATCGATAGATTATATGTTTTCAATGGATTTAATTTGACGTGTGTCGAGCGGTTTTTGCACTGTAAACGGGCGTACGTTCCTCCCTATGCGATTACTGGTGACACTTTTCTCGCTGGCGCTGCTGGTGCCTCACGGCAGGGCAGCCACACTGATCGGCTCCGTCGTGGAGATTTCCCGCAAAATACCTTCGGATGGGTTTTACTGGGGGCCGGTTTCCGTGTTGGTGACTGGTACCGATTCAGACCGCACCTCAGTAAGCGATGGTAACAATATGGCCATTATGCCGCGGGCCAATAGCATCGTCTTCATCCTGGGGCCTGAAGGAGGTGCCGGCGGAGGAGCCGAGGATCATCGGATGCTCGTGTCGGACATCCAGTGGTTTGGGGAGTCCGAGTTGGAAATCGCCTCCATCGCGGTGACATCCGATCTTCCCTGTTTCAATCCCTCCTTGGTGACCTTCGATGGACGATCTGTTTCACTCTGGATTGGCAGCCTGGAGTGGGATGGCGGGGAAACCGTGGAGGTAACCCTCACGCCAACGGCTGTGCCCGAGCCTTCCACCGTATTTCTGATGGCTGGCGCTCTGGCACTTGGAATCTGCTGGCTGGGGCGTCGCCAGCCGGGGACTTGAGAATGACGAGCTAGCCGCCCCAGCGGCTGCCTTCGCTCAAAGCGGGAATCCAGCCATTGGTCGGACATTTGGAGTAATCGGTCTTGCCCACAGCGCCGATCATGCGTTTGCCGGTGGCGGCACGCCACAGCTTGCTCATGCTCTCGCCGGTGTAGCATCCCCAGCTTTTCACGAGGGCATCCTTGGTGAAGAGGCCGCGATGGATGGCGCTGAGCTGGGACTCATGCAGGTATCCCTTCGATGCGCTGTCGATCTCGTTGCTGTAGTCGAACATGAAGCACGCACGATTGGAGTGGCCGTAGTAGTCGAAGGTCGCGATCTTGACCTGACCGCGAGGCTGACCGGCATTGAGGTAGTTGATCACATCCTGGCCCGACTTGATCCAGACGAGGTTCACGTTGTACTTGTCGCGAACACTGACGATGTTGCTGATAAGATCGGTTTTGTCCTGCTGACTACGGCGATCGTAGGCAGGACGATAGACGAGCCAGGTGATCCTGGCGGTCGGGCCATACTGCTCGCGCAGTTGCTGAATCCGGACACGAGCGGAGCGGATGAAATTGCCCCACCAGCGGTCATGGGGTTCCGCCTTGAACTTTTCCCACTCGATCAGCGATGGCCCGCCGCTTACGACGATGTACTCCCGCTGGACTTCCGCCTGGGCCAGGGCTGCGCAGGCCAGAAAGGTGAGGAGGAAAAGGCGCAGAAATTTCATCCCATGAGAATTGCCGCCTCGCGCCGTCGCGCAAGTGGAAAAAGCCGAAAAACCGCCTTTCTCAGGGTAGAAAGTTTCCCTAGACCAGCGGCACGGCGTCCAGAAGGGCACGGCAGCGGCGACAATATGCAGCGACATCATCCGCCAGCAGGATGCCGGAAACGATGACCACGCGTTTCGCCCCAGCGGCGAGCACGGTCTCGAGATTCTCGAGTTTCACCCCGCCGATGCAGAAGATCGGGTGCCGGACCAACCGATGCACCTCGGTGATCTCGGCGGTGCCTATCGGGGTGTAGTCCGGCTTGGTCGGAGTGGCAAAGAGCGGGCCGAACCCGATGTAATCCAGATCCTGTACGCCGGCGGCGGTCGCCTGGGCGACGCTGTGGGTCGATTTTCCGAGGAGTACATTGCCAATGATCCCCCGGGTGGCCTCGACGGCGAGGTCATCCTGTCCCACATGCGCGCCATCGGCCCCCGTGGATTGCACGAGGTTCGGATGGTCGTTGATGATGAATGGCACCCCTGCGGAACTGGTGAGAGCGGCGACTTCTTTCGCCAGCCGCTCGATGAGCTCCAGAGGCTGGTTCTTGGCGCGGAGTTGCAGGATCTGCACTCCGCCGTCGATCATGCGTCGCGCCATATCGGGCGCGACCTCGGCGGCGACGTAGGAAAGATCGAGGATGCCGTAGAGCCGGGCCTCGGAGACAGCCCGGCGGGCGGCGGTTATTTCCACAGCGGGGTCGGGTACTCGCCCGACGCGTGGAGCCTGGCGAGGGCTTCGGTCACGAGCGGCTTGTCCTCGCGGTAGGTCACGCCGAACCACGGGGCATTCGTCGGCAGCACCTCAAGCGTGGCCTTGCCCTGCTCGGTGAGCTGGCCGAGGGCGGTCGGGATGTAGCACTCTGCCTTCAGGTCGCTGCTGTTCGCGGTAAGGAAGTCGCCGAGGATTGTCTCGAGTTGCGGGAATACGGCGGGTGTGAGACCCCAGAAGTTCATCGAGACGGGCTCGCTGCCGGTGAAGGTCTTTTCGCCGCTGTCGGTCTTTTGGAAAATCTTTCCCTCGGTGTGCTCGATGGCGGTCCACTCGACGATGGAGGTGAGCTTGTTGGCCGCATCCACCTCGCAGACACCGCGTGCCACGGAGCCGTGATCGGAGAGCGTATTATCGAGGCGATAGCCGGCCATCGCGTAATCTGTGCTGGCCGCCGTCTTGTCGCGGAGGAACTTCGCCAGCACCTCGTACGAACCGACACCGTAGAAATCATCGGCATTGATGGAAACAAACGGACCGTCAAGCACCTCGCGGGCGCACCATACGGCATGGGCGGTGCCCCAGGGTTTTTTACGATCGGCCGGTACAGTGAAGCTGCCGGGCAGCGAGTCGAGCTGCTGGAAGGCGTAGGCCACATCGATGCGGCCCTCGTAGCGCGAGCCGACCTTGGCCCGGAACTCCTCCTCAATGTCGCGGCGAATCAGGAATACCACGCGGTCAAAACCGGCGCGCATGGCGTCATAGACCGAGTAGTCGAGCAAGGTTTCCCCCGATGGTCCCATGGGATCGACCTGTTTCAGGCCTCCATAACGGCTGCCCATGCCTGCGGCGAGTACGAGAAGAGAGAGAGAAGACATCGGGCGTGTGTTTTCTCCGATTGCGCCCCCTCTGGCAAGCCGGGGATACGACACCCCACGGCGAAAACGTTAATTCAAAGGCCTTTCCCCGTGCTGCCGCATGGCCCGAGGACTCGATCCAAAGTGCTTCCGGAAGGTTTTGGAGAAGTGAAAGGCATCCTCGTACCCCACCTGCCGGGCGATTTCCGATACGGTCATGTTGTGATCGGAAAGCAGATGCGCGGCGCGGTGCATTCGATGCTGGATGAGGCATTCCATGGGAGCGAGGCCGAAGGTTTTTCGAAACTGAGCGGAGAAATGCGATGGCGACATGCCCGCCATGGAGGCGAGTTTCTCCAGAGTGATGGGGTGATCCGGCACGGCGGCGATGAGACGATGCACGGCCAGCAGGCGCTCCGGCACCTGAATGCCGGAATCGACTCCCCGCAACTGGCGGGCGAGTTCTCGAAAACAATTTTCCAGGAGATTTCCGATAAGGATTTCATCGGGCGGCATGTAGGACACGACCTCGGCGTGGACATCGAGGAGGGTTTGCTGGAAGTGCGAGATGTTTCCGACCGGGAACGGTTCCGCCAGCGGAAGTCGGGCCTGGCGCAGGGCCTGGCGGATGCGGCGGCCTTCACAATGAATCCACGAGTGAACGAAGCCCTGCCGGGGATTGCCATAAAACTGCCCCTTGCCGGGTGGCCAGACCATCATGGTGTCCGGGCGGTCCGTGGGCTGCATGACCGGGGAGGTGCCGATCTGGGCTTCATCATGGAAGAGCATGATCAGGTAGTCACCTGTTCCCTGTGGACGTTCGACAAGACACGCCGGCATAGCCTCTCGAATGCCGATCCCGCGCACGCTGACAGTCTTTGAGCCGAGCGGCTGCGGAGAGAAGAATCGCTTGAAGCCCATACCGGGGAAGGCGGAAGGGCGATTGCGGGAATGGGCGAGTTCCGACGGATTCATGGAGGATCGTAAGATATTACAGGTATTTCATGGCGGGCTCCATGTTCAAGACCGCTCGATCTGTATTAGATTTCACCCAGCATTTTTGAGACATATGCCCTCCCGTCGCCTTCCGGCCATAGCTTCGTCCAAGAAAGGAACTCAACCGCTGTTTCCTTTTCACCATCGCAATATTCTCCAGACGGCAATGCCGCTGGGTGGCATCGGCGCAGGCTGTATCTGCTTCAACGGATATGGAGGATTGCAGGATTTTTCGATCCGCAATCGCCCCTCCACGACTGCGCTTCCCGATGAGAACAGGGAGGACGATGCTGGTTTTGCGCTTTTGCACATCAAGGGAGATAAGCCCGTCACCCGGCTGGTCGAAGGACCCTTTCCGCCAGGGAAAATCTACGACCAGGGCTTGCAGGGGCGGGGCTGCCGACATGGAGGATACGAGGGATTGCCGAGGTTTCGGCAGAGCCGTTTTGAGAGCGGGTATCCGTTTGCGCAAGTAACCTTGTCGGATAGAGACATGCCCGTTGAGGTCAGGGTGACGGGTTGGAGTCCATTCGTGCCGCTGGATGAGATCGCTTCCAGCGTGCCTGCGGCCATGATCGAATATTCCATCCGGAATACATCCCGGAAGGCTGTCGAATGTGAGTTTTCGTTTCATCTTGCTCACCCGGCGGTCGGCGCATCAACGAAAGATGAAGGGACCCGGTGTGCTGTGATTCCGGGAAAAGGCGTTCATTTTACCAACACCGAGCCTTCGGATAGCGAGACCTTTGGCGAGGGGAGCCTGACCGTGATCGGACCCAAACCGCGTATCAAGGCCACCTGGATACGGGGCGGCTTTTTCGACGGAGTTTCCGCATTGTGGCGGGAGGTCGAAACGGGGAAATTCCAGCCCAACGATGGCACGGAGGACGCGGGGAGAGGGGGGCGTAACGGTGGCTCCGTGGAAGTCAAGGTGAGGCTGCGTCCCGGGGAAAAGGCGGAAATCCCGGTAATCATCACCTGGTATTTTCCCAACAGCAACTTGACCTTCGAGCAGGTCGGATATCCGGTGGGCGAGAGTCCGCGTTGGCGCACCTATTACTCCTCACTCTGGCGGGACGCGCGTGATGTCGTGGATTATCTCCACGAACATTATGAGGAACTGCGTCGAAGGACGGTGGCTTTTCAGAATGCGCTGCTTAGTTCCTCCCTGCCGCCCTATGTGCTGGATGCTGTCTCGGCCAACCTGGCCATTATCAAATCCCCGACCGTGCTCCGGCAGGCCAGCGGCAATCTTTGGGCCTGGGAGGGGAGCGCCACCATGGAGGGAAGCTGCCACGGGAGCTGTACACATGTCTGGAACTACGCCCAGGCGTTTCCACATTTGTTTCCCGCCATCGAGCGCACCTTGCGCGAGCAGGAACTGGAGCGGTCCATTGATGAGCGAGGACACGTGAATTTTCGCGCCGCATTGCCAGACGGCCCTAATCCGCACACCTGGTATGCCGCAGCCGACGGGCAGCTTGGCGGCATCATGAAGCTCTATCGCGACTGGCAGATCAGCGGAGACACTGCGTGGTTGCGACGACTATACCCGCTCGCTCTCCGCAGCATCGAATATTGCATCAACCAATGGGATCCCGACCGCATCGGCGCTGTGGTGGAGCCGCATCATAATACCTACGACATCGAGTTCTGGGGCGCTGATGGAATGTGCACGACAATCTATGCGGGCGCTCTGTCCGCCATGAGTGAAATCTGTGCCGCGCTCGGGGATTCAGCCGGGGCGGAAAAGTACCGCGATCTCGCTTCGCGCAGTGCACGTTACCTGAAGGGAAAGCTCTTCAACGGCGAGTACTTCGAGCAGAAGGTGCAGTACCGCGGACTGCGCGACACGTCGTTCCTGGAGAAAATCGCCGGACGCCTCAAGGCGGAAGAGTCGGATTCCAAGCTCCGTCTGATGAAAAAGGAGGGACCACTCTACCAATACGGAAAGGGATGTCTTTCCGATGGCGTAATTGGTGCGTGGATGGCGCAGATTTACGGAATATCCACGCCTCTCGACGATGAGCTTGTTCGCAAGAGCCTGTACTCCATCCATCGGTACAATTTTCGTAAAGACTTATCCGACCATGCGAACTGCCAGCGGCCGGGATATGCCATCGGGAGCGAATCGGGTTTGCTGCTTTGCTCGTGGCCGCGGGGCGGGAAACCCACCCTTCCATTTATTTACAGTGATGAGGTGTGGACCGGCATCGAGTATCAGGTGGCGTCCCACCTTATCGAGTGCGGTTTGGTACGTGAAGGGCTCCAGATCGTGAAGGCCGTGCGCAGCCGCTACGACGGTGCGGTGCGCAATCCCTGGAATGAATACGAGTGCGGCAACTACTACGCCCGGGCTCTCGCCAGCTTTGCCCTGCTCGGCTCGCTATCCGGATTCCGGTACTCGGCGGTGACAAAAACACTTTGGTTTGCTCCGAAGATTTCGAAACAGTCATTCCAGACATTCTTCTCCACCGCCTCCGGATACGGAATCATCAGTTTGGACCGGGGACGTCTCACTGTGCGCCTGATCGAAGGAACTCTTTCGCTGCGAAGCCTGGTTTTGGGAGATGGTAATACAATCTCTCTCGAAGCCGAGGTTGCGCCCGGGCGTCCCGTGACGATTTCCCTTTTAAAGAAAAATCCCAAGAAACCATGAACTTGTTCACTCAATCCCTCGGCAGCCTCTCCTTTCTGAGCAAAGCGCAAACCCGGTCCATCTCGCCGGAGAATGTCTATGGAGAAAAAGGACGCGGCGGCATGGCGGAGGTTTCGGCGATTCCTCAGCCGGAGGTGGAGAGAATCGGCCAGCACTGGGTTGAAAACTATCCCGATGCGCGCGATCTCGGGCGCGGGTGGAAGGTGCGGCCTCGCATCATTCTCCCGGCGGGAAGCGTCACGACCATCATGGATGTCGATGGGCCGGGGCAGATTCAGCAAATCTGGATGACGCTGGCCGGTTCATGGCGGTGGAACATCCTGCGCATTTACTGGGATGGGTCCGAACATCCCTCGGTCGAGTGTCCGGTGGGCGATTTCTTTGCCTGCGGGTGGGGAAAGTACGCGCCGCTGGTGTCGCAGCCGGTCTGTGTGAATCCCGGCAGCGCCTTCAACTGCTACTGGCCGATGCCCTTTCGCAAACACTGTCGCATCACGATCGAGAATCTGGCCGATGACGCGGCGACGCTCTATTACCAGATCAACTACACGCTGGAGGAGATCGCGGAGACGGCGGCGTATTTTCATGCGCAATTTCGCCGCGTGAATCCACTGCCCTACAAGGAGGTCTACACCATCCTCGATGGCGTGGAGGGGTGGGGGCACTACGTCGGCACCTACATGGCCTGGGGCGTGAACAACTCGGGCTGGTGGGGCGAGGGGGAGATCAAGTTTTACCTCGATGGTGACCGGGAGTTTCCCACCATCTGCGGCACGGGCACGGAGGATTATTTCTGTGGCTCGTACAACTTTGAGAACAAGGAGACCCGGCAATACGAGGAGTACACCACGCCGTACGCGGGGCTGTCGCAGGTGATCCGGCCCGATGGCGTGTACAATTCCCAGACCCGCTTCGGCATGTATCGCTGGCACATCATGGACCCGGTGCGGTTTCACAAAGACCTGCGTGTCACCATTCAGGCGCTCGGCTGGCGGAGTGGCGGGCGGTACCTTCCGCTGCAGGATGACATCGCCTCGGTGGCCTATTGGTACCAGACGCACCCGGGAGCGAAGTTTCCTCCGCTGCCTGCGCGGGAATATCTCGAGGTGATCTAGAGTGCGGCGGCCATTTCGGCCAGCTTGGCGACGGTATTGATGTTGCGCGCGGTGCCGGTTTTCTCGGCGGGAAGCCGGAGCCGTGATGTTCCCATGCCGTCGGGGTAAAAGATGAACAACTCGCGTTTCCCGAGAGCGAGTTGCTCCGTTTTCTGTCCCGTCACGCCAGCCGCCGGATCGCTGGGCAGGGGTGCATCGGTGAAAAGGACTGCTACGCGATTGCCGGGTTCATTGGAGAAGGGATTCCGCTTCAGGATGTCTGCCATTTCGGAGGCAGTGCGGATGCAGACCTGTACGGGCTTGCCCATGTGGGTTAGCAGGCGCTCCTCCAATGCGGAGCGGACGGCTTTTTCACCCGAGGGGCTGCGAAAGATCACGTTGCCGCTGGCGATGTAGGTGCGGACGTCCTGAAAACCCGCCTCCTCGCAAAGCGCCTTTAGCTCCGTCATAGGCAGCTTGCCGGTTCCTCCCACATTCACGGCGCGGAGCAGGGCGACATAGGTGGGCATGAGGATTTCCTTTAGGGCGGAAAATGGCGGCTGGCGACATCTTTTCGGCGACGGTTTTCTCCTGCTCGGACAAGCAATGTCCGACCCCTGCGGGTGTAGTGAAAAGCGTCTTTATGGAACTTGCGCGGACGGCCCGGGAACCTACAGTTGAGGTGATGGATGCGGCAAAGGTTCCGGCCCGCTCGCTGGGAGCTGACATGCCGTCCTTTGGGCAAGAGGGTGAAAGTTGTAACCCATTGTCCGACAAGATTATCCGTTTTGAGCAATTGCGCGGCATGCTGGCGGAGAAGTTTCCCGCCGCAACGCACGGCCTCCAGGCTCCGAAGCCGGTCGAACGAGCCGCCATCCCGACGGGAATTTTGACTGAAATCACCGGTCCCTCGGGAGGCGTCGGGCTGCTCATGCTGGACGCCCTTATCGCGCCTTCGGCCTTTGCGGCAGTGGTGGATACGAGCGACAGCTTTGACCCCTCCGATGTGCCGGAGGATTTTCTTTCCCGTCTGCTCTGGGTGCGCTGCGAAAAGCTGACCGGGGCGATTCAGGCGGTGGACCTTCTTTTGCGCGATGGCAACCTGCCCATGGTGCTGCTCGACCTGCGCATGGTCGCGGCGAAGGAACTGCGCTCGGTGCCCGCGAGCACGTGGCACCGGTTTCAGCGCCTGCTGGAGCAACAGGGAAGCGCCCTGGGCATCTGCACGGCGCGACCCTGCATCCCGGCGGCGCGTTTGCGCGTGCATGCGCGGAGCCAGTGGACCCTGCGCGATCTCCTGCGTCCGCGGGAAGAGTTGATGGCCGAGTTGCTCTCCGAATCCCAATATCGCGGTGTCGCCGCCCCGGGTGAGCGAGCGCTGCACATCGCCTGACGCGCGCCATGTATGCCGCCGTCCATCTGCCGACGTTCCATCTCCAGGCTGCGCTACGCTGGCGGGAGGAGCTATGGGCCGTTCCTGCTGCGGTGGTCGACACGCAGGACGGCTGCATCTGCGAGCGCAACCTGCCTGCTGCCGCACGGGATATCTCGGCGGGCATGCCCGTGGCGCTCGCCCTCGCGCGCTGTGCGGAACTGAAGGTTTTCTCCATCTTTCCAGCCAAGGAAGCGGCTCTTTCCGTCCTGCTGCAGGATATCGCGCTGTCGCATTCTCCGTTCGTCGAGGCCACGCAGCCGGATATCGTGGTGCTGGACTGGCGTGGCGTGCTGCACCAGATCGATTGGCACACGCAGGGCGACCATTTACTGAAGGACCTGCAGGCGGCGGGGTTGAAAGCCACGGTGGGCGTCGCTCCCACGCCAGATGTCGCCATCCTCGCCGCGCGCGAGACGGATGCGGTGAGCGTGGTGCGCGATCGGGGAGAATATCTCGGCCCGCTGCCGCTTTCGCATCTCACCTCGGATGCCCGCATGCTTGCAGTGCTGGAGGATTGGGGCATCCATACGATCGGGCAGTTCCTGCGCCTGCCCAAGGCCGATGTGATCGCCCGCCTCGGCGCGGGAGCGGAGGAAATGTGGCGCGTGGCCAATGGCCGCACGCAGCGCCCGCTGAAACTCGTCGCACCGCCTGAGGTTTACCGCGAGGCGTTTGACTTTGAGCATGTGGTGGAAACCACCGCCCCCCTGTTGTTTTTGCTCCGGCGCTTCGTCGACCAGCTCTCGGCCCGTCTGCAGGTCCGCTACGTGGTGGCCTCGCAGATGATCCTGCGGTTGCCCCTGGATGATGGCGAGACCTACGAGCGCGTCTTTTCCATTCCGGAGCCGACCTCGGAGGCCGATGTGATGTTTCGCACGCTGGAAACGCACCTTGACCAATTGACTCTTCCTCAGCAGCCGGTCGGACTCAGTCTCGAGATCGAGGCGGTGGAGCCGACGCGGCAGCAGTTTGGCCTTTTCGGCACGCGGCTGCGCGATCCGAACCGCTTCGGACACACGCTGGCGCGTATCGGCGCCCTGGTCGGGGTGAGAGAGGTCGGCTTCCCCGTTCCTCAGGATACACACAAGCCCGACAGCTACCAGCTTGCGCCCCGCGTGGCCTGGAACGCGGAGGAGACCGGGGAGTCGAACCGCGAATGGCTCGGCCTGCCGCTGCAACGCTGCCGTCCGGCCATTGCTGCGACCGTGGAGACAAAAAACTCCTGTCCAGTTCGTATTGCCTCTTCTTTGGCGGATGGGCGCATCACCGAGGCGCTGGGACCGTACCGGCTCTCCGGGCATTGGTGGGATCCGGCGGCCTGGCAGCAGGAGGAGTGGGACATCGCGCTTGGCGACGGGCTATACCGCATCGTGCGCCGGGATGGTCAATGGTGGGTGGAGGGCTGCTATGAGCGGGTATGTTGAGCTGCACGCCCGCAGCGCGCTGAGTTTTCTGCGCGGAGCGTCGCGTCCAGAGGAACTGAGTGCGCAGGCGGCCGCGTTGAAGCTGCCCGCCATGGCGCTCTGCGACCGGGACGGGCTCTACGGCGCGGCGCGGCATCATGTGGCGGCCAGAGATACAGGCATCGAGCCATTGATCGGCGCGGAGTTGACCATGGAGGATGGCTGCATCCTGCCCGTGCTCGTGGCGACGCGGAATGGGTATCGCAACCTGAGCCGCCTCATTACGGAGGCGAAGCTGCGCGGAACGAAAACAGAATGCGCCGTGCGCTGGGACGAACTGCCCGCCTATGCCTCGGGGCTGCTGGCCCTCACGGGTGAGAGCGACGGCCTCCTCCAACATCGCGCGGCGAAAGCCTCGGAGGCTCGCTTGGAGAAGGCGCTCGCGGCCTTTGGGCAGGATAATGTTTATGTGGAGGTCCAGCGCCATCTGCTGCGGGGCGAGGAACGGAGGCAGCAGTATCTGGAGGCGGTCGCCGCTCGATGCCGTCTGCCCATCGTGGCGACGAATGGCGTGATGTACCATGAGCCTGCCCGCCGGGGCGTTCAGGATGTCTTTACCTGTATCCGTCATCACACCTCGCTGTCCAAGGCCGGGCGGTTGCTCTCAGCCAATGGCGAACGGTTTCTCAAGGCCCCGGAAGAAATGCGGCGACTTTTCGCCGATCACCCGGAGTATCTGGAGAATACGCTGCGCGTGGCCGAACGGCTGGAGTTTCGCCTTAACGATCTCGGATATGAATTTCCCAAATACCCGGTGCCGGAGGGCGAGACGATGGAGGCGTTTTTGCGACGAACCACGATGGAGGGCGCGCGGCGGCAATATGGCTCGGGACTTTCCGAGAAGGTGCGGCGTCAGCTCGAGTTTGAGCTCGATCTGATCTGCCGGCTGGGCTTTGCCGGGTATTTCCTCATCGTCTGGGATCTGGTGAACTATTGTCGCGAGCACGACATCCTCGTGCAGGGCCGGGGAAGCGCGGCCAATAGCGCCGTCTGCTACAGCCTGGGCATCACGGTGTGCGATCCGGTGGGGGCGAATCTTCTCTTCGAGCGCTTCCTGAGCGAGGGGCGTACGTCGTGGCCGGATATCGACCTCGACCTGCCGAGCGGCACCCGGCGGGAGCAGGTCATTCAGGAGGTCTATCAGCGCTATGGCAAGCATGGTGCGGCCATGACGGCCAATGTCATCACCTATCGCGGGCGGAGCGCCATGCGCGAGATCGGCAAGGCGCTGGAGTTTTCCGAGAGCACGCTGAAGCGCTTTTCCAGTCTCTTCGCCAATGGCGATTTCCCGCATACGCTCGACCTTGAGTCGCAGCTCGAGCGCTCCGGCGTGGGACGCAACAATCCGCATGCTCGCACCGCAGCGCTGCTTTACGAGCAAATGAAAGGCCTGCCGCGCCATCTCGGCCAGCACTCGGGCGGCATGATCATCTGCCAGGGGGCGCTCAGCTCCGTAGTGCCCCTGGAAAATGCCTCGATGCCGGGCCGCGTCGTCGCACAGTGGGACAAGGACGACTGCGAGGACATGGGCATCATCAAGGTCGATCTTCTCGGTTTGGGCATGATGTCGGCCATGCAGGACACACTGGCGATTTGCTCGGAGCGAAACAGGCCGGTCGACCTGGCTCATCTCCCGAAGGATGATCCCGCGGTGTATGACCTGCTCCAGCGGGCGGATACGATCGGCACTTTCCAGGTCGAGAGCCGTGCGCAGATGGCAACGCTGCCCCGGCTGAAGCCCGAGAACTTTTACGACATCGTGGTGCAGGTGGCGATCATCCGGCCCGGACCGATCCAAGGCAACATGGTGAACCCTTTCCTGGCTCGCAAAGCCGGGGAGGAAGAAGTGACCTATATCGACCCCAAGCTCAAGCCGGTGCTGAAGCGCACTCTCGGCGTTCCTTTGTTCCAGGAACAACTGCTCAAGATCGCAATGGTGATGGCTGACTTCAGTGGCAGCGAGGCGGAGGAATTGCGGCGAGCCCTGTCCTTCCATCGCAGCCAGGAACGCATGGACAAGGTCTGCGTGAAGCTGCGCACTGCCATGGAATGCAAGGGCGTGAAGCCCGACGTGCGGGATCAGCTCATTCAAGCGGTCCAGTCCTTCGCCGTCTACGGGTTTCCGGAGAGCCACGCCATCAGCTTTGCCACCATCGCCTATGCGAGCTGCTGGCTGAAGGTCCACCGCGCACCGGAGTTTTACTGCGGCCTGCTTAACAACATGCCCATGGGATTTTACAGCGAGAATACGCTCCTGCAGGATGCGCGGCAGCGCGGGGTGCGCGTGCGGCCCATCTCTGTGCTGGAGTCGGGCTGGCTTTGCCGCGTCGATGAGGATGGTGCGTTGCGCCTCGGGCTGTGCATGGTGCGGGGCGTGCCTGCGGAAACCGGTCAGCGCATAGCGGACGAGAATGCGCGAGCGCGCTTCACCTCCCTGAAAGATCTGCGCGCCCGGGCTCACCCCGGTACGCCTGCCTTGCGTGTTCTGGCCCGTATCGGCGCGCTGAATGGACTCGTGGCCCATCGACGCGATGGACTTTGGAAGATTGAAATTCCCTTTTCTCCGGACGAACTTCCGCTCTTTGAGGAGGCGGAAAGCTCGCCGCTTGAGGCGATGAGCCCGGAGGAACGGCTGACCATGGAC
This sequence comes from Terrimicrobium sacchariphilum, assembly GCF_001613545.1. Classification (NCBI taxonomy): domain Bacteria; kingdom Pseudomonadati; phylum Verrucomicrobiota; class Terrimicrobiia; order Terrimicrobiales; family Terrimicrobiaceae; genus Terrimicrobium; species Terrimicrobium sacchariphilum. The sequence continues at coordinate 737,003 of NZ_BDCO01000003.1, forward strand.
TTTGCCGACACCCGGGTGACCACCGGACCGCACCCGATGCGATTGCTCCGGGATCAGGTGCCGGATGCGGTGCCTGCGACCGATCTGCCGGTCTGTCCTGCCAACGAGGAGGTCGAGATCGCCGGCATGGTCATCTGCCGCCAGCGGCCGGGAACGGGCAAAGGGGTGGTCTTTGTCAGCCTGGAGGACGAAACCGGAATAGCCAATGCCATCCTGCACGCCACGTTTTTTGAGAAAAACCGGCTGGTGGTGACTCAGGAGCGGTTTTTACGCATTCGCGGAAAGCTGCAGCGCCACAAGGGAGTCATTCATGTCCTCGCCTCCGCTGTCGAAAAGCTCGTGGCCCGCCCCCCGGAGGTGGCCGCATCCTCTCACGATTTTCACTAGGGCCGTTTACGCGATCACCTGTCCTTGCCGACGTCGCGGCACTTTTGGTCCAGCAGGGCGCAGATGGCCCTTACTGTAACCGGGTCCATGACGGGGCGCTTGTTCAGGCCGTCGAAGATCTGGCCCAGTTCGCGTCCACTCACGACCTGCAGGTCGCTTTTTCCCGTGCGCTTTACGAACCAGCCGGGCAGGGCGAGGACGGGCCGAAACGAGCATACCGTTTGCAGGCTTTTTGACAGCCATTGGGAAAGGTGCTGTGAGCGCTCCCGTGCGTCCCGGATGCCAAAGTCCTCACGCCCCCAGGGATACTCCAGGGCGGTACCGTCGAAGACGACGATATTTGGCGAATGATCGTGGGGTTTCAGCACCCGTTTTCGACGTGTCTTGGTCTCAATGGCAAACAGTCCGCCGGGACCCACGACCACGTGGTCCACATTAAAGGTCTTCTGCCCGGGATGCTCGTCAAATTCCACGTCATGGAAAACACTCCAGCCATCGGCGAGGAGAGAGTTGAGTTCCTCACCCACAGCCCGTTCACCGAGAAAGCCGAGGTTGTAATCGCGGAGCAGACAAAGTCTATGCCAGAGACGATGCGAAAAGAAGAGAAAGGGAGGGAGAGAGATGGCGAGGGTGACTCCGCCGGTGACAGGATGTTTGAAGACGGTCCAGAGTCCGAAGCCGACTACCATCGAGCAGATAAGCAGGATCAATGCATCGGTCATGAGCTTTTCGCTCAGATCGTCGATCCTCAGGCGCAGAGACTCGCCCGGCGGACGAAGTAAATGCTGGCTGAATGGCGTTTTGAATCGTCTTCGGTACTCGAAGATCAGCAAAAACATAACGCCGAAGACGCCGAGGAGCGGCGTCAATCCGGCAAAAAACAGAAGGGCAGCCTGCATCGCAGCGGTATGGTAAATTTCAAAAAGATGTACCAGAGTGGAGTATCCGGGTTTCCTTCGCCGTTGATGGAACGAGGGGCGGAAGGGAGCCTGTGGGAGCCTGATCAACTGGTTCCCTAGGGTTTGTACGTAATCTTTTGACGACGTTGTGAGAGGGAGGTTCCCTGGTCGATTTCTACAAAAAAGCGCCAGGTCGGAAAGAAACGCTTTCGAACCTGGCGCGACTGTTACCGACGGAGCCGGTTTATGACAGAAAGGAAACGTGGCGCCGCGTAAGCCTCTGTACAAGGAACAGGAGACCAAGTCCCGCCAGCGCGAGAGTCACGGAGCCGGGTTCGGGAACCACGCTTAAGCTGAGAACCCCTGTATTTTCAGCGAAGGTCCAGGTATTGTTTCCGCTGCTCATCGTCCATACATTGGCATTCTCCGTGAAGCCATTGACGGTGAATGTGCTGCCAAAGGTCTCGTCCAGGGTTCCGGTCGTGACGATGGTCCAGCTGTTACCGTCGGCAATGGCGGCGCTGGTCAGATCAAAAGTGAAATCACCGTTCAAAGCCAGGGTGCCGGTACCATTGATCTGATTGCTCACGCCGTTGGATCCGATGGCGAATGTCATCCCGGCATTGTCGGCGAGAACGAGCGTGCCGCTGCTTACCACGGTATTTCCCGTGTAGGTGTTGACTCCTCCGAGGATCCATTTGCCCGTGCCGGTCTTGGCCAGCGAGGTGGCTCCTCCGTTGTCACCGATGACGACCGAGAGCGAGTTGTCGCCTGCGCTGGATCCGGTCAGCGTGAGCGTGCGCTCGCCGCTCTGGCCATTGTATCCGATCGCACTTGTTCCGCTAAATGTCACTGCGCCGCTTCCCGATGCGTCCAAAGTGCCGCCATTCGCGCCTACGCTGAAGAGACGATCGGTGCTGATCGCTGCTCCCGTGTAACGAAGCGTGCCGCCATTGAGGATCAAGTTGCTGGCTAAACTCGAGGCAGCGCCGATACTGCTGTTGGCACCGCCGTTGGCGAGAGTCGAGATGCTCAGGATGCCGCCATTGATCGTGGTCGCGCCGGAGTATGTCGAGGCGGTATTTGACAAGGTCAGGGTGCTGGTGCCGGACTTGGTCAACGCAAGGATCTGGGTGGCCGAATTGCCGTTGTTCAGATTTCCGCTATACGATGTGCTGGAGGAACCGTTGACTGTTAGCGTGCTCGTCGAGTTGTTTGTGAGATTTCTGATCACATTGGACGAGTTTGTGCCTGCCAGAGATGCGACAGTGAGGTTCTTCCCGCCCATGAGGATGTTCCCACCAGCCATCGTCAATGCCGTGTCAGTAGGGAGGGCATTATCGACACCGATCCGCAGGTTGCCAGCCGTGACCCTCGTTGCTCCGGTATAGGTATTGGCCGCTCCCAGCGTAAGGTTGTAGTTCGCCGCAAATGAAACGCTTTCGTTACCGGTGAGGACGGAATTGATGATGGCATTGGAGCTGGCATTTGTACTGTTCTTAACGGTAACGCCTGAGCCTCCATTCGAGAATGTGACCGCGCCTCCATTCAAGGTGACGGTGGATGTGCCGCCATTCTGAAAATCCAGGCCGCCGCTTGTCACTCCTCCTCCCTGCACGGAGACCGTATAGCTTCCTGTGGAAACGGCATCTTTGAATACAGCGGTGTTGCCAGCCCCCGGCCAGGTGCTATCGACTCCCGCGCTCAACCACTGGGAATTTGTCGTATCCCAGGTTCCTGTGCCTCCTACGCCTGACTGATTGCCGCTCGGGTCCCACGTCAGAGATATCGCCGGGGAGTTGGTCAGCGACAGACCGAGCAGGCTGAAGGCTACACATGCCGAGCGGTAGATGGCCGGGGAGGAGGCAAAGGGGGATTTCATAGGATGGGGGAAAACACGTGTTCTCCCGAAGCATCCCGTTGCAAAGATCTCGATTCAATGGAGATAATGGTCAAACTGTTGAATCAATGACTCTACTCCAAGGTGTTTTGAGATTTCCAAAATCTCCTACGGGAAGAGGAGTTCAGCCTGCTTTCTGAAGGTCCGAAACTTGTACTCCCAAGGGTGGGAGCCACCTTGATCTGTGGTTAAGTGGGCGACGGTAGTCCCGGGACCCTATAATGAAAAACGTTCTAGCGGAGGGCGAAGGAAAGACCGGCTGCGTACGCCTCGAAGACGAGCTTGATCTCGTCCCGGACACGCCGGAATTCCTTCAGGATATCTTCATCAGTTCCGGTGGCATGCGCCGGGTCGTCGAATCCCCAGTGATAACGATGCACCTGACCCGGAAACATCGGGCAGGCCTGGTCGGCATTGCCGCAAACGGTGATCACTGTGTCGATTTTCGTCTGCAAAAACTCGTCCATGTGCTTCGAGCGGTGAGCGGAAATGTCGATGCCGATTTCCTGCATGACCTGGATGGCCTTGGGATGGACGTAGCCGGCAGGCTTTGAGCCAGCGCTCTGGACATTGACGAGGTGACCGGCGGCATGATGGAGAATGCCTTCGGCGAGGTGACTGCGGCAGGAGTTGCCGGTGCAGAGGATGAGGACCGTGGGTTTCATGAGAGGGTGGGTTTGCTCTGGTACCAATCGCGGCTTTGGACGCAGATGCGGCAGACGGAGAGCATGACCGGCACCTCGACGAGCACGCCGACGATGGTGGCCAGCGCGGCGGGGCTGGTCGGGCCGAAGAGCGTGATCGCGACCGCAACGGCGAGTTCAAAGAAGTTGCTTGCACCGATGAGAGCGCCGGGTGTGGCGACATTGTGACGCACGCCAAAGAGCCGCATCAGGCCGTAGGTGAGGCCGGAGTTGAAGTAGACCTGGATGGTGATGGGAATGGCGAGGAGGATGACGGCCAGCCAGTTCGAAAGAAGATTGTCGGCCTGGAAAGCAAAGATGAGCGTGAGCGTGGCAAGCAGGGCGAGGATGGCGACCGGGCGAAATTTTGGCAGGAATGCGCCCTCGAACCACGCCGAACCCTTTGCCTTGATCAGCGCGAAACGGCTGAGCCAGCCCGCCGCCAGCGGCACGACGATAAAGACGATCACCGATGTGATGAGGACCTCCGCCGGGATATGGACTCCGCTCACCCCGGCGAGGATCATGACGATCGGAGCGAAGGCGAAGACCATGATCAGGTCGTTGATGGCGACCTGAGCCAGCGTGTATGCGCCGTCCCCATCGGTGAGATAACTCCAGACGAAGACCATGGCCGTGCAGGGCGCTGCGGCGAGGATGATGAGGCCTGCCACGTAGTTGGCCGCCGTGGTGGGTTCGATCCAGCCGAGGACGGAGGAAAAAAGTCCCTGGATGAAAATCCAGCCCAGCGCAGCCATGCTGAGCGGTTTGATGATCCAGTTGACGAACAAGGTGACGAGGAGTCCCCTCGGTTTCTGAAAGACGCCATGAATCCCGCCGAAGTCGATCTTCAGCATCATGGGAAAGATCATGAGCCAGATCAGGATGGCGATGGCGATGTTGACGTGGGAGCCCTGGCCAAACTCCCATCGGCTGACAGCGGCGGTGACACCGGGCAGGAACTTGCCGATCGTCACTCCGGCGACCATGCAGACGAGCACCCAGGCGGAGAGATAGCGCTCGAAGAAATCGAGGCGCTTGGCGACGTTGGTGGTCATCGTGTGTGGCTTAGCAGCAGCCGGTCCCTCCGCAGCACTCGCTGCTCGCCTTGGCCAGCGGTTGATCGCCGATCATGACTCGACGGATCGCTTCGCCCGTCTCGGGGTGCCGGGTCAGGGCGGGGGCCGCTTCTTCCTGCTTGATCTCGTAATGCTTCGGAGTTTCGCAGCAGCCAGAGGGGAGGGTTTCGTAGATGTAGGTTTTCATGAAAGGGAAGGGGGACGAGGTTGCAAAAAGGGAGGCCAGCGCTGCCGAGCCGATAGGCTCCTCGGCCTGCCAGGTGATCATGGCAGAGCGCTTCGCAAGCGAGGTTACCTCAGCGAGGTAAGGCCCTTCATTGATTGCACGGTGTCTTAGCACGGGGTCGTTGGAGCCGAGTGACGTAAGGCACTGGTTGACGACCCAGCCAAAAGGCTCGATGCCTGCGCGGCGGAGATCGTCTTGGAGTTGAGCCGCTTCATGGACCGGGGTGGCCTCGGGCAGGGTGACCAGGATCACCCGGGTGAAATCGGGATCTCTCAGGCGCGGTAGCAGGGTGCGGACATCCTCCGGAATCGTGTCGCGCGACTGTCGGCCGAGTTCGCGATGATAGGCCTCGGTCGTATCGAGCAGCAGCAGGGTATGCCCGGTCGGGGCGGTATCCAGGATGACAAATCCATCGCTGGCTGCCGCCACCGTACGCGCGAACGCTCGAAACACGGCGATTTCCTCTGTGCACGGCGAGCGCAGATCCTCGGCCAGCAGGGCCCGGCTCTCTGCATCGAGCTGGGCTCCCTGGGTTTCCATGACCTGCGCGACATAGGCGCTCGTTTCCTCCTGCGGGTCGATGCGGCTGACGGCGAGGCCCTGGGAGTTTCCCTGCAGGGTATCCAGCAGGTGCGCCGCCGGGTCGGTGGTGGATAGGTGCACGGCATGGCCCCGGCTCACAAGCTCCATGGCAATGGCGGCTGCAAGGGTGGTTTTGCCTACTCCTCCCTTGCCCATCGTCATGATGATGCCACGACCAGCTTGTTCCAGCTCGGAAAGAAAGTCGCCGATATTCTCAAAGAGGGGCATCGCGATGACTGGTGCCTCGGGAGCCGCTTTCAGATCCGAAGCAGTTCCTGTGATGGCGCGCAAGGCATTGAGTCCAATGAGATTTGTCGGCCGGAGAGGTATGTGGCAGACAGGCAACTGGTTCAGGAAATCCGCGAAATGGGCGAGCGCACGTTTTCCTCGAGCCTCCATCGCCGTCGCGATGCGATCTCCGTCCACGCTGGAGGTGAACAGGCCATTCAGGACGAGGCGTTGATTGGAGACTCCGAGAGCGAGCAATTCCTCGTGTGTTCTCCGGGCTTCGCGCAGGGGAGCCATTTCCGCTCGGCTGACAAGAATGACGCTCGCAAGTGCGGGGTTGGTCAGAGCCTTGAGCGCGCCTTCGTAGACTGAGCGCTGCTGGTCGAGTCCGGCGAGCGGACCGAGACATGAGGTTCCCGAAGTGTTGGTCTGAAAGAATCCCGTCCAAGCCTTGGGCAGGGTCAGCAGACGCAACGTGTGTCCGGTCGGCGCGGTGTCAAAGATGACATGATCGTATCCCATCGTCGATGTGGGCTCGCCGAGGAAACGGGAAAACTCGTCAAAAGCGGCAATCTCCATCGTGCATGCGCCGGAGAGCTGCTCCTCCATGTTTTCCAGGGCGGCGTCGGGCAGAATGCCGCGCATAGGGCCGATGATCTTCTCGCGGTATTGCCGGGCGGCCTCCTGGGGATCGATGTTCAGCGCGAACAAGCCAGGCACCCGCGGAATCTGCCGCGGCTCGTGGGAAAGCGGCGTCTCCAGGACCTCGTCGAGATTCGAGGCCGGATCTGTGCTGACCAACAGTACCCGCCTTCCGGCGTCAGCGAGAGAAATCGCCGTGGCACAGGCGAGTGATGTCTTTCCTACTCCGCCCTTGCCGGTGAAAAACAGGAACCGAGTGGCCGAGGACAGGAAATCCGAGAAATCCACGCTCATGGCAGCCGGGCCTTTTCCGCTGTGAGCCATGCCTGCCGGGTGGCTTCATCAGGATAGGCGCCCTTGAAGGCGATCTCTCCATCGACAAAGACCAGTGGCAGCACGGTGATGCCCTCTTTCTGAAGGAGATCTTTTACCTGCCCATTCTGGGCAAAGGCAATCGGCTGCTGGGCGAGATTGTAGCGCTCCACGCGCACTCCGCAGTCCTTGAGCTGATGCAGCCATCCCGCCACGGCGGCCAGCACCGGATCGACATCCGGGCCGCAGACGCCTGTGGAACAGCACATTGCCGGGTCGTAAACTTGAAGGGATTTCATATCGTTGCAACGGATTGATCGAGGTCAAGAGCCTCCCTTGCGCCAATGTCTTTCATTGCTGCTTCAAGACGGAGCGAATCGAGCTTTTCAAACGGCAGGGAGGCGAGAAGCTCCAGACGGCGTCGGATCTGCTGGGCAACCTGCCAGAAAGCGCGCTCTTTCTCGGTATCGCCGCCCTCAAACTCCGCCGGGTCGGGGGACGGCCAGTGAGCGATGATCGGCTGGCCCGGCCATACCGGGCAGGATTCCTTTGCGTTGTCGCAAAGGGTGATGACGAAATCGAAGCGTTTTCCCTGATACTCGCTCCACGATTTGCTGCGAGCCTCGGAGACATCGATCTTGTAATGGTCGCGCAGGACTTGCAGCGCCAACCGGTGCGGAGCGGGTTTGGGGCTGGCTCCAGCGCTGAAGACATCGAATCTATCGGGCGCGATTTTGCGGAGCAAAAACTCTGCGAGGATGCTGCGGGCGGAGTTTCCCGTGCAGAGAAAGAGGATTTGGAATTTGGTGGACATAGTGTTAGCAGCAGGACTTTGGGCCGCAGTATTCTTTCCAGTCGGAGCACTTCTGGATTCTTGAGAGGCGGGTGAGATCCTCGTGGAACATCTTGTCGGATGCCGTGCAATCCTGCAGGCATTTCAGGTTGGCCTCGAGTTCCCGGGTCGGTCTTTCTGGTAAAGAGTAGATGATCCAGGTGCCTTTGCGGGTAGTCTCCACCATCTCATGCTTGCGCAGGTAGGCGAGATGCTGGGAGACCTTTGCCTGCGGGATGTCAAGGATCTGTTGAAAGTGACACACGCACAACGGACCATGTGTCAGCAAGTTAACGATGCGCAGCCGGGTACGGTCGCAGAGGCATTGGTAGATCTGAATGAGATCCATGGCAGGAGTATATTCGCCTTTTCATATATTTGGCAACGCGAATATATCGGGTGCTCGATCGTTGGAAAATTGGCCCTTCAAGGGGCGTTCTGGGGAGAGATGCTGGTGGATCGGAAATTCAATGATGGAGTTTGACAGCGGGTCTCTCCGGGCGGAGTCTGCTCCCGCCGAAACGCCAGCAGTTGTCGGTCGGCCGAAACATTTTGAAGATTCCCATTACAAAGCCTTCTGTTCTATTGGCTCGAGGGGGCTTTTTTTTTCCGGCCTTCCTGCGTTTTCTTGGTGCGGCTGAAGCCTGCCTTGTCCCCGAGTGGAAGCATAATACCATCTGGCGGATACATCTCCGTCCTACGTCTTGCCCGAAAGTCAGAGACCACCATTTATGATTTTAGTCACACCCTGTCGCTCCGCTGCTGATCGAACACTCTTTGAGCTCATCCCCGAGATGCTGCATGGATCGGACGCAGCCTTTGTTCCGCCCGTGCCGGGAAGCATCGCAAAGTTCCTGAAGCCCGACAGCCTTTTCAACCGGCAGGATGGCTCTATCACGGGATTCATCGCACGTCGTGACGGAAAGCCTGTTGGCCGTATCGCTGCGATCCAGAATCGCTCGCACAATGCCTATTGGAACGATCGGGTGGGCTTTTTTGGCTTCTTTGCCTGCGAGAACAATGTGGAAACCGCGCAGGCGCTCTTCGCTCATGTCGAGGAAACTCTCGCGAAGCTGGAATGCGACTCGGTTCGCGGTCCCTACAATCCCTCGATCAATGAGGAATGTGGTCTTCTCACCGAGGGCCACCATGAGCCGCCGAGCATCTCGATGCCTTGGAATCCTCCCTACTACCCAGCGTTGATGGAGAGTGTTTCCCAGGAGATCGTGCGGAATCTTTTTGGATTCCATCTGCCGCTCCATATCGGCATCCCGTCGCGCATTGAGAAGATGGCCGGGCGCATCCGGGAACGATCGAAAAACGTGAATATCCGGTCCTTTGACATGAAGCGCCTGGATGAGGAGCTGCGGCTGGCTCACCGCCTGTACAATGTGACCCTGGATCGCAACTGGGGGTTCGTTCCGATTTCTCTGGATGACCTGCTCGCCTCCGCCGACGACCTGAAGGCCTTTGCCGATCCCGATTTCCTTGTCTTTGCCGAGGTCGATGGCGAGGCGGTGGGTTTCATGCTCACACTGCCAAATTTCAATGAACTCCTCATGCGCACAAAGCGCATCCCCCGGTGGCTGCGTCTGCCCGCCATCCTGTGGCTCATGAAAACGTACAAGATCCAGACCGTTCGCCAGGTAATCCTCGGTGTCGCTCCCGAGCATCGAGATACCGGGCTGGTCGGGCTCCTCTGCCATGACATGGTCCGGCGTACGCAGAAGACGGCTCACTCTGCCGAGCTTTCGTGGATCGAGGCCAATAATGCCACGGTCATCAAGCTCATCAAGCTCATGGGAGCGACGCATTCCAAGTCCTACGCCATCTACGAAAAACCGATCACACGGGTGGCCTGATCACAGGCGGAAACGAGGCTTGTTTTTCCTCTTCCCGAGGGACGGAAGAAAACGGGTAGGGGGAATTCTCCAGAAAAAGGTTGCGCATCCGGGAAAGTGGGCGACCCTGTCAGGCGAGTAAATTGTTCACGTTCGTTGCGCGGTAGTTGTCAGGTGGGAAGCCCCAGTGATGATCGAAACCCGGTTCTCGGGAACGGCTATGAGATTTGTCAGTCGAGCTCCCAAGAAATCATCATTATGAAACTCTACGTCGGAAATATTTCCTTCCAGACTACCCGCAGCGATCTTCAGGGCCTCTTCGCGCCGCACGGGAGCGTCATGGACGCTCTGGTCGTCACGGATAAAATGTCCAGCCGCTCGCGTGGCTTTGGCTTTGTCACGATGTCCAGCTCGGAGGAGGGAACGAGCGCCATCAATGCGCTGCATGGTGCCCAGGTCGATGGGCGTCAGCTCACCGTCAATGCAGCTCGTCCCCGTGAGGAGGTTTTCTCAGGAACTCGTTCCGAGCGGCCCACGGTGCACCGTCGTTACTAGCCGGAGGCTTCTCCTTCACTCGCTGGGTAGGAGCAACCGCCCGGCGCGGTGGAACTAGGTGCGGCACGATCCGGGGGCTTCCTCATTTGCAGTCGGAGAAGAGAAAAGATTTGATTCCTGACGGGGGCTTTGCCTAGGAATCGGCAGGATGTCTGTGGATCCCGCTCCCATCGAGGAGGTGTCGCATCTGGCGCTTTCAGTCGGCCGGATTCTTTTTCAAAATAACGCCGACACTGAAGCGGTGGAATGCGCCGTGGAACGGTTTGGGCGGTTGTTTGGCTGCGAGGTCCATCCGCTGGTTACTTACGAGACACTGCTCCTGACGGTAAGCTCGCACGAAGGTTTCCGGACGAAGACAGGACATCGCGTGCCGACCATGGCTGTGAATATGGCCGCGGTCGCGGCCGTGGAGGCCCTGCTGGATGAGGCGGAGGCAAAGGGACTGGGGTTGGCGGAGATTCGGTCGCGACTCGATGAGATCGAGCGGCAGCCGCCGATTTACAGGCGCTGGATGGTCGTGCTGGGGATGGCGCTCACAGCGGCGAGCCTGAGCCGTTTATTCGGGGGCGACTGGCCGACTTTTTTCGTGGCGTTCTTTGCCGGAGTCGTGGGGACCGCGATCCGCCTGGAAATGGGCCGGCGCGGGGTGAATATTTTCCTGAACTCGCTGGTGACTGCCTTCGCCAGTGGAGCTGTGGCCGGAGTGGCTGTATATTTCAAACTCAGCTCAATGCCGGCGCTTTGCCTGATCACGCAGGGAATGATCCTCGTGCCCGGTGTACCGTTCGTAAATTGCGTCCAGGACATGATCAAGAATCACATGGCGATCGGCGTCTCCCGGCTGGGATTCGCAATCCTCATCACCCTGGCGATCGCCGTGGGGCTTTTTACGGCCACTGCCGTGACTGGTGCCCAGATCCCCGTGGTGGAAAGCTCTGTATTGCCTTCTCTCATGGGAGATGCGCTTTTCTCGGCTTGCGCGGCTCTTGGGTACCTGTGTCTTTTCAACGTGCCGTGGCGTCTGGCCTGGGTCGGCGTTGTCTGCGGAGTGGCGAGTCACACGACGCGGACTTTCTGTCTTCAGCACCATATCGACATTGTCGCCGGTTCGCTGATCGGCGCGCTGGCTGCCGGGTTTCTGGCGTTTTTCTTTGCCCGCGTCTTCCGTGCTCCAGCCAGTGCTTTTGCTTTCCCCGGGGTGGTGGCGATGATCCCGGGAGCTTATGCCTTTCGGGCGGTGATCGGTTTCCTGGGGATTATCAGCGCGGGCACGGGCGCTCCGATGGCTTTGCTTACGGAGACGATTGCGCTGAGCGCCACCTGTATCTTCATGGTGCTGGCCATAGCCATCGGAGTCGCTGCACCGGCTATCTTAATCAAGAACCCGCGGGCGAAAACTGCCTGACCCTATAAGAAAGCACCCTGAGCAAATAATCAGGGAGAATCCTTGTGAAATCGCTGGGATTCGCTCCGTGAGTGTGATTTGATCTCTCCAGTTTCGCGTCCCCCCGCTTTCAAAACTAAGGTCAATTTATGGCTGATATCCGCAAAGAAACCGACAGCCTCGGAGAGGTCGACGTACCGGCCGATAAACTCTGGGGAGCCCAGACACAGCGCTCGCTCGAGCATTTCAGCATCGGCAAGGATCTGATCCCGCGGGAGATGATCACGGCATATGCGATCCTGAAGAAAGCGGCCGCCACTGCGAACCATGCCGACAAGCGCCTGCCCGACGAGCAGTATGGACTGATCGTGAAAGTGTGCGACGAAATCCTCGCCGGCCAGCATCACGACATGTTCCCTCTCCATGTCTGGATGACGGGCAGCGGCACGCAGTTCAACATGAACGTCAACGAGGTGATCTCGAATCGGTGCTGCCAGCTGGCCGGAACGGCCCTCGGAAGCAAGACGCCGGTCCACCCGAATGACCATGTGAACATGGCGCAGTCGTCCAATGACTCGTTTCCCTCCGCGATGTATATCGCCGCAGCGGTCAATACGACCTCGAGGTTGATCCCTTCCGTAACCTCATTGCGCGACGCCATATCGGCCAAGGCCGAAGAGTGGAAAGACATTGTCAAAATCGGGCGCACTCACATGCAGGACGCCACGCCGTTGACCCTCGGGCAGGAGTGGTCGGGCTATGCCGGGATGCTGACCGATGGACTTGCCCGCATCGAGGATGCGCTGAAGGGCGTCTATCAGCTTGCCCTCGGCGGCACGGCGGTCGGCACGGGGATCAACTCTGCCCCGGGGTTTGCGGAGGAAGCGGCAGCGGCGATTGCGAAGCTCACCGGGCTGCCCTTTGTCACCGCGCCGAACAAATTCACGGTGCAGGGTGCGCATGATGCACTGGTGCAGCTTTCCGGCACTTTGCGCACGCTGGGGGTCTCTCTTTACAAGATCGGCAACGACATCCGGCTCATGTCCTGCGGCCCGCGTGCGGGATTTGCCGAGCTCAAGATTCCGGAGAACGAGCCGGGATCATCGATCATGCCTGGCAAGGTGAATCCCACCCAGGCCGAGGCGCTCACAATGATCGGAGTGCAGGTCATGGCCAACGATGTGGCGGTCGGTTTCGGAGGTGCCAGCGGATATCTGGAGATGAACGTCTACAAGCCGCTCATCATCTTTAATATCACTCACTCCATCACCCTGCTGACCGACGGGTGCGAAAACTTCCGCAAGTTTCTGGTCGAGGGCACCAAACCGAATCTCAAGAAGATCCAGGAGTATGTGGATCGGTCTCTCATGCTCGTCACGGCACTTGCTCCAGTCATCGGCTATGACAAGGCCTCGAAGATCGCCCATTACGCGATGGATAACGATCTCACCCTCAAGGAGGCCGCACTGAAGCTGGCCTACGTTACTGAGGAGGAGTTTGACCGGGTGGTCGACCCGGCCAAGATGACGCAACCTTACGTGGCAAAAGCTTAAAATCGAAATATGACAACATCCCCCACACCGACCGAGCAAACCGACGTCCTTCTGGTCGGCGCTGGCATCATGAGCGCCACCCTGGCAGTCTTCCTCAAGGAACTCGAGCCCGGGCTGAAGATCGATATCCATGAGGTGCTAGGTTCCGAGGCACAGGAAAGCTCAAACGCCTGGAACAACGCAGGCACGGGGCATGCCGCGCTTTGCGAGTTGAATTACACCCCGGAGCAGCCTGATGGCAGCGTGGATATTTCCAAGGCGCTGGACGTCAATACGCAGTTTGACCTTTCGCGGCAGTTCTGGGCGTACCTGACAAAGAAGGGCGCAATCAAGGACCCGCAGGCATTCATTCACCCCGTTCCGCACATGAGTTTTGTACGCGGTGAGGAGAATGTAAAATTCCTCAAGAAGCGTTTTGATGCCCTCACGGCGCACCATTGCTATCACGGGATGGAGTTCAGTGATGACAAGGCAAAGATCGCCGAGTGGATTCCACTCGTCATGGAAGGCCGGGATCCCAACGAGGTCGTGGCCGCGACGCGGATGGTCATCGGCAACGACGTGGACTACGGGGCGTTAACGACCGTTCTCCTGGATTCGCTCAAGGGACGGCCGGGCTTCTCGATCAATTTCTTCAGCCGGGTGCAGGATTTGGAACGCGACGGTGACGGGTGGAATGTCAAGATCCGCGACGAAAAGACCGGACTGCACAAGTATGTGCACGCAAAGTTTGTCTTCCTCGGTGCAGGTGGCGGATCGCTGCATCTCCTGCAACGCTCTGGTATTCCCGAGGGCAGGGGGTATGCGGGATTTCCGGTAAGCGGCATCTGGCTGCGCTGCGATAATGAGGAGCTGGCCGGACGGCATGATGCCAAGGTTTACGGCAAGGCCTCTGTGGGATCGCCGCCGATGTCGGTGCCTCACCTCGACAAACGTCACATCGAAGGCAAGACGGCGCTTCTTTTCGGACCTTACGCGGGCTTTTCGTCCAAATTCCTCAAGCATGGTTCCTATCTGGACCTCTTCGGCTCCATCGATCCTGAAAACCTCCTGCCGATGCTGGCGGTGGGCCGTGATAACGTGGCGCTCACCGAGTACCTCATCGGGCAGGTGATCGAGAGCATGGAGGCTCGTTTTGCCCTGCTTCGGGAATTTTATCCAGAGGTGAATGAGAAGGATTGGCGCCTGGAAGAGGCGGGTCAGCGCGTGCAAATCATCAAGAAGGATCCCGTGCACGGCGGGGTGCTGCAGTTTGGCACGGAGCTCGTCGGTGCAGCGGATCACTCGATCATTGCAATGCTGGGCGCATCGCCCGGGGCCTCCACCGCAGCGGCGATCATGATTCATGTGATCGAGAAATGCTTTGGCGACAAACTGAAAAATGGCGGCTGGGAGGCAAGGCTGAAGGAGATCATTCCTTCTTATGGGCAATCCCTGATCGACGACGCCGAGCTTTGCAAGAAGGTGCGAGCGGAAACCGCCACCGTCCTCAACCTCAACCAACAGCCCTAATGATCAAGGCCTATAAACTTTTCACCGGTCCGGATGGAAACTCCCACGTCGAGACGGGGAGTATCAGCCCGGGGTTTTTGATTGGAGCGGAGTCGATCGAATTCAAGGAATCACCGGTGCACGCATCCTTCGACTGGCACAACGACCCGACTCCCCAGTATGTCATCACCCTGGCGGGAGTGCTCGAGTTTACCTGCCTGGGTGGCGAGACCTTTACGTTGCACCCTGGTGACGTCCTGCTGGCGATCGATCATACAGGCACCGGCCATAAATGGCGTCTGTTGACGGATGATCCCTGGAAGCGGGCATACGTCATTTTCAAGGAAGGCGTGGACACGCACTTCGTTCCCGATCCCGCCTAGATTCTGTCGCCATGACTTGTGCTGAGGCTCTCGTTCGCATGCTGGAAAGCATGGGAGTCACCCATGTTTTCGGCATTCCCGGTGCGAAGATCGATGCGGTCTTCATCGCATTGCTCGATTCCAAGATCAAACTCGTCGTTTGCCGGCATGAGCAAAATGCCGCTTTTATGGCGGCGACGATGGGGCGTCTGACGGGTCGGGTTGGCGTGTGTCTTGTGACTTCCGGACCTGGGGTGAGCAATCTGACCACAGGGCTCCTCACCGCCACCTCGGAAGGCAGTCCCGTGCTCGCGATCGGTGGGGAGGTGCCGCTCG
The DNA here is from genome assembly GCF_001613545.1 of Terrimicrobium sacchariphilum. Lineage (NCBI taxonomy): Bacteria > Pseudomonadati > Verrucomicrobiota > Terrimicrobiia > Terrimicrobiales > Terrimicrobiaceae > Terrimicrobium > Terrimicrobium sacchariphilum. Next base: position 752,295 of record NZ_BDCO01000003.1, read on the forward strand.
CGGACCGGCTGAAGCAAACCCATCAATCCTTCGATGGGGTGAGCGTACTGCGACCTGTCACGAAATTCGCGGCCGAGGTCGTCACTCCTGGTGAACTCGGTGATATTCTCGGCAATGCCGTGCGGGCAGCCGAGTCGGGACGTCCCGGCTCCGCATTTCTGAGCCTCCCCAAGGACATTGGGCTTGCTCCATTTGAGGGTGAAATTCCTCCGTCGCTCGGGAGGCCGCTCAAGCAAGGGCCGGGTGCCTTGTCGGAGATCGAAAAGGCGGCGGCGCTGATCAATGCGAGCACCAAGCCTGTCATCCTACTCGGTATGCTCTCGTCCGATTCCCGGGATCAGAGGGCTGTTCAGGACTTTGTCCGTGGTACCTCCTTTTCCTATGTGTCCACTTTTCAGGGGGCCGGGAAGTGGGCCGGGCCGGAGGAGCGCACGCAATTCGGGGGGCGGGTGGGTATATTCAGCAATCAACCGGGAGACCGCTTGCTGCAGGACAGCGACTGTGTGATCACGGTCGGCTATGACCCGATCGAGTACGATACGTCGCTCTGGAACTCCACTCGCACAGGTAGTCTGATTGCGATCGACGTCATTCCCTCGGATCAGGATCGGAATTTCCTGCCTCACGCTGAAATCGTGGGAGATTTGTCCGCCAGTCTGGACCTCTTGCTTCCGCTCCTCGGCAAAACGAAGTTCGCACCGGACTATCGCGATTCGGTGGCCAAAGCGGATACTGAGCTGGCAGAGATCGCATCTGTCGGCGCCCGTTACTCCGGATTTCCCGTCCATCCACTACGCGTGATCCACGAGCTTAGCCAGGTCGTGACGGACCGTACCACCCTCGCACTGGACATCGGCTCGATGTACATCTGGATGGGACGGTATTTCCCCGCAAAATTCCCGCGCCAGTTCCTGATCAGTAACGGGCAGCAGACTCTGGGCGTGGCGTTGCCCTCGGCCATCGCCGCGAACATTGCCCGACCCGACTCGCCGATTATCTCGCTCTCGGGAGACGGAGGATTTCTTTTCAGCGCTGCAGAGCTGGAGACGGCCAGGCGGATCGGCAGCCGCTTTGTCCATCTCATCTGGGATAGTGGCTCCTATGACATGGTAGCGTTTCAGGAAGAGGCGCATTATGGAGGACGCACGGCGGGGATTACGCTTGGCCAGATCGATGTGGTCGCCTTCGCTGCGGCATTCGGGTGCAGAGGCGTGCAGATCAATCACCCCGACGAACTGGCGCCAGCGTTGCGCGAGGCACTTGCCTCGACGGTCCCCGTTATCATCAACATCCCGATTGATTACTCGGGCAATCTCGCACTCATGGAGGAAGTCCACGAGGCTGCTCTCCAATAGGAAGCTCCCTGCCTGACTGTCTGCTATGTCCACACCCGTACACGACGAGAATTCCGAGCTTTACCAGCGCGGCATGGAGGAGATTTGCAAGCAGTTGGGGCCGATGGCGGATGCCTACATTCAGAATATCAAGTCGCTCTCGCCGGAATTTGCCTGGGTGAATGTGACCTTTCCGTTTGCCGAGCTCTATACCCGGAACGTGCTCGATCTGAAGACACGTGAACTTTGCACTGTGGCCGCGCTGACCGTGCAAGGGTTCTCGATTCCAGAGCTGAAGCTTCACATCCGAGCGGCCCTGCGCTGCGGGGCATCCCGCGAAGAGGTCGTTGAAGTCATCACGCAGATGATCGCCTATTGCGGTTTCCCGGCAGCGACCAATGCCTTGCTCACAGCCAAATCCATCTTTGAGGATCTGGACGGTGAGGGGACGCCGCAAAAGCCACCAGCGAAGTAGCGATTGCTTTCGAACTCAGGAGGCTGAGCTGTTCTGTGGTATCGGAAGGTTGCTCAGCTCGCTCACCATCAAAACCAAGGGGAATGATGGAGGCTTAAAATGGCGGAAGGGGTGGGATTCGAACCCACGGACCCTTTTGGGGTCGCACGATTTCGAGTCGTTCGGTGATAGAGGGAGAATCTAATGCTGTGTCTGTTTGTGTCCATTTCGCTCAAAATTGCCCCGAAATCCCGTTGCTTCTTACCCCATCGAAGGGGAGCGTAAGTTACATGTGTAACCGATTCCGAACGGTTAGCGCCGAATGGAGGGCTGGGCAAGAGCTGGAGCTTGAAGTTGTCGGCGGCGCGTACTACCGGGGCAAATGGGCTGGAAGCGCCACCGTTGAGAAGCTGAAGAGGTTCTGGCTTCGGGAGCCTGGGAGCTTGCTGGCACAGACAACCGAGGATGTAGTCGAAATATCCGAGACCGCCGAGGATGACGGAGAACTGCAATGGTGCGCGGCTCCAGAAGGGGCTCGTATCCTGTTCGTGATCCAAGCGCCTCCGCCGGGGAAGGAATACCGACTCGCCAAGCTTGTGACCACCGCGGCCACTCCCGACCAAGCCGCCTACTTCCGGCAGCCAAGATTCCCGCTTTTGGGCCAACTACGGCCAGACGGGGAGATCGACGTCATTCCGCCTCAGCCCGCTCCTCCGCCGAAACAGAAGCCGCAAGGGGAGCTTTTTTAGGCTTGAGTGTTCACCCGAAGGCGGCACCTTACTTGACGTCATTTGCGTAGGAATCCGTAAGGATCGACGTCGGATGTATCTCAATTTCAAAAAGTTGGGTCGAAGGACGCCAATGGGCAAACAGTTTTGTATTTACAAAACACAAAACGTTTTTAAAATTCGGACATAGCCGACGACTGATAGGGGAGGCTAGGGCCGATGGGTTAGTTGCTCATGTTCAATCACTTGGAGCGCGCGAGGGGCCCCCCTCGCGCGCTCCAAGTATTTGGTTGAATGTCGTTGACACCTGAATATCTTTTATCGACAACCACTGACGTTATGAAATTAACCCGAGAAGCTCTTCTTCAGGCGGCGGACGCAGTTCGTGAGCGCGTGAGCGCTTACACTGACGACCAACGTGAACGTGCCGAAGCTCGCGCCCGGGCCTTGATGTTACAGTCCCGTGGTGAGAAGGTATTCCGCAATTGATACGTCTGTTCTCCTATTTTTAGCGAACAGTGATGAAAACAGCCAGGCGGCAATCGACTGGCTGATGAAAAATAAAATTCATCCTCTAGTTACTCCAACTGTTTTTCAAGAGCTGGATGACCTGTTGAGGGAGGGTGGAGCTATTGGAGGAATTGCTAGAAAAGTCCTCGAAGAAATCCCTTCGTGGGGATTTCTTCATGCTCCGCTCGGTTCTTTGGATAATGGATTCGCATACGAGGCCGCAAAAAGGCTTCTGCGAATCCTAGATGGAGACGGACTACTGAATGACGGTCTGGTAGCGGCGGAAGCTGCTGTTCTGGGTTGCGACTTGATTCTGACCTTCAGAAATTCGCTGAACGCTTTGCCAGATGAGCAGCTTCGGCTCTGTATGATGGAACAAGACCTCTCGACGACTCCTTTCGTTGTCAGTCCAGATGTGATTGTTGCTTATTTGAGCAAGAAGTCTGAAACGGCATCAGCTCAATCGTGATTTATCGCGATATGCCTTGACCCCTGATCCCCGGGCGGTGCTACCGTTCGGGGGTGAAGCTGGACCGCCTTTCTGAATTGCTGGCCGAGTCCTCGGACTGAGGCGTGAGGATCTAGTCGAGATCCTCTGAAAGAGCGGATTCAGCGGTACGACCGTTCAAGACCGCCCGGGCTCCGGCAATGATGAAGTGACTCATTGCGTCTTCGTCGTTGATGCCGTGGGCGCGCATCTCATCTTTCAGGGACGAGTGATCGCCCCAGAGCCCGAGGTTGTTTCTGACCCAAGCCCCCATTCCAAGGTGCTGCATCGACAAGTCGAAGTTGTTCGCCTTCTTCAACAGGGCGGAATCCCTTTCGGGCAATGCCGCGAGGAGAGTTGCGACGGCGGATTCGAACGCGCTCGGAGTGCTCATACGTTCGGGTCGGGGGCGTAATCAGTCCGCCTTTACCTGGTCTTCCTTGGTGATGACGATTTCGGGCTTGCCCTTGTAGAGCTTCACTTCGCCGGTGATGGAGGCGGTTTGACCTTGGAGGGCCTGGAAGGTGAGCTTGCCGTCTAGGTAGTTGGCGTCCCGGGAGGCTACGAAGCCGTAGAAGGGTTGCCGGGGGTATTTCGCGCCAAAGTTGATGAAGATATTCCCGTTGTGCTCGGTCACTTCGGCGACCTTCCCGGTAACGGTGACGGTTTGGCCGACGTAGTCCTTTGCCTGCTCCGGCGTGATCGTTTCGCCCGCGAAGGCAACGGCTTGGACCACGAGCAGGGCCACGAGCGGCAGGAGTCTTTTCATGGGCCGGATTGAACACCGAAAGGGTCCAAATCTGAAGCGGAAAAGAAATCGTCTACAAGGGCGGAAGTCGTTCAGCGTGAACGGGTGGGATGGGTTGCGTATTGGTGCGTAAGTGCCTAGTTATTCACAACTTGCGCCAAGCCTGTGAATAAGAAAATGCCCCATGGTAGGGGCATCGGACATGGTATGTCCGATGTGGCTTGCGAACCTCCCAAACATGAAAAGGGAGATTCGAATTCCGCTGGCGCTGAAGATCGCCGCGATGGTGTGGAAACTGAAGGAAGAGGACTTGGCGGAAAGGGTATTGGCGCGCGTCACTGGTGCCCAGGCATTCGAAGTTGCCAAGGCCATCAAGGCGGGAGGTGGGAAGTGAAGCGGACGCTACTTTTTGCGGGAAGCCTGTTTTTTCAGATTCGCGGCTTTTGCAAGATCGGCCTCGCCCGATTTCTCAAGCTGTTCGATTGTCCATCCTAGGTCGCGGGCGATGAGGGATTTTATATAGCTGGCGAGGCTCCGTTGATCGGACTTCGCTTTTTTTTCAGCAGCTGATTTCAAGTCGTCTGGGAGGCGAATTGCGGTCTGCTTTGTCTTCATTTCAAGAGTGGATGTATATCGTTGTGTTATACATTGTCAAGCAACGTTGCGGCAATTGAGAAGGTATCGCTTGTGACATTTCTGTAAAAAAGCGATGGACAAGCGTTATACATGCGTTATACATCTGACGCATGAAGCTGACGCCAATACGAATGCCAGAACCTCTCGCCAAGCAGGCGAAGAAAAAGGCAAAGGCTCAAGGCCGGTCGTTCTCAAATTACGTCCGATGGCTGATTGAGCAGGACATTGCACCACAACCAAAGGCCGCGTCGAAATGAGCGATCCAACGCCATTCGAGCCGCGCAGTCCGGGACTTACGATTCTTGGGACATTTCCAAAGTCTTGGGATAATACCACTCTGCATTCGGAGCTACAGGAGGCTCTAAGAGTTGCGCGTCCAGATTCCAGCGAACTGCGGGGATTCTTGTCCCGTTTACAGTCTGCCACTCCTGAACAAACCAGAATTGCCCTTCGTCGTATTGCAGATCGCCAAGAAACATTTGGGTCTGCCCTTCGCGGCGAATCGTCCCTTGAAGCTGGTAAATCTGGCGAGGATCAAACCACGGAGGAAGTTTCATCCGTCGAAGGCAACCACTCAACCGCCGGGGAGGCAACGGGAAAATGACCGTCGAAGAAGCCGCCGCCGAGTTGAAACTTGCGCCGTTCACGGTGCGCCAGAAGTGCAACAAGGGCAAAATCGCTCCGGCCTACAAGGCAGGCCGCTCATGGGTCATCGAGCCCTCGGCCATTCCGGCATATCGCAACCGGCAACGTGCTCAGGGAGCGAACGCTCCGACACGTGCGCTCATCAAGAAAGGGCTGCTGCAATGATCCTCGCGACCATGACCGAGTATCCGCTCAACCCGTCGAGCGCTCTCGAAATCGCTCTCGTTCTCGTCGCTGTCCTTTGCGTCTGCTTTTTCGCCGCAGGATACACCAAAGGCCATGACGACGGACGCAATACCCGCCGCATCAAGCCCAAGAAAGGAATCTAGCCATGATCGCAACCCTATTCATTATCCGCGAAGAGAGCGGCATCGAATACGAGTTCCCCGTTGAGATCACGACAGGCAAAAAGGGCGACCTGATCGCCACCGTGTCGCAAGACGTGGAAGAGAAACACTGGACTACTCGATACGGAGGATTGGAACTCCAGCATACAGGCGAATATCTGTACGCCGAGGGCGACGAGATCGACCTTACCGACGAGGAATACGCCGAGGCGGAAGACATCCTCGCCAAGCTCAAAAGCGACTTCGAGCGCGAAGTCCGCAACCTCCTCGGCGGTGGCCGGGTAGAGACAAAAGACTAAACCTCCCTTCCGTTCCCCGTCGGACTCTCGCGGAAGAGTCAAGACAGACACTTTCAAAAAAACGCCCGCCGAGGCTGCAACCAAGGCGGGCAAATCAAAAAACGACACATGAGTACAACCACACAGAGCGCACTTGCGCAACCTAAACCCACCCGAGAACTTCGAGTCGTCGAGGATAGCGGGCCGCTGGCCCATCTTTTCGATACCGCGCGGTTTGATCACCTTTACCGCATCGCTGGAGCGATGGCAGCGGCAAGCCTGTTGCCGGAACATCTTTGGCGGAATAAGCAAGGCGTGTTCGAACCTGAGCAAGTTCGCGGAAACTGCTTTCTGATCGTCAATCAATCGGTTCGCTGGGGGATGGACCCATTCGCGGTGATGCCGGAAACCTACGTCGTAGGCGGGAAGCTGGCCTATCAAGGCAAACTCATCGCCGCAGTCGTCAACGCCCGTGCGGGCCTCGAGGGGCGGCTGAAATACGAGTTCAAGGGAAAGAAAGGGAGCGATGATTTTACGATTACCGTTTCCGGAAAATTCCCTGGCGATGAAGAGGCGAGCGAGCTTTCTCTATCTGTCGGCGAAGCCAAGACAGGAAACGACATGTGGCGGAAAGACCCGGAGCAAAAGCTCGTTTACTCCGGCGCCGTTAAGTGGGCTCGCCGGTATTGTCCCGAGATCGTTCTCGGCGTTGTGACGGATGACGATATCGAGCGCATGAACGAGCGCGCGGCCGCTGAGGAGAAGACTGTAAAGCAAAAGGCTCGGCCAGTTTTCACCGAGCCTCAGCCCGAAGGCCCCGCCCCCGTAGTGGCAGAAGAGAATACTCTGGAACCCAAGGAGCAAAAGCCGGAGCCTGCACCCGAGAAAAAGGAGCCGGTATTCGTTCCGGCGAACGCGCGCGAAAAGCTCGCCGTTGCTCTTCGTGACCTCGACTTTTCTCAAGAGCGCTTTGTCTCTGGGCTTCGTCGTATCGACCCCGGCAAGGTTGCTGATGGAATCACGATCGTTCCGCAGCTGCCGGAAGAAGTGTGCGAGCGGGTCCTCGAGGAAGGGCTTGATGAGATCCTTGATTTCATCCGCATCAAGGAAGCCAAAGACGAGGACCGGGCTGGGAAATGAAGGCCTTTCCTTACCTCGCTCAAGGTGAACCGCTGGACCTTGGCCCCGGGATACTCCGGGGCCTCTCCCGGGAGCAATACGACCGCCTGCCGTCGATCAATCAGTCGACCCTGAAAAAGTGGATTGAAATCGTGATGGTCGGTGGCGGTTGTCCCCGGAAGTTTAAGCACTGGTTTGACACCCGCAACGATGGGGAGAAGACGGAAGGGCTGCTTCTCGGGTCGGCGCTTGATTGCCTGATCCTCGAGCCTGGAGCCTTCGAGTCGAAATTCGCGGTTGCCCCTGCCGGACTCAACTTGCGCACCAATGCAGGGAAAGCGGCGATGGAAGCCTTTGAATCGGCGAATGCTGGCAAAGACATCCTGACGGCGAAGCAGGAGCAGACCGTCCTGGCGATGCGTGAGGCGCTCGAAAAGGACGAGAAGACGACGGATGTCTGGAAGTACTGCCAGAAGGCTGTGCTGCAAGCGGAGATCGAAGGCTACCCGTGCAAAGGCGAAGTCGACCTGTTCTCCAACAATACAGAGTACCTATTTGACCTGAAGACCAGCCGCGACGCTTCGGGGAAAGCCTTCGGGAAATCGGCCTGGGACCTTGGCTACCACATCCAAGCCGCGTTTTACCTGATGCTTTGCAGCGCGCTCGGGCTGAAGAAGTCGTCCTTCAGCTTCGTCGTAGTCGAGAACACGGCGCCGTACTGCGTAGCCGCCTACACGCTCGACTGGACGAGCGACGCGATGCAATACGCCCGCAAGCTCATCACAGAGGCAATGCCGCAATTTGCCTACCACTTCACTCGGAACCAGTGGCCCGATTTCAGCGACTTCGAGCCGATCAAGTTCCCGAAATATTCCCGAGGCGAAATCGTCGATTTCCTCGGCACCAGCCTCTAGCCATGAACATAACAAAAATCCAAGCTAACAGCCTCGCGGAGCTTCCCGAGGGGTATCGCACTCGTGCAATTGCCGAGATCATAGGTCGAATCAATGGAGAGCTCTTCAAATGCTTTGCCGTGCTGAAACCGGAGGACACGAAGTTTTATCGCGAATACATCGAGGACAACTCGAAAGACTTTGCGCCTGAATCCCCCGAGAAGATCTGCGCAGACGACGTTATCGAGTTCACCAAGGTCCTCGATGAGACACGCGAGAGAATCGAAAAAGGATGCCTGCCTTTGAAGCGGCTCTACGAGCTTCAAGAGCAACTCGGTGACAAGTGCGATTGCCCGGAGTGCCAGGCGAAACGCGGAGCAAGTGGCCTCGCGAGCTAACGACTTTTCCGGCGCAGTGCCGGAGAAAAACCAACAGGAGAACAATAGCAAATGAGCATGTTCATTCAGACTATCGGCCAGCTTAACAAGCGCGGGTCGGTGTCGGAGCTCGACGAGGCCTTGGCGCGCGCCGTTCAACAGGTGCGCATCACGGGCAAGACTGCCGAGCTTACCTACAAGCTGAAAATTCGTCCGCAGGATATGGACGGTGACACGGTGCAGATCGAAGACTCGATCACGCTGAAGACCGCGAACCCGATCCGCAAGTCGGCACTCTTCTTCACAACGGAAGATGGCCGGGTATCCCGCGACGATCCCAACCAAGGCGACCTTGCATTTGAGGAAGTCGAAGGCGGGAAAACCGAGGCCGGGCAGCAAGCCCCGCCCATTGCCGCCGCTCAGTAAGGCGGAGGCAAAACGAAAAAGCAAAACGCCATGTCAGTAATTGAAACCCTTCCCGAAGCGACGACAAACGCCGCCGCGGGATTCCTCGCCGGCCTCGGTGCCAACGTTCGCGTTGAAGGCATCGAGGGTATTCCTCACCTCATCAACCCCGCGAGCGGAGAGTTGAAGAACCTCGAGCATTTGCTCGAAGCTCCGAAGCGTCTTCCGCAGAAGCGAGAGGTTGCGACGCTCGAAGCCTTCAACGAGTACGTGAAGCGGTTCAAGTCGGCAGACTCGAGCATCTACGTCACCGCGAACAGCACCGGGTACGTCATCACGGCGGAACTCGATCATCGCTCGGAGACTAAGCTCGCCTGGCACGATCACCGCGTCTCGTTCAACGTGACCCACAGCGAGCCGCTGCGGAAGTGGATTGATTCGAACAGCCGCCAGCTCGCGCAGGCTCGTTTCGCCGAGTTCCTCGAGGAGCGTTCCCGGGAGATCAAAGAGCCGTCAGCGGCCGAGATCCTCGAACTCGCTCAAGAACTCCACGTGACCCGCAACCTGTCCGTTAAGAGCATCGTTCGCGGGAGCCGCGCTTCGAATACTCTCTCCTTCAATCAGGAGCAGAGCTTGAAGGGTGGCAAGGCGGGCGTGGATCTTCCGAACTCGTTCACGGTCGAACTGGAGCCGTTCAAGCGGCACCGGGAGAGAACGCAAATCAAGGCGTTCCTCCGTCCGCGCATCGACGAAGACAAGCCCGTATTCACCTACGAGCTTCAACTCGTCGAGGAGGCTATCGAGGAGGCGCTCAACGTGATTCTCGGCGCCATCGCCACGCAAACCGGACTTCCGGTCTATCGCTAACCATCAACCCCGGCGGGGTAGGTGATTTCTGCCCCGCCATCCCTTCCCATGGAGACATTCTCTTTTCAATGCTACCTGTCGGTAACGCAGTTATTCAAAAAAACTGGGCTTGGGACGCATTTCCAAAATGGTAAGCCGACACTTGCCGTTTCAAAGAATCCACCGACTACCGGCCCGAATACGGTCGCGATTCGCCTGAATCTCGAGCTCCCTGTCGGGCTTTTCATGAAGCCTCAGCTCGAGGCGTCTATCCGGATTCCTGACGGCCCGGCGCCAGAGATCACGGCAGAGGTACAGGAGAATATCGCAAAGGCCATCCGTGAGGCATCAGGGATCAATGTGAATATTAAAGTCGAGGGGCCGGAGAACGTCGAATGAGCGCCCTGACCGACGAAGACCCGATGCCCTTCGGGAAGCACAAGGGCAAGCGCATGGCCGACGTGCCAGCCAGTTATTTCGTCTGGCTGAAAGAGCAGGGGTGCAGTCATCCCGGCGTGTCCGGCTACATCCAAAACTCATGGGCAGCGATCAAATCCGAATGCCCCGACCACATCTTTGAAGACTGATGATCCGCGACCAATTCAGACTGGACCTTAACGACGAGCTGATCGTCGACAATTTCGCCGGCGGCGGCGGAGCCTCAACGGGTATCGAACTCGGCATCGGGCGAAATGTCGATATCGCCATCAACCACAATGAAGAGGCTTGCGACATGCACGCGGCGAACCATCCGCAGACGCGCCACTATTGCGAGGACGTGTTCAGCATCGACCCCCTCGAGGTGACAAACGGTCGCCCGGTCGGGCTCGCGTGGTTCAGCCCCGATTGCAAACACTTCTCGAAAGCGAAGGGAGGGAAGCCTCGCTCGAAGAAAATTCGCGGCCTCGCGTGGGTCATGATCCGATGGGCGGCAACTGTCTCGCCCCGAGTGATGATCCTCGAAAACGTCGAGGAATTCCGCACCTGGGGGCCGCTTCTCGCCGATGGGTCGCCGTGCAAGAAGCGCGCCGGGCAGACGTTCCGCTCGTTCGTAAGGCAACTGGAGAAGCTCGGGTATGCCGTCGAACATCGGGAGTTGCGCGCTTGCGACTACGGCGCTCCGACCATCCGCAAGAGGCTTTTTCTCATCGCCAGGCGGGACGGTCGCCCGATCGTGTGGCCGGAGCCAACTCACGGCGCGCCGAACAGCGAGGGCGTACGGGCGGGGCGCTTACTGCCATGGCGCACGGCGGCGGAGTGCATTGACTGGAGCATCCCGACCCGATCCATCTTTGAGCGGGAGCGGCCTCTTGCTGAAGCGACGATGCGCCGGATTGCCCGGGGCATTCAGAAATTCGTAATCGATTCGCCGACGCCCTTCATTGTGAAGGTGAACCACGGGGCGAGCGAAGGCTTCCGCGGCCAGTCTCTCGGAGATCCGTTGCAGACGATCACCTCGAAACATGGGTACGGGATGGCAACGCCATTCGTCGCCCGGGTGGCCCATGGTGAGCGGGACAAGACCGGGAAGAAGCGGGGACGCGGGGAGCATCCGACAGAGGAGCCATTGCCTACCGTTCTGGCCTCGCCGGAATTCTCGCTCGTCACGCCGTTTGTGACCGAACACGCGAACTCGTCCAACCAACGGAATATCGCGCTGGATGAGCCTTTGCGGACGCAATGCGCGAACGTCAAAGGCGGGCATTTTGCGGTAGCGGCGGCAACGCTCGTCCAAACCGGGTACGGAGAGCGAGAAGGGCAAGCTCCGCGCGCGCCTGGCATCGAGAAGCCGCTCGGGACAGCCGTTGCCGGAGGCCAGAAACACGCGGTTGTCTCGGCAACGCTCATCGGGGCGGGTGGCCCGACATACGGCGGGAAGCCTAAGCCCGTCGACCAGCCGCACGGCACCATGACGACGGAGAATCACACGGCTCTGTGCACGGCCTTTCTCGCGAAGCATCAAAGCGAGCGGCACGAAGGAGAAGTGCAGGGCGCGCCTCTGGACGGCGCAGCGCCCACCGTCAAGACGCGGGACAGCAACGCGATTGTGACGGCGAACATCGTCCGCCAGTTCGGCGAGAGCGTCGGGAGCTCAACCTCGGCCCCGGTCGGCACGGTGACCGCGGGAGGGGGAGGAAAGACGGGGCTCGTTACGTCCCATCTGGCGAAGCTCAAAGGCACCTGCCAGCACGGCCAGGCGTCGGATGAGCCATTGCACACCGTACAGGCTGGGGGCCTGCATTACGCCGAGGTTCGCGCCTTCCTCATCAAATACTATGGGAACGAGAAAGACGGATTCGCTCCCACCGAGCCGATGCACACCGTCACGGCGAAAGATCGGGTCGGATTGGTGACAGTCGGCGGAGAAGATTACGCGATCGCTGATATCGGAATGCGGATGCTCGAGCCTCACGAGCTTTACGCCGCGCAGGGCTTCCCGCCCGGGTACATCATCGCCCCGATCATTAACGGAAAGCGGCTCTCGAAGGCCGCTCAGGTCAGGATGTGCGGCAACTCGGTTTGCCCGCCAATCGCGGCCGCTCTGGTTTCCGCGAACGTCCCGGAGCTCTCAGCCTGGGAGAAGGGAGAGCGGGCGGCGTGAAGAATCAAGAGTGGCTAAAGCCAAACATGCTCTTCCTCGAGGCCAAACGTGGCTTCCTTGGGGACTGCTTTCAGTACCTGAGCTTCATAGAAGCCCCCGTCACTTCTAAACTCGAGAGATCGTTCAACAATTGTCCGGCCCAAATTACACTTTGGACCGAGAATGACTTTCTTCAGCGAAGTTGGTGGGAATTCACAGAAGAAGTCCGTTCCGATCGGCTTGCAATCAAGGAATGGAACGAACAAGCGAGTCTCTTTTTCGTATTCCCAATTCCTTCCCTTTTTAGAATAGCGATCAATGAGGTAATCGCGCCTCGCTCCGCCAGTGTCTGGAAGTTTATATATTTCATCTTCGACTACGATAGGGCGGTCGTTAGAACTGTAGTCGATTTTTCGCAGGAATGGCTTTCTGTGAGTGTCTGCCAGCTCTTCGGATTCGAATCCGAGTGCAATGCCACTATATCCAGAGCCGTAGTGTGCCCAAAGGAGCAGATTATCCCACTCCTCGCTGAAGCAAATTACGCCAAGCTGGGCGAAAACGAAATCCGTAAACCAGAAATCTTTCTCAGGGTTTTCCTGGCCTTGCGATTTTTCTCTAACGATCAACGGTGCGCAATCGAAGATGTCGTTGAGCATCCCCAGCGGGCTCACGCGAAATCGGTTCGTCTGAAGGCTCTTCAGGGCATTCTCTGCCGACAGGTATCTGTAAAGGATCACGAAGGTCAGGCCATAGCAGAAGGCAAAGTCGGGCATCAAGCCCTTTAGAATCATGGCCTGGATAGAATCTCATCAACAACTCGCACGGCACCCGAAGACGCTTCGGCTCGCCGGGCGGCTGAAAATCAACAAAGCTCAGGCAATTGGGCATCTGCACCTCTTATGGTGGTGGACTCTTGACTATGCTCCCGATGGGGACTTGTCGGCTTACACTTCTTATGAGATTGGCGCGGCGGCTGAATGGTCGGGGGACGCTGACGGCTTCCTCAACGCTTTGCAAGAGGTCGGCTGGCTCGACGGCATGAACGTCCATGATTGGGCTGACTACGCGGGAAAGCTGATCGAGGAAAGAGCACGGGACAAGGAGCGGAAACGCGCCGCCCGTCAGAGGGACAGACGGGAGACATCCGAGGGATTTCCGCAAGATGTCCGCCGGACGTCCACCGGACAACCGCAGGACGTCCAAGGGACATCTAACGGACAGGCGGAGGACGTCCGTACACCGTCCGACCGTACCCAACCCAACCCAACCCAACAGAACCAGAGAGAGAGCGGAGCGCAACGCGAACCCTCTCCCGCTCCAGCTTTGTCGGGTGGTGATCCCGTTCGGGATGTCCTGAGGCAAGACAAGGCCTTTTGCGCCGCCTGGCGTGACTGGCGCGCTCATCTGGCCGAGCTTGAGAAGCCCATGACGCGAGGGCAGGAAACAGCCGTACTGCACGAATGCGGGCGGCGGGGTGCGTCCCGGGCAATAGAGGTAATCGCCTTCAGCATCGCCAAGGGCGCAAAGAACCTGATTTGGGACGATGCGCCACGCGGCAAGGCCCCGAAGGGCGAGAAGCCGAAAGAGCCAGATCCCGCAGGCTGGGCGGCATGGGTCGCAGAGGAGTACCCGGAAAAGGCGGGAATCGCCTACGCTGACGCTCCCGAGCCTGTGCAATCCGAATACCGTAGGGCGCAGAAGCGATGAGCGACGACAGCGCGACCATCAGCTTTCGCAGCGTCGATGACATGACCGCGAAGATGCGGGCCATCCTCGAGGCCCTTGGCTTCACCGTTACGCCTCCCGGGGCCAAATGGATGAAGCCCGTCGAACTCGGACGCGAGTACGGCGTGACAACCGCCGCGATGACGAAGGCATTGCATGACCCATGCTGCCCGCATTGCGACAAGCAGACCGGTCAGAGTGGCCGAATCAACAAAATCTCACCCAACCACGAGCTGCGGAAGTGGCTCGCAGCAAGGTTCACGAAGTAACCAACCACCCTAAACGACTATGCTCAGCGAATACGCACACACAGAAGAAAAGGACGAGGCAATTGATATCCTCGAGGAGGTGTTATCTGGCGATGGGAACGCCTGCTTTGATGCCCTGGACCGGGCTCGTGACCTGATCGATAAACTGAAATTCCGAAGGAATCCGAACGGAGAAGATGATGAAGAGTGGTAGAGAGAGGGAAAGCCCAGAGGGAAGAATCTCTGATGACGCCAACCGTCGCACGCTCCGCTAGCGCTTCGCTGATTAATCTACTCGAAAACACCCTGTCAAGCGTGTATTGACGTATCCGCATGGAATCGCAGGAAAAACTGAATGATAGGCAACGGAAGTTCGCCGAACTCATTGTAGGTGGAGCCACTGCAAAAGCCGCTTACTTTGAGGCGTTTCCTCGATGCCGTTCTGAAAAAACCGCCGAGACAGAGGGGAGCAAACTCCTAAAGAACCCCAAGGTCGCGAGCTTTATTGAGGCCTTACGCTGGGAAGTGGCCGAAAATGCCAAATCGGACCTAGTTGCAACACGGCAGGAGGTTCTTGAATTCCTCACCGAAGTGATCAGAACCCCGGCGGGTATGGTGGATGAGGAGCATAAGCTTTGCCAGTCGTTCAAGTTCACTGAGGGTATGCGGGAGATCAAGATTCCCCCAAAGCTACAGGCAGCCGAACGCCTGGCGAAAATGCTCGGGTGGGATGTCCCAGAAAAGAAGGTCGTTGAGGCTGGAGACACCTTGACCGAATTCCTCGAAAAGCTTTTGGGAGGATCGAAATGAGCCTCGGAGATAAACTCTGGCGCCTACAGAACCTGTATTCCATCAAGGACGCTGAGACGGGGCAGGTTCGGAGATTCCATCCGCGCCCTGAGCAAATGAAGGTGTTCAAGGCTCTTGAGGCCGGGTATCGGAAAATCATCATATTGAAGGCCCGGCGCCTTGGCATGAGTACCGCGATCGGCATATATGCGGCTGATGATGCGATTTTCAACGCGGGTCGACAAATCAGCATCGTCGACCGGAACGAGGATGACGCGAGCAAGAAGCTGCAGAACATCATCAAGGTTGCCTATAACTCGATGCCGGATGAGATCAGGTCGCGTATTGTCGTAGTTCGTGACAATGACAAGTCGTGGAAGGTGCAGATTGCATCAGGGAAGTTC
Organism: Terrimicrobium sacchariphilum; assembly: GCF_001613545.1. Taxonomy (NCBI): domain Bacteria; kingdom Pseudomonadati; phylum Verrucomicrobiota; class Terrimicrobiia; order Terrimicrobiales; family Terrimicrobiaceae; genus Terrimicrobium; species Terrimicrobium sacchariphilum. The sequence goes on from NZ_BDCO01000003.1 coordinate 767,849, forward strand.
ATCGGAAGCGCTATCTACGCCGGCAAGAACGCCCGAGGCGGAACGAATCAGATCCTCCACGTCTCAGAGTGGGGCGTCATTCAGGCAGACGACCCGAAGCGATCGGAGGAAATCCTCACCGGTGCTCTACCTTCCGCAGAGCATGGCGTGACGATCGTTGAAACGACCTGGAAGGGAGGGCGTAAGGGGCACCTCTGGAACCTCGTGAAAGAGGCGCAGTCGGTACCAGCCGACAAACGGACGAAAGACGATTGGCTCGTCTTCTTTTTCCCGTGGTACAACGATCCCACCTATACCCGGGAGGGGCCGGAAGTCACCGAGCCGGAGCTCATGCAGTACTTTGCCGAGAAGGAGGCCGAGACAGGGCATAGATTCACCCCGGGGCAACGCCTTTGGTACAAGCAGCGGTGGGCGTCGCTCGGGGCGTTCATCTACCGCGAGTTTCCCACTACGTTTGATGAGTGCTTTCGCGCACCGATCGACGGGGCCATTTATGCCTCGTACATCGACAAGGCCCGGGCGGAGGGGCGCATTTGTGCTTTCCCCGTGGACGGCTCCGGGCTCGTTCATACGTTCTGGGACTTGGGCAGTCCGCTCAATACTGTCGTCTGGTACGTCCAGTTCGTAGGGCGGGAGATTCGCGTTATCGACGTGGACATGTCGACGGATGACAACCCGATAGACCTCACTCCAGTGCAGCGCGTGGCCCGCATCAAGAGCAAAGGGTATCCCCTGGGCAACAACTACCTGCCGCATGACGCAGCGGTCACCGAGCGCAGCGGGCGGACCTTCCAGAGTGAACTGGCGAGCGTGGGGCTGACGAACATCAAGGTTATCCCGCGCACGGCTGATGTGTGGGTGGGAATCAATCACCTCCGGCAGCTTTTCCCGCGGCTGGCATTCCGGCTTCCAGCGTGCGAGCCAGGTATTGACGCGCTGACCAACTATCACACGCGCACAGAGAGCGGCAGCGGCAAGGCCTCTGATGACCCGGTACACGACTGGTCGAGCCATGCTTCGGACGCCCTCCGTATGATGGCAGAGGCGGACATGCACGGGATGATTGACGCCGGAGGGTACAAGGCTCGCTCGCTGGTCGTGAAGCGGGGAGGGGAGACGTCACGGCCAGTTGATCCGGTCGACGCCTATTTTCAGCCAGCCCGCCGGCGGCTGGTCGTGAAGCGATGAGCCCCGCCGAGATCGTTCATGCGATGTACCAAACGCATCCCGTGCGGGTGTCGTTCAAAGAGGAACTCGACGCCCATTTGCAATACGGCTGGGTGATCAGCACTCCCTTGGCCTTCATCATGGGCCGGGAGGTCAACCGCTGGGCCACGCATGAACAAATCATCGACCCTTGGTATGTCTTTCCAGAGGGGGAGCGTAACGCTTGGTACGTCGCGGCCTACGCGGGCGCAGTCAATACAGCCTTGCAAATTATCCCGTTTCGGCATAGGTGGATTGGCTGGGAGCGCGGAATAAAGTCCGGCCTCCGTTTCCATAGCCTCGAATCCTTCGAAAGACATGCGCTCGCCATCAGCTCCAAAGCCACCGGAACAAAAGCCTATCAAGATCCCGCAGGCTCCGAATATCGTCATTCCCGATCCCCCGAAGGCGGACCCGATTCCCCCGCCGCCCACCGCGACTAATGCAGAGGTGCAGCAGGCGGCGAGCGATCAGCGCCAGCAGGCGGCAAGCCGCAAGGGTGTGCGGGCAACTCTCATTGCCGGTGAAACGGGCGGATTCCAGCCCGCGAGCTCCGGCAAGAAAAACCTCCTCGGCTAATGGCAACGCCCTCCATTGACGCAAAGCCGATCCTCGCCCGGTGGGATTCGATGAAGGCGAAGCGTTCCACCTGGGACGGCTATTGGCAAAGGATCGCGGACTACGTCATGCCGCGTAAGGCGCAGATCAACCGGAGCTCGACCGGCGCCGCCAATGATACCGCGCAGCTTTTCGACACGACGGCGGTCTATGCCAACCAGACGCTAGCAAATGGGATGCTGGCCTATATGACGCCCGCTGACGGGCAGTGGTTTAGCTTCTCGCCTCCGGCCTCCCGGGAAAGCGATGATGAAGTGTCGCAGTGGCTCCAGCGCTGTACCGAGATCGTTCAACGCAACCTCGCGAATTCGAATTTCTACTCCGAGATTCACGAGCTTTACTTTGACGATGGAGGGTTCGGTACCGGGACGCTGATTGCTCTCCCGGGCAAGAGCGCGGCCCTGAACTTCCAGGCGCTTCAAATCGGCTCCTACTGCATCGCCGAGGACGACGAGAGGCTCGTCAATACGCTCTTTCGCGAACTCAAGCTTACGGCGGAGCAGGCGGCGGACAGGTTCGGAGAGGAGCGACTGAGCGAGAAGCTGCGGAAAGAACTGGCGAAGATCCGTGAGACTGGAAAGGGGTGCGAACAAGAGCATTGCTTTCTCCATGCCGTCTATCCGCGCAGGGCGTCCGAACGTGAACCCGGCAAGATGGACGGCAAAAACAAGGCTTTCGCCTCGGTGTACATCGAGACCGATAGCCGTCATGTCGTTTCGGTCGGAGGGTTCGACGAGAAGCCATTTTTTGCAACCCGTCATGCCAGGTGGGGATCGGAGGTATGGGGAATCTCTCCGTCGTGGATGGCATTGCCCGAGGCGCGGCAGTTGAATGAACTCGTCAAGAGCATGGATGCCTTGGCTGAGGTTAAGGCGTGGCCGCGCATCCTCGCCCCGGGCGACATGGAAGGGGAGATGGACCTCGGCGCGTCCGGCGTGACGTTCTTTGACCCGTCCAACCCGCAGGCGATACCGCGCGAATGGGCGGCCTCTGGTGACTACAATATCGGCCTCGAGCGCGAGAAGCGGAAACAGGATGCGATCGAACGCGCCTACCACGTGCCGCTCTTCAACATGTTCTCACAGATCGAGCGGCAGATGACGGCACGAGAGGTTGCGGAGCGGAGCGCGGAGAAGCTGAACCAGTTCACCCCGGCCTTTACCCGCAAGACCACGGAGCTTTTGACGCCCCTCCTTCGTTGCGTGTTTAACATTCACCTTCGAGGCGGCATGTTCCCGCCTCCGCCAGCGGGGATGGTCGAGCAAGGCCCTGACGGCGTGGCGTACCTGGCTGAACCGGAGATTTCCTATAACTCCCGGGTGGCGCTCGCCATGAAGGCACAAGCCAACCTCGCCGCAAGCCGCTCTATGGAAGGGAGCATTATGCTGGCTCAGTTCCGGCCCGAAGTGCTCGACCACTACGACGTTGACCGCATCACGCGCGACGGGGCGCGCAATGACGGTCTCCCGGCTGACTGGCTTTTGCCTGCCGAAAAGGTGGAGTCAATACGTAAAGCCCGGGCGGAAGCGCAACAGGCAGCTGCGGCGCAACAGCAGGCTCTCGCCGCGGCCGAGGTCGCCCAAAAGGCGGGGAGCGTCAAACCCGATAGCCTGGCTGGTCAGGCTGTCCAACAACAGCAGGCATGAGCGAAGCAGCCAAGCAACGAGGAATTGAGCGCGCCCGCGAGCGGCAACGGCTGGTGAATGCCGCGCGGCGCGTTCTCGAAAGCGAGGACGGGCGCGTATTGATGGCGCACCTCGAGGAGACATTCCGCGTTAACGAGCGGGTATTCACCCCGGTTCGTTCCGGTGCCGACGTTTACGCATATGACCCGATCACGGCGGCGCTGGCCGATGGGGCGAGGGCTGTAGTGCTGCACCTCAAAGGACTTTCGGCGGCAACCGTAAAGGGTGACGCCAACATCGAAGAACCAACCATAACTGTAACAAAGCCATGAGCATTGAAATCAAGGACGGTGCCGTCATTCGTGATGGCGAGAACGTGGGTACCATCGGAGACGGGGGCATATTTGTTCCCGCCGCTGGCCTGCATTGGACGAAGAAACGGGCGGTCGAGGATTTCCTCGCTGGTGAATCCGGCAAGCCGATCGCGGAGAAGCCACCGGAGGAGGTTACGCAGTCCGTTGCCAACGCTGCGACAGCTTCTCAACCCGAGCGGTGGAAACCGGAATTTCCGGTGTTCTACACGGACGCGACCGGAAATCTTCACCGAATCGAAATCAAGGACGATGTTGTCTGGATCGACGGTGAGGACGTGGGCAAGTTCGACAAGGAGCAGGGGGGCGCATTTGCGTCGTTCGTTGATCCCGCTCCGGTTCTCCAGGGCGAGCCGCCCGCGACTCTTCCGCAGGCTCCCGGATCACCCGAGCCGGTCAAAGATCCTCAGTATGGCGACCTGACGCCGGCATATATCGAGTGGTTCCGCGCGAATCATTCCGCCGAGGAGTTCGCCAAGCGCTACCATCACAGGGGGGTGAACTAAGCCATGAAGCGACTACATGGAATGATGTTCTTCGAAGGCGATGGCGCTCCCGGCGGAGGCAGCAGCGCTCCGGCGGCAACGCTCCTTTCTGGCGGCGAGGGGCAACAGCAGCAGGCGGAAGCGACGCCTTGGGTTGGCGCTGACGGAGCTTTCGCGGATGGTTGGACGTCGCGACTGCCGGAGGAATTCGGCGACGCTCGCGACGGTCTCGGAAAGTTCAAGACGGTCCCCGATTTGGCAAAGGGGTATCGCGAGCTCGAGAAAACCCTCGGGGCGAAGGGTGTCTTTGTTCCTGGGAAGGACGCCAAGCCCGAAGAGGTGGCGGCATACCGCAAGGCCGCGGGGATTCCCGAGGCCCCGGATAAGTACAACGTGAAGCCAGAGCAGTTGCCCGAAGGTTTCACCTGGCCCGCTGACGAGGCGCTGAAGCCAGTACTCGAGGCCGCGCACCGTCACAATGTCTCGGAGGCCGCTTTGCGTGACATCATTGGAGCGAATATGTCGCTACAGCAGACGGCAACGGAGGCTGTCGCCAAGGCGCAGCTTGAGGAGGGAACAAAATACCTCCGCGAGCAGTGGGGAGGGGAGTATGATGCTAATATCAAACTCGCTCTCTCGGCGGCGAAGGTTGCCGGAGTGGACGCGAAGACTCTACCTGGATTCACCGACCCGCAAACCGTCATGGCATTTGTGAACCTCGCAAAGAAGATCAGCGACGATCAGTTTGTGAACCCTGGCGGTTCTGGTGCGGGCGGTGGAAAGGGTGGCGCGGCTGAGGCTCGAGAGATCCAAACGAACCCGGAGCACCCGAAGTACAAGGCGTATCACGATGGTGATAAGGATACGCACGCGCTCGTCTTGAGCCTGTATAAACAGGGATAGGATTGCTTGGCATAGCTGGCCCGGCTTTGGATGAATCCTAGGCCGGGCCTTTCTTTTGCGTTGACGTATTACCTAGTCCATGTTCTAAGAAGACTGCGCGGACAACTTCTTTGAAGCCCGCCCCAAACCCGAAAGCTGGGACCTGCACGGTTGCAGATAATCCAGGTGCCGAAGGGGCGAACCTCACTTCAAAACTCAAAAGGAGAACTTTTTTTATGTCCAATGCACTCAGAAGCATCCCTGAGCACTACGTGACCGCGTATGCGACGAACTGGGAACATCTGTCGTCACAGATGATTTCCAGGCTCAAGGGGCAAGTCGCCTTCGATACGGTCGAAGGCAAGGAAAAGTCGTACAGCAAAATCGGAGGCGTCCAGTTTCAGCGCATCACAGAGCGGGCTGGAGCAACGCGAATCCAAGACATCACCACGAGCAAGCGGTGGCTTCGCCCGTACCCGTTCGATGCCGCTCACTACGAGGACGAATGGGACGAGAAGTTTCTCGGAGATGTCTCGAAGCCGGACAGCGACGTTCTGGTTGAGCATTCCGCCGCTTATGGGCGTCTCGCCGATCAGATCATCCTCGAAGCCGCTGTAGGTACTGCCTATACTGGCGAAATCGGAATGACCCCGATCACGCTGCCAGCCTCGCAGACGATCGCAGTTGACTTCGTTCGGACCGGCAGCGCCGCAAACAGCGGACTCACCCTTGATAAGCTACGCCGTGCGAAGCGCATCCTCGATGACAACGAGGTTCCGGATGATGAACAGCGAACCATCGCCGTCACCTCCGCTCAAATCGAGGACCTGCTTCGGTACACCGAAGTAACCAGCAAGGACTACAACATCGTCCAGGCTCTCGTTGATGGAACTCTGAACAAGTTCCTCGGCTTCGAGTTCAAGCGGGTGTCCAGCGACATCGTTCCGAAGTCTGGGAATATCCGGTCCGTTGTCTTTTGGAGCCGTCGCGGAATCAAACTGTCGGACAGCGGAAAGCAGTCCCACATGGACATTCTGCCTACGCAGTCGCACTGCTTGCAGATTCGATCGGTCGGCCTCCTCGGGGCCACGCGCGATGAGGAAAAGAAGGTCGGAGTGATCTACTGCGACGAGTCTGTATAACCCTCAAAGGAGAAAGGAACCCTGAAATATGGCAACTGTTAAAACAGATGTGGCGACCTCGCAGAGCTCGAATAGCGTGCGAGATCGCGGCGACAGTAACAAGGTGTCGGGAGACATCCGCATTGCGGAAGCTGTCTACACCACAACGGCGGGTTTGGCGGCTGGCGATATCATCGACATCGTTCAACTCCCGATCGGCGCAATCGTGCTTCCGGAACGCTCCTGGGTGGCGAATGAAGCCTCTGGCGGCACCGGCGCGGCGATCGCGAAGATCGGCGATGCGGAGGACGATGATCGCTACTCTGCGACCAGCATTGACCTGACCAGCGCTGGAGCACGTGCGGTTACTGCTGTCAATACAACCGCAGTGCTGGTCCGTACGCCCGTAACGAAGACCACGAACACCATCAAGGCGACCGTGGCCCTTACCAGCGGGAACGTTACGGCGGGCAAGCTGATCCGCTTCTCGATCGCTTACATCCTTCCCTAACGCCCGATTGGCGGTTGGTTGATACCCCGCCTTCCCGGTTTACTCATGGCCGGGGAGGCGGTAATCAGCCATGGCATCCCAGCCTTCTATTTGCAATCTGGCCTTGGCCCATCTCGGCAAGGCGGAAATCATGTCTCTGGATGACGATTCGCCGTCTGCCGCCCTGTGCAAACAGTTCTACGAGCAGACGCGCGATGAGGTCACGCAGAGTCACGCGTGGAATTTTGCCATTCGGCGCCAGACTCTTTCCCAGCTGGCGGAATCGCCTGTTTTCGGATGGGCGTACCAGTATCAACTGCCTGCCGACTGTCTGCGCATCCTGCAACTGAACGGATACGAGGTTTATCAGCCGGATTCCCGGTACGAGATTGAGGGCGGCAAAATGCTCACGAATGATGAGACGGCGCAGGTTCGCTACATCCGCAGGGTCGAGGATGCCACGCTCTTCCCGCCGCTCTTCGTTGAAGCCCTTGCGCTGAAGATTGCAACCCGCCTGGCAAAGCCGCTGAGCGGTTCCTCTTCCGAGGTTGAACGCCTTATGGCCGAGTACGAGCGGATTACAAAGCCGCTCGCGGTGCGCAAGGATGCCGCCGAGGGGAAATCCAAGGTGAAATTGCCCTGGGCGAATAGCCGCTTCGTGCGTGCTCGTTTCGGAGGCTAAGGGCCATGGCGTATCAGCTCATTCCCAGCTTCAACGCGGGCGAGATTTCGCCGTATCTGGATGCCCGCAGCGACTTCGAGAAGTACGCGGCAGGATGCCGGACGCTCGAGAATTTCATCATCATGCCGTATGGCGGAGTCTACCGGCGACCTGGCACCGAGTTCATTGCGCCCGCGAAGCTCTCCACAAAGCGCTGCCGCCTCATCGGGTTTAACTTCTCGATCACAACCCGCTTTGTCCTCGAGTTCGGGGAGCAATACATCCGCTTCTTTTCCAACGGGGTGCAGGTGACTTCCGGAGGCTCGCCGCTGGAGGTGTCGACGCCGTATCTCGAGAGCGAGCTCCGCGACCTGCAATACATCCAGATCAACGACGTGATGTATTTCACTCATCCCTCGCATGAGCCAATGAAGCTCACGCGCAAGGCGGATACCGACTGGACCTTTGCACCCGTCGCCTGGGACTGGCCCACCTTCCTTGACGAGAACACGGAGGCGACGACGATCACCCCGAGCGCGACGACGGGAACGGGAATCACCCTTACAGCCTCGGCCGCTTTGTTTGATGGCGGCCACGTCGGGGCATATTGGCAGATTGCGCACGCCCGGGCGAATGCCGCGGTGACGTTGGACCTCAGTGGAAACAACACGTCCAGCAGTATCGCGATTCTCGGGACCTGGGAACTTACCACTTACGGAACATGGTCGGGAACGGTGCAGCTTGAGCGGAGTCTCGACGGTGGCACAAGTTGGGAGGTTTTCCGTACCTTCAACGGGGCCAGCAATCGAAATGTCACGGCCTCGGGGAAAGAGAGCAAGGAGGCGCTTCTTCGAATGAAGATGGTCTTCACATCCGGCACCGGATCGGCACGGCTCGAGGCGGTCGATGCCCGGGAATATGGAGTAGTCAAAATCACTGCGATTACGGACGCCACGCACGCGACGGCAGATGTCATCAACTCCCTGGCCGGTACCAGCGCAACAAAGATTTGGAACGAAGGGGCATGGTCGATAAAGCAAGGCTTCCCCCGCACGGTCGCCCTGCATGACCAGCGGCTCTATTTCGCGGGGACGAAGAACCGGCCTCAGTCCCTCTGGGGTAGCGTCATCGACGACTTTGAAAACTTCCGGCTCTCCGCGCTGGATGACTCGGGACTTTTCTTCACTCTATCCGCTCAGGAATCGAATCCGATTCAATGGATGATTTCCCAGGCGTCTTTGGTGATCGGAACCGCCGGCGACGAGTGGACCCTCGGCAGCACGGACAGCAACTCAGCAATCACGCCGACAAACGTCAAGGCCTCGAAAGAGTCGAGCTATGGCTCGAAGTCGCTCCGCGCCCTGATCGTTAATGACGTGGTGCTTTTCGTCCAGCGGCAGGGGCGCAAGGTGAGGGAGCTTCTGTACTCGAACCAGACCGAGAGCCTCGTTGCCCAAGACCTGACGCTTTTGTCGGAGCATGTCACCAAGGGGGGCATCCTCGAGGCTGCGTTTCAGCAGCAGCCGGACGCCATTTACTGGACCATCACCGGGGCAGGGCAGCTTGTCGGGCTGACCTACGAGCGATTGCAGAACGTCGTGGGCTGGCACCGGCACACCACGGACGGCGAGTTTGAGAGCGTGGCCACGACGTACGGGGCGAGCGGCGGGGATGAAGTGTGGCTTTCCGTCAAAAGAACCGTCAACGGGCAACCTGTGCGCTATATTGAACGCTTCCGCACGGACTTCCGCGAGGTCTTCGAGAACGAGGACAAGGCAAACTGGTGGTATCTCGATTGCGCGGTCAGGGTGACGAACTCTCCCAAGAGCGCGAGCGTCAGCGGGCTTTCTCACCTCGAGGGGCATACGGTCGACATCCTGGCCGATGGCGCCGTATCGCCAGAGCGCACGGTATCGGGCGGGGCAATCACACTCCAGGCACCGGCGGAAACCGTCCTCGTCGGCCTGCCGTATACGTCGACGCTCAAGCCGATGAAGCTTGAGATGCAGGCATGGGCCAGCCGTGGCGTCAAAAAGCGGGTGCATCAGATCCTCGCGTCCTTTCTCAAATCGCTTGGCGGGCAGTACTCAACCAATGGCGTAAAGTTCTGGCCAATTCTCTCCCGGGCGACCGGGGATCAGATGGACGACAGTCCGCCGGTTTTCACGGGTGACAAAGACCTTGTGACCGGGGCGGACTATTCGCGGGCGGCAGACATCGTTATCAGGCAGGAACAGCCGTTACCGCTGACGGTGCTGGCCCTGACCGCAAAGTGGGATGCTTATGCAGAGTGAGGTAATTCCGAACGTTGAACTGCGCAGGTACACGCCCAATGATTACCCGATCATCGAGGCGTGGTGTCTTGCTGCCGGTATCGAACCTATCGCCAAGGGTGCATTGACTGACTACGGGGTGTTTTGCACCTACGGAGGGCGGGAGGTCGCTTGCGCGTGGTTCTACATCAACAACCGCTCTCCCGTGGCCAAGATGGAAAACCTGATCGAGGTACCGGAAAACCCGTACCCGGAAGCCCGCTTTGAACTCGTCGAGCTTTTCCGCGGCGAGGCGAAGCGGATGGGGAAGCTGTTCGACATCGACACTCCGCGCACCGGGGAAGCGATCGTGCCTTTCACGTTTCAGAACGAAGAAGCCTTTGACGCGATCGAGGCGGAGATCTCTCTTCATCCAGAGTCTGCGAAGGCTGAGGAACTGATGCCTCTCAAACATCGGTTTGTGCCTGGCATGTACATCCGGGAAATCTTCATCCCGGCCGGGACGCTGCTTACCTCGAGGGTTCACCAGACGGAGCACCCTTTCACGATTTCCATGGGGGATATTTCCGTAGTCACGCCCGGGGGCGGAGTGACCCGGCTGAAGGCTCCTTATACCGGCATCACGAAGCCAGGAACCCGGCGGATGCTCTACGCGCACGAGAACACCATTTGGACCACGTACCACGTCACCAAAGAAACCGACCCCATGAAGATCGTGCTCGGGGTGACGGATGCGCCAAGGAACCGCTTTTTAGGAGGATGCTGATATGTCGATGATGTGGACTGCGATCGGAACAACCGTTGTGAGCGTGGCGGCGACGGGTGTCGGAACCGGGATGAGCTATTTTGCGGCTCAGGATCAGGCTTCACAGCAGGCGGCTATCACGAACCAGAATTACGCTATCCAGAAGCGGAACGCGCAGATTCAGGCGAAGATCGGCCAGCAGCAGGCGAAGTACAAAAAGGCCTATGCGATGGCTGGCTACAAGGCCAAGCAGGAGAATGCGCTGACCTACGAGGCGCAGGCCGACGCGATCAACACTCAGGCCCGGGAGGCCGCTCGACGGATGCGGGAGCAGAATGACGCCGCCTTGGCCACGCAGCGAGCGGCCGTGTCAGCGTCTGGTGTCACAACCGAGGGATCGCCTATCATCGCCCTGGCGGAATCTGCCGGACGGCTGGAATTGGCCGTACAGGATTCGAAATGGCAGTCCGACGTGCAGGCGCAGCAATACCGGGAGGCTGCGAAGCAGGAGCGGTATCAATCCGCCTTCGACCTGATTGATACTCATATTGCCGACTACGAGGGCAAGCTCGCCAAGGTCGGGTTGTCGCTCAATCTCGATCAGGCGGCCCTTACCCGGTCTGCCGGACTGAGCGAGTCATCGGCCACGCGAACGGCGGCTTATGGAACGCTTCTAAGCGGGTTCTCATCGATGGCCAGCCAAGTTGGGGGAACTGACTGGTCGCAATTTACGAAGACAACGCCGGGAGGGCGGTATAATCCGCTGGCTCCGGTGCGAAAGGCAATCCGCGTTACCTAGCCGCGTTTGCGATGGTCTGCGCGTTGGCTGAATTGTTCAGGTTCTCCGCGTTCGACCGAGCGAACGTTGCCGCTTCTCCGGTCGAATGACGAACACCAGCCATCATCGAATCACGTTGCATCTGGTCAAGTTCTGCCTGTTGCAAGGCAAGCTCTTGCTCTTTCAGCTTCACCATTTTTCGCTCGTATGGGGTCATTGCAGCCCACTCGGCTGCTTCTTGCTTTTGAAGAGCTATGATACGGGCGTTCGCGGTCGACCAATCCTTATACTCGGACTCGTTGATGACTCCCTGAGAATAAAGCGTCTTGTAGTACGTCTCTCTCTGTTGAGGAGACATCGTTCGCGCAGCTTCAAGGGCTTTCTCCTTCCCGGTCATAGTGGAACACCCCACGAAGGCCAGAGCCAAAACGAGCGAAAGGAAAAGCTTCATGCCGGACGGCCTAAGCAATGTTGCGTCAAAAAGCAAGGCTGGAAAATCAATCTCATCCCGTGTATTGACTGACCCATGGCGCGCGTACCTATAGCTGAGATTCCCAACGCCCCGCAGGCCGGAGGCAATCCCGTCACCTCCCGAGGTCCCGGGGCGGCGCCGGATATTACTTCATCCGCCGGGAGCCTGATCCAATCGACAATCAACCCGCAGGCCTTCTCCGGAACGGCGCAGGCGATGGCATCGGTCGGGGCAGCGGTGGCCGGGGCAGGAGGGAAGGTGGCAGGCGTATTGAATGACTGGGCGGAACGGCGCCAGAAGGCGCAGGATTTGACCATAGACGCCCAGATTGATGCAGAATGGTACAATCTCACGGCGGATGTGACTAAGCAGACGGCGAACCTGCCTGGCGATCAATGGGAGCCGACGTTCACCAAAGCCTTTCAGGAGCGTCAGAAGAACTTTTCCGCCCTCCTCGATACCGCATCACCCGAGGCCCGGGCGAAATTTGAGGCGGACATGGTGCGCCGGGAGGCCGCGACGCGGAATCAATTCGCGGTCGATGGAAGCAAGAGGGCGTTTTCTGATGGCCGAGAGGCGATCTTGTCGGCGGCTCGCCGTGACTTCGTGTCGGGGAATTACGAGAGCGGATTCGGACGGCTCGGGAAGGCGAAAGACGCTGGTTTCATCACGGACACCGAGTTTCAGAACGAGCAATTCTCTGCCGAGCAGCAGGCGCGGGACTCGAGGCTGTACCAGTGGCTGAACATCGACCCGAAAGGATTCGCCGAGTACACGGCCCGAGTCGCCAAGGAGGGAAAGCCCGATGGCGACATCCAGACCCCGGAACAAGCCCGGCTTTGGGCGTCCCGGGCGAAATCGCAGTGGGAAGGCGTCCAGGTCGACACCCGCAAGGGTCTGCATGACGCCATCCTCGCTGGCGAGATCACCAGCGAGGCGGATCTTCGCAAGCGCGCAGCGGGCAACCTCGGGGAGACGGAAATCAAGAGCCTTACCAAAGCGATGTTCACGGAGATTCAATACGACTCCGAGACGGCTACGAAGCTCAACACCGATATTGAAAATGCCGACTTCTCGACCCCGAAGGGAGCGGACGAGTTGAACAGCCTGCAAACCCGAATCGAAACGACCATTCCGAAGCGGCTGCAGGGCGCTTTCTCCAGCCGTCTTTTCCAGAACTGGAACGCTTCACGGGATGGAAAGACGAAGACGCCGGAGCAGAAGTACTCTGCCTCTCTCATGTCGTTTATCGACAAGCTCGCTGACGATGGAGTACTCGGAGACACCGGCAAGGACAAGAAAGGGAAGGTCGTCGACAAGGCGAAGAATGCCGCCCTCTGGACGGACGCCGAAACCTACAAAGAGCAAATGCGCGCATGGCTGCGAGACAACCCGAGGGCGAACCCCGACGAGGCGCAGAAGCAGCTAAACTCCATCATGGGCGCACGACTCAAGGACGGCGCCGCTGCCCGGGTCAAAAGCGCGTGGACGGGATCGCTCCTGAATACCCTGGGAGATTGGGCGAGCAGCGCCGCCAATGGCATGAGCGAGTCGCGTTTCCGCTCAAACCCGCCGCCGACCTTGGAAGACCTGAAGAAGCAGGCGGATTCCGTGCTGCAGCTTCCCGAGCCTGACCCGACGAACGCGGACCCTGACCAACTCATCAAATGATTTCTGACCTCGAAGTAACTGGACTCGTCGACCGTTACAAAACGGCATCGCCTGCCGATCAACTCAAAATCCGAGCCGACCTAGCCGAATGGCGAAAGGCCAAGGATCAGGAGGCACGAGACGCGCAGGAGAACCATTTCCAGAGCCTCTTTACGAATCCCGAGTATCTGAGGCAGCAGCAGTCCGACCCGGCCTTGCATCAGGCGGAGAAGCTGAACCCATCCCCGGAGCCGATCATTATCGGGGCTAGCAATCGGGCGTTTCTGTCATTCCGTGAGGGGCGGGACATCTCGGGCACGGAATACCCTGTGTTGCGGGACGCCTACGCGCAAAAAGTCACCGGGAAAAAGACGGTCAGCGATGGCGAATTCTTCGACATCGTGAAGGGAGAGTACGAGACGAAGATTGCACGCGAAGGGGCGGTGCGTGACCTTCAAATGAAGGCCACGGCGCAGGCTTTGCAAGATGCGCTCGACGGTCGACAGACGAAGCTGGCCCCGGCATTCCGTCAATGGGCGGATGCCAACCGGAAGCTGATTGACGACAAGAACGAATCCCCGTTTTTGACCGAGGCTTTCAAGTCGTACCGGGGGACTCTGGCGGACATCGAGAAATACCGGGAGCCCGCAGCGGATGTGTGGAACACGCTTACCGCCGTCACACAGGGGAAGGCCGGGGATCAAGATGTCGCGAGACTCGGTGAACGGATTGCCACGATGCCGCGCGATGCACGGCAAAAAGTCTTCGCTTATGCAGCGATCGCGGCCGAGGCGAACGGGGTTGACCGCGGGGCGTTTGCTCAAGTGGCAAAGAACCTCGGCGAGTCCGTCTCAAGGAGCTTCGGATTTGTGGGGAATTTCGAACTGAACGGGCAGGAGGCGGCAATACGACAGATGGCCGCATATCTGCGGGACCCGGGATCAGAGGTGAAATCGAAGATCCTCGGAGACTATGCGACACAGCAGCTTGCTTCGAGCGATCGCGGGAAAAAGGCCTTGGCCGGTGAGCTCAGCGCCAGCGATAGCGAGGCCTTTGCAAAGGAATTGGAAAGCAAGCTTCCAGTGCTTCAGGCCGTCCGAGAGCTTAACGACTTGGCGAAGAATCGGATCGATCCAATCAAGATGGTCGCGAAGCCGGGAACATTCCTCGGCGCAGTCGAGCAAGGCGCGTACGGACTCGCGGGGTCAACCGGATACCTGGCGGCAACGGCGGTACCGGGAGCCGGGCTGATGCTCGGATTCGCGGCTTATCAGTCCGACGAATACAACCGCCTGCTTGTTGAGAATCCCGACATGGATCATTCCGCAGCCTGGGCGCTTTCCTCCGTGGAAGCCGCGGGGAATGCGCTCATTGACAAGGTGCAGCTTGACCGGATTCCGGCGCTCGCTGGATTGGCGCAGCATGTCCAGGTGAACGGATGGAGGAAGACGCTCGCGACGGGTGGGAAAATCTGGGCTGAACAGACGGCGCAGGAACTCGCTCAAAACGGAATTGCTCCCGTGCTCGAGACGATCGCGGCCTCGATGCGAACCGACATGACACCGAAGAATGCCGGTGAGGAACTCGATAAGTACATTCGGGACATCCCTGCCACGATGGCGGCAACTGGCTGGCTGGCTCTCATCGGCGCCGGGTTTGCGTCGGTGGCGGACTTCAAGAACCCGACTCAGGAAATTGATTCGGCTTTGAAGTTCTGGGGGTTCTCCGAGGAGCAGGCCGCGAGGATCAAGGCGGCGACGACTCCGGAGCAGTTTGACACGGCGATTCGTGAGGAAATGGCAAAGCGCACGCCCGAGAACATCGCCGCCGGGCGCAAGCAGGCAAACGAGGTTGGCGGCAAGGTCGAGCAAGATCAGAACGACCCTAGCAAGCCGACGATGGAGGCTATCACCAAGGCGGATGGCTCGCGGGTCTGGCGCGTAACCGGAGCTGATGGGAATCTTGATTTTGAGACGGCTGACCAAACCGCCGCCGAACAGGCTTACATTGATGCCGCGCGCCAAGCTGAATTTGACCGCCTAACAGCCGATAAGCAGGCCGCGCAGTCGGACGAAGGACAGCTAGGCGCCGGGAAGCAGGCGGGAGAAATCGCCTTGTTTGGCGAGAATGGCGGTGCTACTGATGGGACAAATGGAGCCTCCGGAGATAATTCACGAAGCGGGTTGCAGACGCGGCCGGGAATTGACCTGGAAGGCTCTGGATCGGGAATTGGCCCGGCGCGAGGCGAAGCGTCTCGGGTTGCCGACGCCTTTCGATCACTCGGATTCGAGATTCATGCCGGCCCCACGACCCGAGCCGGAATTGCCCGAGGGGATCGACTTGTTCTCCAGTACGACGGAACCGACATTGTAGGCCGGGAAGGGCAGGCCATCAAAGCCGGGGTGGAACCCGGGATGCACACCCGCGCCATTTTCGGCGAGGAGTTGATTCACGCCGCGGACTACGCGGCAACCAAGCGTCAATGGGAGGCCGCTGGAAAGCCCGGGGCGTTTTCCGAGTACTTCGACGCAAAGCATAAGGCGGTTTTCGACGACATCCGCGGCACGATCGACGCCGCGCCCGATGCGCTGAAAGAGCAACTCAGCAAGGCGGTGCAAGCGTCGTATCACCTCTATTTTTCCGAGCTTTCCCAGCCGGTGAAATCCGGGGCGGACTGGCGAGGGATTCTCTCCGAGATCGAAGGGCAAGGGCTGCAAGTGAAGTTCGTTGGTGAATTCATCCGCCAACTTGTGCAGATGAAGCGGCAGGGGGGGATAAACGAGGAGGTGCAGGCGAACGTCCTCGACCGGCTCATTCAGCAGTTGGCGGCATGGGTGCGGGGAGCGATCGCGGAGATCAAGCGGGCGGTACCTGGCGCGTTCCGGGGCGACTTCGGGCAGGAGACAAAGACCATGCTCGAGCGTATCGAGAAGGAACTCGACGGGATTCCCGGTAAGCCTCCGGAGCAGCTTTCGAATATCAATCCTCCCGAGGACGTGACCGGATTCGAAGCGCGCAAGCTTGATCCGGCACTGCATGACAAGATGGTTGCCGATGCGCTCGAAAAGCACATGAAGAGCCCTGATGGGCGAATCGGTCTCTTTGAGCGGGCACGGGAAAAACTGATGGCGCTGCGGGACGAGAACCAAGTCGCGATCGAAGGCATGAAGTGGTCAAACGCTGGAGCGGAGAAGGTCAGCCGGGAGCGCTTGATTCGATCCATCGGAGAACTCGACGCATTGCTTTCCGTCTTTCCTCCGGAGATACGCGGGAAAGTCGGAGGGTTCGCCGTGCTCTCGAAAATCGGCAATGGCGAAAAGGCCTTGGCTGACTTTTTCACAAAGCGCGTGGAGATGATCGGAACCGAGTTGGAGCGGTCTTTGAAGCGCGAGTACGGATCGAAGATGGCAAAGCTGATGGAGCGATCCAAGCCAGCCAAGAACCAGTCAGGCCAGAAGCGGGAAGGCAAAGCAGGAGCAGACCTGCACGCGCTATTTGACACGCTGCGCGATGCGATGGACTGGACGATCGACCGGGCAGAGGCGCACGTCACGGCATTGGAGGCACAGATTGCCAAGGGCGAGATGACGCCAGAAGAAGAGGCCCATGCGCAGATGGAAATCGGGCTTGTGCCTCTGGTCGCTAGTTGGAAGCAGGCCGATGCGGAGCGCCGGGCGGCGGCAGTCGCCAGCGCAACCGAGATTTGGGACCGCGGCTATCGGGCGTTCAAGGAACAGAAGATCCAGGAGCGCGAGCGGAGGCAAGCCATCCGGCAGCAGCTTATCACCGACACCGGGAAAGCCGGAACGGCCCCGGAGCGTGATGCAAAGGCGCTCGAAAACAACAGCCTGAAAGGGCGATGGAAAGATTCGCTCCTCGGACTTCTCAACTTTGAGCAAGTCTCCAAGTGGGTGTTTGGCGACAAGTCGATCGAGGCGCAACGGCTGGCCGACATGGAGCGCGAGGCATCCCACGCGAAAGAGGACTCCATCACGGAAAAGACCGTGGCTCTGGAAGACCTCTTTACCAAGCTGGCCGGGGATCGCTTCAAGGGTGAACGCCTTCGCTGGCAGATGGCGCAAAAGTCAATTACGGCCCCGCTGACGAACGGGAAAGAATCGCTCCATATGAGCCAGCTTGAAGCCATCACGGCAACGCTGCTTTGGAGGCAGGAAGACGGACGGCGGCACATGATTGGCCTTCTCGACGACTCAGGGAAGCCGGTGAGCGCCTGGCACTACAATCAAGACTTCATCGACAATATCGAGAAGCAGTTGACGCCCGAGGCCCGGGAGGTGCGGGCGTTCCTGAGCGAGCAGTACGCCGGCGAGTATGCCCGCCTGAACCCTGTCTATCGGGAGTTGAATGGAATCAACTTGCCGAAGAACGCGAATTACTCGCCCATCACGGTAGTTCCCCAGCAGGCTCAAGCAGGACAGACCATCGACCCGGTAACTGGCAATACGATGTCCACAGCATCAACCACGCCGGGAAGTCTTCGGACGCGATCCGGCAGGGTGGCCGAGCCGGATTTCCGCGATGCCCTGCAAGTCTACATCTCGCACACGAAGCAGATGGAGCATTGGATTGCGTACGCCAAGTTCGTGAACGAGGCGACGGCCTTGCTTAATAACCGCGACGTGGGCAACAGCGTCCAGGCGGCGAGTGGCGAGCAAGCCGTCAAAGTCCTTCGCGGATGGCTCGACTACTTTGGAAAGGGAGGGACACGCGACGCCGGGGCGTTTCTGGCGCTCAATCAAGGGTTGGGCCGGATGATGAACCGGGCGGCATCCGTGGCGCTCGTCGGGCGCATCGGGACAATCGCCGTTCAGTCGACGCAGCTTGCCGCCGGACTGGCGGAGATGCAAACAGGCTCGTATCTTTCTCGACTCGGGAAGCTTTTCACCGGGCAACTTGATTGGAAGGCGGCCTTCAATTCCGACTACATCCAGAGGCGGTTGAAGGAAATGCCGCCCGTCGTCCGGCAAGCCGTCGAAGGCATCCAGGCCGAGAAGCCGAATCGTTTGCGATATGCAGTTTCCAAACTCGGCCAGTTGATCGGCGGAACTGATGCACTGATGACGGCGGGAACGTACGCCATTGTCCATGATTACCAACTGAAACGGGCGCATGAGTCCGGATTGACCGGAGCCGATGCCGAGCGGGCGGCACGAGAGGCGGCAGAGCGTTCCGTGGATCGTATTGCCCAGCCGACACGACCTGGGGCGCGGTCTCTTTTCGAGAACACGGCGACAAATCCAGCAGTACGTCTCGCTTGGGCCTTTGCCTCGGACGCTCGCAAAAACTTCGGACTGATGGCCTATGCGCTGGCAAACCGTCCAGCAGCAGAGGCCGCGCGCGTCATTACCGCCGTCTGGATCGCAAATAGCGTCATGGCTGCCATTATTCGAAGCGCCTGGGCGGATGCCCGGAACGATGATGACGAGGAAATTTTCGACGCGAAGAACTGGAGTCCGAAGACCTTGGCGCTCAAGGCTGCAACCGACCCGCTGGCTGGCATCCCGTTCCTTGGCGACAAGGCGCAAGGAATGGTCTTGCGGGCGTTCGGCGTCTGGACGCCGGAGGGAGACATTCTTTCCGGTCTCGATCGAGCTACCGGAAGCGTACGCCGTATTGACGACTATCTCGCTGGTGACTTTGAAGCGAAAGACGTCTTTCGAGACGTGGACGCGATCCTTTCCGGGATGGGTTTGCTGAATAGCAACATAGCGGCTGCAGCTTCGCTTTCCCACCTGGCAAAAGACCTGTTCGGGGTCACAGAGAACGCAGCCGGGAAATAGCCGATGCCTAAGAAATCTTGCCTGTCAAGCAAAGCTGTTGTATTGACTGACCCATGAGCGTGCAGAGCGACACATCGCGAATCCAGTACAGCGGCAATGCGTCGACCGTCACGCCGTACCCGGTTCCGTTTTATTTCTTCGATGACACGGATTTGCGCGTCGTTGTCACAACCTCGGGGGGAGTCGATACCACGCTAGCTCTCGGGACCGATTACGCCGTGACCGGGGCAGGGGTTGAAGCGGGCGGAAGTCTCACCACGACCGCGGCGATTCCGAACACTTCCAAGGTGACAATTTTCCGTCAGGTGCCAATGACTCAAACGACGGTTTATGAGGAGAACTCCGACTTTCCGGCTAAGTCCCACGAACGCGCCTTGGATCGGGCAACCATGTTGGCGCAGCAGAACTCCCGAACGGTCGGGCGGTCGCTGAAGGTGCGCGAGAGCGACGGGGCGAAGAACGACCTTACGACCGTTGCAAATTCGGTGATCGGATTCGGCGGCGACTCTCAGCCACGGACATTCACTCCGGCGCAGCTTGCGGTGTGGCTAAACCTGACGCAGCAGGTTTTTGGGCAGGGCACAAAGACTTGGCTTACGAACTCTGATCGAGCTTCGGCAAAGCCTGATTTCCTCGGGCAGGTTGGGGTGCAGCTGGATAACGCCTCGCTTTGGGTAGCCAATGGCACATCAGCCGGGAACTGGACTGATCCCGTCCCCGGAATCGCTGACGGGTCCATTTCAACGGTTAAGCTCGCCGATGGAGTTCTCTCTGCCGATGCGACGGGTCGGGCAAAAATGGCTGATGCGTTCCTCACGCTGGCGAAGATCGGAGCGGGTATCTTTACGGCTGACTCCACGGGGCGCGGTAAGTTCGCTTCCGGCTTCGTGGATTCCAGTCTTTGCGCCTCGGGATTGTGGAGAGCAATAGCGCCAGCAGGATCTCTTATTCAAACGGTGTCCGCCTCGGTATCGGCCTCATCCAGCTTTTCAACAGCCATACCTCTTGACGCGACAATCCCGCAGAACACCGAAGGAACACAGGTTATTTCTGCGTCCATCACGCCATCAAGTTCCTCGTCAAAAATCAAGGTGTCATGGAGTTTGCAGTTGTCTCGTCAGTCAGGAACAGATCCAGACGTGATTGCTGCACTATTTAGCGGCGCTGCGAATGCAATCTTTTCGACGTGTTTCGAGCTATATGCTCGCCAGGAGAATCGTACCGCTGTCTACATTGATTCCCCGTCCACAACAAGCCCTGTGACCTATAGCGTTCGCGTCGGAGCCAGCGGGGGAACGACGATTTACTTGAACTCGACGCCATCCCTCTCAACGCTGCTTGGCGCTACAGCGGTATCAACTCTCTTTCTGGAGGAGATCAAGGGATGACGATCACTTCCGCAAGGTACGCGAACGTTGAACGCTCCGCTGTCGAGGTGCAGACGGTGGAGGCCGGAGCCGTGCTCGTTCCGCTCGATGGGCCAGACGTTTCCGGCGGGTGGCGGGTTATGTATTCCGCCTGGGCGCAGTCGAACGAGACAACGGCTTATATCGCGCCGGTTCGCTCACAATCGGTTTCTGAGCATCTGGCCGCTTTTGGGTTCGACGCCATAGCGCTAGTTAACCTTCTCGATACCGCGGCGAAATTTTCAGCCCAGGGCGTTCCGCTGCCTCAGAAATGCGCGGCAACTCGTGAATGGATCAACGCGGCACAACTCGCCTATGCCTCCGGCCAGACTCCTCCCGACGCACCCTACACCCTTCCCGGGCTTCTCGCGGAAATTGCACCACTCCTACAGCCATGATCGTTGAAAACTTCCGAACCATAATCGTTGATCTTGTCCCGACTCTGGACACCTCGGCCTATGCCGCCGGCGATGTCCTGTTTGATCGAACTGTGCTCGACATTGGAAACTACGCGAACCCGGGCCAGAGTGCCGTGCAGAAGATCCGGGGCCGAATCCTTTCGATCGGTGTACTCGACAAGGACGATCAGGGTATTGCGATGGACCTCTATTTTCTCAAGGCTGATGTGAGCCTGGGAACGGTGAACGCGGCTCCGTCGATCACGGATGCGAACGCCGAGAATATCATCGGGTTTGTCACTGCCACGGCTAGCAAGGATCTCGGCGGATGCCGATTCGGCCAGGCTGATTGTGACATCCGATTCTCGATCGTCGGTGAAACCCTCTATCTCGCCGGGGTGACGCAGGGAACTCCGACACACACGGCGGCGGGGCTGAAGTTCCGCATCGTGCTCGAACTCGAGGAGGGGTGGTAATGTCGGTGCCTTGGCGGCGGTCTTCTGGTATTGACCCCGACGCGCGGGCGTATTGCCTGCGAAGCGGGGCGACGGATCGGCGCGTGATGTCGGACTGGGTGCGCGGGCTGAAGGGGCTGGCCCTTTGGGAGCAGTGCGCCGGCTGGACATTTCTCCCGGGGCAATGTGCTGGCACGGGATCGGTAGCACATACCGTTGGCGGGCTGTACTCGACGAACGGCACGCTGGTTAATGGGCCGACATGGGGCCGGGGATTAACGATGACGGCTGCGAACGCGCAATATATCGCGACCGGTACCATTCAGAATGCAGCGGCGGCGTCCATCGCGGTCGTCTGCATGATTCCGTCCAGCACGACCGTCCTGCAAAACAACCTGTTTGGAGACTACGGAGGATTTTCCACCATCGGCTCTTACTCTCTGCACTTTGGCAGTCAGAACAACGGAAACTCGTCATTCGCGGGACCATCGAACCCATTCACCTTCTCCGGTAACGGATCGGAAGGCGGAATAAATAAGGGATCGGGTTACTACAAGGACGACAAGTATCATTTCCTCGCGCTCTCCGGAAATCGGGCGATCCCTTCCAATGAATTTTTCCAGGATGGCGAGTTTCTGCAAAAGTTTCCTACGTCAGCTAATGGTATTTTAGGGCAGCAAATCTATATCGGCGGCGTGGTCAATCCGCCAACGGCAACTTTTGCGGCAGCGCTTTACTTCCCCACGCGACTGAGCCAGGCGCAATGGGCGGGGGTCTATCAGCTCTATCGCTCGACGCTCGGAAAGGATCTCGGATTGCTATGAGTTTCCAAACTTATCAGCGCATCGTTGCGATTGATCCCGCGCGGGTT